>JANOKL010000630.1:0-1827 GCA_031419215.1 Luteolibacter sp. | reverse complement strand
AAAGCGAGAGATCGAGGCAGAGCTCGCTGAACCGCTGCGGCAGACGCTCGACTCCAGGCATCGGCTTACCGAGCTCGACCGAGCGGACGAGTGCCTCGTATTCCGCCCAGCGTGCGGAGTTCTTGTTCTCGAAATCGCCTGAGGTCATGAGTCGCGTTTTTCCTGCAGCCAGTGTGCCATCGACATCAATCGCGCCACCCCGGCATTTCCTTTCGCGCCGCTAAGCACCGCCGCGTGATCGGAGATTTCGCAACGCCTCGCCTCCGACCAAAGCCCAGCCCGGTCCCGGAACATTCCCAAAGCGCGGACTTCATCCGCCGTGAGCGCCACTGGTGGGCGGTGAGATGACATCGGCGGAGGGGCGGCGATGGAGGGCTCCGGCGGGATGCGCTCATACACGACCACGGTTCCTGCTGCCAAATCGCCGAGTCGCTGAAAGCGCTTCGTCGCCATGCAGCTCGCCAGACCGAAGCCATAGGTGATCGCGGGCATGCCGTCGATGAAGCGCAGGAAATTCCTGACGATCGCCTGGCCGAGCGTGATCGGCGCACCGGATGGCTGGACGACCCGCAGGCCCATCGCGCGCTTGCCGGGAGTGGCCCCACGCTTTCCCGCCTCAAAGAAAACCGGATACCACCAAGCCAGGAAAAACCAGATCAGCAGAAGCAGACCTTCCGCCACTTGACCACCGATTGCGAGGCCAGCGAAACTGATCCCCAGGCCTGCAACGATCATCACCCCGATGCGGATCAGCAGATCTAGCCCATACGCCCCGGCCCGCAGCATCGGCCCCGCGATCCTCAGACGAATCTCCACGCCTTCGGCGAGTTCCACCGCCTGCAGGGTATCGAGTTTCTCGGATGGGGACTCCATGGGCAAAAAACAGTCGCCGCCAACCTAGGGAGGAATGCCGGGCCGTAAAGATCCAACCGGTGAAAATGAGGACCTGAGGATTTTGTTACTGAATCGGCGAAGATTTTCGGTTGCCAGCTTCAAGGGCCTGCCTAGATTCCTCCCGACTGCTGTGTTCGTCCATTCTGGCAAGCGTGCCCGAACCTATGCTATATACTCGGGAGCATTACTCCGGCCAATCAGGTCATGCCTTTTAGGACGACCACCTACGCCGGACGCTCCCACCTAGTGGGCTCTTTGGAACGTGGCTCACCTCGCCTGGGACGGCACAGCGGTCACCCCTTTCGGGAAAAAAGCACGAAATTCTAAGCTCTAAATTCGAAACGAAGAGGTACGCCCTTTGCACGTCGATGTTCAACGTTGGAAGTTTGATGTTCATCCCCCGCCCCGGTGGGCCGGGGCAAGGCGGACGAATCAAGGACTACTGGGTGTTCGTCTCGGAGGAAGTGTTTCCGCGGGCTTGTGAATGGAAAAGTAAATGGCTAATGTTTAAGAAATTATGAAAAGCCTTCTTCTCCATCTGTCCGTCCTTGCCACCACGTTCACCCTCCTGAGTTGCTACCAAGTGGAGACGATCATTCATCTCAACAAAGACGGCAGCGGCACGATCACGCAGGAAGTCCACTCTTCCGAGGGGATCAAGGTCGTCGTCAACAACCCCGCGGCAGAGAACACCACTCCAAACGAGGTCGATAGCCTGGGATTTCACGACGACGACGAGAGAGCGAATGCTGCCGACATGGGCGAAGGTGTTGCTTTCGAGAAGATCGAACCGCTCGGCCCGCAACCGGTCAATCTCGATCGCCATCATCGCGTAGGCAGCGCGCAGCCCGTCAGGCGAGGGCACGAGCATCAGGCGCCCGAGTTGGTCGAGGTCGATCGGCCAGATCCGGTCGATCCCGGGGAGTCCGGCGC
>JANOKL010000629.1:0-5510 GCA_031419215.1 Luteolibacter sp. | reverse complement strand
AGACCCGACGGTTCTGGTTGGTCAGCGTCGCGCCTCCGGTCGCAACGGTCTCGGTTCCCGTCGAGGCGGAGTTTGTGATGACGGGCTCTGTCAGGAGATTCGCTGGAATCAGGACTCCGGCCTTGCCGGACTTCAGGGCGTAGAGACGACCCACGCCAGCAGGATTCGCCAACCGACCGATCTGCCAGCCGCTGATCGTCCCATCAAGCAGGGTCGCGACCCGCATCGCTTCGAGGATCTCGCGATTGGTGAAACGCACCGAGGTGGACGTATAGGTCGTGCGAGTGCCACCGGTCACGGGCGTGACGACCGGTGTGGCTTAGGTGGTGATCACCGAGTCGAAGGTCACCAGTGTGGCAGTGCCCGGTTTGGGGGTGGTCTGAGCGTGGAGTGGGGCGGCAGCGAGTAGCCCGGTCAGAAGGAGGAATGCAGGTTTCACGGATGGATGTTCGGTTGGTTTGAAAGCCCCGCCCGCTGACCTCCCGGAATGGGATCGTCCAGCATGCGAAGGCTCACCATGCACATCGGACAGCCGCCGGATTCCTTGGCACTTTCCGTAGAAAAATTGGATCGAAGCAGAAACATCCACACTGATCCGTCGAACGCAGGTGGAAGAGATCACCGAAAATCACAGTCCAGTTGGAGTGAGGACCGCATGGTTCATGATCAATACCCCTTCGGCATTGCGGCGACAGCAACGGTCGCAACTTCCAATTCAAAAATCGTGGCTGCGGATTCCATCCGCCAAGCCAGTTCCAGAGGCCTTGCGCTTGGAAAGCGCAGCCACGAAACTTTTTCAAATACACCTCGCGGGGCTTGGCTCCGTCTCCGGGGCCTACGACTCCGCGTGCTTCGAGGATGTCCACCATGCGCGCGGCACGGGTGTAGCCGAGGCGTAGGCGACGTTGGAGGAGCGAGGTGCTGCACTTCTGTTCCTGGCGGGCGACCTCGATGCACTTGACGATGAGTTCTTCGTCGGCATCGGAAACATCGTCCTCGTCATCATCGCCGCCACCGTCGATGGAGGCCTGGATTTCAGAGACGAAGTTCGGGGCGGCCTGCTTCGAGCAGTGCTCAACAAGACGCTCGACCTCGTGGTCGGACACGAAGGCTCCCTGGGCGCGTTCGAGCTTCGCGGAGCCGGGTGGCAGGTAGAGCATGTCGCCTTTGCCAACAAGCTTGTCCGCGCCCTTGGTGTCGAGGATGACGCGGGAGTCGAGGGCCGATGACACCTGGAAGGCGATGCGGCAAGGGATGTTGGCCTTGATGATGCCGGTGACCACGTCGGCGCGGGGCGTCTGGGTGGCGATGATGAGATGGATGCCGGCGGCACGGGCCTTCTGGGCGATGCGCGCGATGCACATTTCCACATCCGCCGGGGCGGTCTGCATGAGGTCGGCCAACTCGTCGATCAACACGACGATGTAAGGGAAACGGTCCGGCATTTCATCCTCGTCGGGGATGAGTTCGTCCTCCTCGGCTTCGGCTCCGAGTTCGCCGGAGGCAAGCGCCGCCGCGATCGAGTCCATGGCCTCGTCAGGCTCATCGCTGTCCTCAGTGGCCCACGGCGGGGCGAAATGGGTGGACGGCACCTTGTTGCCCGCCGCATCGAAGACGGCCGTTTCTTCGGGCTCGCCTTCCTGCGGTTCAGGCGCGACCACGGGAGTCGGTGCGGCCTTCTCCGGACGGACGCGGACGTTGTAGGCATCGAAATTCCGGACGCCGACCTTCGCGAAAATCCGGTAGCGCTTCTCCATCTCGTTCACCACCCACTTCAGCGCGGCCACGACCTTCTTTGGATCGGTGACGACGGGGACGACGAGATGCGGCAGACGATTGTACATCTGCATTTCCACGACCTTCGGATCGACCATGATGAAGCGTAGTTCATCCGGGCCGAACTTGAAGAGGATAGAGGCGATAATGGAATTGATGCAGACCGATTTCCCCGATCCGGTGGCACCGGCGACAAGCAGGTGCGGCATGGCGGCGAGGTCGGCGATGACGGTCTTGCCATAGACATCCTTGCCGAGAGCCAGCGGGATCTTCTTCTTGGAGGAGTTGAACTCCGGGTCCTCGATCAGCTCGCGCAGTGGCACGGCGACCTTGTTGGTATTGGCGATTTCGATGCCGACCGTGTCCTTGCCGGGGATCGGCGCGAGGATATTGATGCGCTCGGCACAGGTGGCGCGGGCGATGTCCGCTTCAAGTTGGGAAATGCGGGACACGCGGAGGCCGACGCTTGGATAGATTTCGTAGCGCGTGATCGTCGGGCCACGGGTGATGTCGCCCGCGGTGACATCGATGCCGAAGGCTTTCAGCGTATCAATGATGATCTGCTGGTTGGAGAGAAGCTCGTCGCGGTTTGCGGCTTCCGGCTCGCTGCCGAGATCGATTTCGTCGAGCAAATCGTAGCCCGGTGTTTCGTAATCGGCGTGGGCGTTGGTGCTGAGGGACTGGTGGCCGGCGTTCTTGCGTTCGAAAGGTTTTTCGCCTGCGGGAATCGCGTTAGCGCGGCGCTGCGAGGCATCAATGATCTGCGGGACCGGAGTTTCCTTCAGAGGCAGCATTGCCTGGCCATCCACAACCGGTGCAGTGGCTGGTACCGAGGCGGCCTTCGTCGTTTCGCGTTCGCGGCGGCGCTGCTCGCGCTGGCGTTCCTTCTCGGCATCGAGCTCCGCTTGGCGGGCGGCCGCAACTCCAGCGACGCTGCGCTTTTCACGCGCCTCGGCGACTTTCATCCGTGCCAGCTTGAAGCAGGCCTTGGTGAAACGGATCGGCCGATGACCGGTGAAGAGCAAGAGGGCCACGAGGTAGCCCGTTCCGAGAAGCAGCAGCGTCCCAGCCTTACCGATCAGCTTCACGAAAACGAAGCCGCCGAGTCCATAACCGATGATGCCGCCCGGACCAATTCCGGTGATCCGGCAGCGCAACGCCCAGTCTTTGAAAAAGTAGTCCGCCGCGTGCAGCCAGATCGATCCGGCCACCAGCAAGATAAGAAGGCCGATCATTTTCCGCGGCCAGATCGAACCATCGCGGATCAGCTTCACCACGCCGAACCAAATCAAGCCCATCGGCACCAGCCACCCAGCCGCGCCCAACAGAAAGATCAGGCAGAACGCAAGGACCGCGCCCACAGGGCCGATAAGGTTGCCGCCGCCACGGCCCGAGCGATCCGCGAAGTCCTTCAGCGGCCCCCATTCCGGGAGATGCTCGGGAGAGTAGGACACCAGCGAAAGCGTCAGCAACACGCCCACCGCGATCAGGATGATCCCGGTGATCTCATTGGACCATTTCGACGGTGGGGGTTCCTCACCGCGTTTCTTGTTGTCACTCCGTGCCATAATCGGACGCGGCAGCATCCCCCGCCCCCGCCCAAGGGGCAAGATTGTTTTCGCAGAGCGAAATATTGGGAAATGTGAAGGATCTGGGGAGAAGGCCGTTGAAACGCGGCTTGAACCCAAGGTCCCACGGTTGCTAGGGTCACCTTGTTGAAACTCACTGAAGAGCAGTTGCGGGAAATCGTCCTGCTGGCCCGACGTCTAGGCGTCAAGGAGCTGAGCCTGTTCGGCTCCGCGCTCCGACCGGAAGACTTCGGTCCGGACAGTGACGTGGACATGGCCGTATCGTTCACCGATCAACACGCCAAGGGTCGCTTCACCGCCTTCATGGATCTCAAGGAGGCCCTTGAGATCCTGATGGCCCGTCCGGTCGATCTGATCAGCCTCGAGGCCATCCGCAACCCCGTGATGCGCGCCGAACTGGAAACCAGCCGCAGGCTACTTTATGCCGAGGCTTCCTGAAAAATATCTCCACGACGCAAGGCAGGCGGTCGTCGAATTGCTGTCCTTTTGCAAGGGAGTCAGCGAAGACGACTTTTCCACGAGAAGGGATCTTCAACTGATCGCTGAACGGGAACTTGAAATCATTGGCGAAGCGTTTTCCAGGGGCCGAAGCGGATGCCATCCCGGATCTCAATAGGATCATCGGGCTCCGAAACATCATCGCCCATGGATGCGACGTCGTGGATCATCTGATTCTTTGGGACGTGATCCAGAATCATCTACCTCCTTTGCTTGCGCTGATCGAAAAGAAGCTGGGGGCCTGAAGCCACGACACCCGATATCTTGTCATTGAGACTCGCCTATTCTCGGTGCGACCGCCCAAGTGACACCCATGGCCGGTAAATCAGGACTTTGCAATCTCTCTGGCATGCGCGGACGCCGAAAAGGTGGCCTGCCTCCTTCCCCCATTCTCAACTCCGAGAAGCGCTCACTCGAAGCTCTCGGAGCGGCATTCCTCGCAAGGCTGGAAGCGCGGGGATTTGCAGCCGGAGGAATCGACAGCCATCGCTGGGCTCTGAAGCAGTTCCTCGGCTGGGCGAGATCCGAAGCTCTCCTCTCTCCCAAGGCCTTCTCGCGGACCACGCTCGAGACCTTCCAACTCTTCCTGTTTCGATACTGCTCCCCGCGCACTGGACAGCCACTCGGGATCAATACCCAGCTCGCCCGTCTTGGTGCCGTCAGACGCTTCTTCGCCTGGATGTGTCGGGAAGGCATCATTCCGGCCAACCCGGCCGCAGACCTCGATCTGCCCCGCAAGCAATGCCGCAGCCTACCAAAGTCCCTCAGCAGCGAGGAAATCGAGCGCCTCATGCACCTGCCGGATTTGAACAGCCCCTTTGGCTGTCGTGACCGAAACATCCTGGAACTCTTCTACGCCACCGGCATCCGTCGCTCCGAGATGGCGAATCTGGACGTTGGCGACTACGATTCCTCCCTGCGCACCCTACTGATTCGCCGTGGCAAGGGCGGAAAAAGTCGGCTACTCCCCGTCGGAGGTCGGGCGGCGGAGTGGCTGGAGCGCTACCTGAAGGATACACGGCCACAGCTCGCCTATCTGCCCGGAGAAAGCGCCCTGTTCCTCTCAGGCTACGGCACACGTCTCAGCTCAGACTACCTCGGAAACTGGGTATCGAGAACGATGAAGAAGGCAGGAATCACCAAGCAAGGCTCCTGTCATCTCTTCCGCCATTCCTGCGCCACCCACATGCTCGAAGGCGGGGCAGACATCCGCTACATCCAGTCGATGCTCGGTCACGCCCGGCTGGACACCACTCAGATCTACACGCATGTCAGCATCACCTCGCTGAAGGAGGTCCACGCCCGCAGTCATCCCCATGGCGGTGCCTCAGTTCCTTCTTTCCCTCCCTCCCCTGACACAGTAGGGTCTGAATCAAACGAAATGGTGATCGTAACTTCAACTCCTTTGCTCAATTCCGCTTCCACGGAGCATAAGAAGCGCGTGGATCGGGACGGCCCGGAGGATCAAGGCCCCGATGACAGTGGAGCGCCACCGCTACTACCTCCCAAACCACCTCAATCACCCCCTGGACTCAAGGATCTCAATTCCAATGACTTGAGTGAAATCGTTTCACGAGAGGTGAACGATTACGGGTATCGCTACTACCACACGAACCTCGGACGCTGGTTGAGCCGCGATCCGATTGG
>JANOKL010000628.1:0-5476 GCA_031419215.1 Luteolibacter sp. | reverse complement strand
TTGAATTCAGGCTCGCCACCGCCGGTGCATCCACTCAACTGTTCGGTATAGAACACCTACTCAGACACATGAACGCGAAGCGATCGGCTCTCACTGCCATAGTTATATTCAGCACCTTTTCCGGAGGATATTTGATCGGGTGCAACCGGCCACCTGAGATTCAAGTATTGATTGTGCCGTCTCCCCAGATTGTTGACTTACTCAAGAAGCGGGTCAGTGACGATAATCTCGTTGGGGTGATCAATGATCTTGATCCGATGACTCGAAAAGACATGGTGTTTCAGATGTGGAGTGCTCAGCAGGCGATGGCTACCTCAATATTGAACTCGGATACCGGGCATGTGTTCGGGCCCATAGGGCTTGGAGTCAGTCCCCTTGCCGTCCTCAAAGAACAGGAGGAATTCATGAAGGGCTGGTTGGCCGACTATGAAAAGATGGCCAAAGACGACTATCTGAAACGCAAATCCGAGAGCGGTAAAGCCGATGATTGAACTCCTGAACAATAGACTAACTGGGGATTTCCAGAGGCCGAACACAACTGATGCAGGCTACGGCTCGAAGGCCATCTGTCGTGTAAGCAAGGTCATGCGCTCGCCGTCGCCTGCTCCGAGACGTGCAAGAAGATGGAGTCGTTCGCATTTGGATATCCGGCGGATGGCCGGGGTCAGGATGGCCGGGGTCAGTCCGCACATCGTAACATTGAGCAGTCGAGGCCGGTCCTGGTGGCCGGGGTCAGTCCGCACATCGTAACATTGAGCAGTCGAGGCCGGTCCCGGTGGCCGGGGTCAGTCCGCACATCGTAACATTGAGCAGTCGAGGCCGGTCCCGGAAAACGAGTGTTTGAGGCACAGAGAAGAATCTGGCGCGTGGGTAAGCGCTTCATCAATAAGAGCATCGTCACCCGCTCCGCCACCACCGCTTGAAACATCAGCCGCTTCGGGAGGGTAGGGAGCAGTTCTCCTGCCCATCCTGGAATGCACCTGACTCCGATGCGGAACCTCCTTCGCTTTCCCACGGCCCTGCTGCTCTTGCCGCTGGCTGCGTCGGTTTTCGGGCAGACTCCGCTCCGCAGCGTGGAGGTCGCCAACAAGCCCGGTGACAAATGGGTCGCCCGTTCCACGCGGACGCTGGAAGATTTGCCCGGCGCGGCCGGAATCAAGACCGACAGCGGTCTCAGCCGTTTTGGCGGACTGACCACCCGCAAGGACAAGGCCACGGGCTTTTTCCATACGGCGAAGATCGGGGACCGCTGGTGGTTGGTCGATCCGGAGGGCTGCCTATTTATCCACCGGGGCGTCACCTCGGTCAGCAGGTTGCAAACGCCTGCCGCCCAGAACGCATGGAAGCAGAAGTTCGCGGATGAGCCCACCTGGGCGAAACAGACCACGAACCTGCTGCGGACCCACGGTTTCAACGGCCTCGGAGCCTGGACCGACACCGAACGCTTGTCCGCCGTGAAGACGCCGCTCGTCCACACCCGCATTTGGAATTTCATGTCGGGCTACGGCAAGAAACGGGGCGGCACCTATCAGAAACCGGGCCGCACCGGCTATCCGGGCGACTGCATCTTTGTCTTCGACCCGGAGTTCGTGACCTTCTGCGACGAACACGCCCGCCAGTTGGCCGCCGACAAGAACAACCCCTGGCTGCTTGGGCATTTCTCGGACAACGAACTGCCCCTGCCGGCCGCCGCGCTCAAGAACTACCTCGCCCTGCCCTCCACCGATCCGGGCCATCAAGCCGCGCTCAAGTGGTTGCGCTCGCGACACGGAGCCACTGCCACCGCGGCCGACATCCAGCCCGCCGATCTGCCGGCTTTCCTGGAGTTCATGGTCGGGCAGTACTTCCGGATCGTGTCCACCGCCATCAAGCGCCACGACCCGAACCATCTCTATCTCGGCGCGCGCTTTCATGGCTCTGCCCTGCGCAGCCCGGAGATTTTCCGAGGCGCAGGCCCCTACGTCGATGTCGTCTCGGTGAACTACTACCACGCCTGGACCCCGGACCCGGAGCGCCTGGCGATGTGGTCGCGTGAATCGGGCAGGCCGGTGATCATCACCGAATGGTATGCCAAGGGCGCGGATTCCGGCCTCGCCAACACCAGTGGCGCCGGCTGGCTCGTCAAGACCCAGCGCGACCGAGGCCTCTTCTACGAGAACTTCACCCTCGGCCTGCTGCAGTCCAAGGCCTGCGTCGGCTGGCATTGGTTCAAGTACATCGACAACGACCCGACCGACATCCGTTCCGATCCCTCCAATCAGGACTCCAACAAAGGCATCCTCAGCAACCGCTACGAACCCTACACGCCGCTGCTCGACTCGATGAAACGCATCAATGAAATGGCCTACGGCCTCGTGGATTACTTCGACAAGAAGTGATCGGGCAGGAAAGGGCAATGTCGCTAAGGATTGGAGATTCGGAGCGCAATAAATCCATATCCTGAAAGGATTCCAGGTAATAGCCCGGGGTCGAGCCTGCCCTTCGTAGCTTTAGCGAAGCAGGGGAGAGCGACCACCCCGGGTTTGGTGATCTCCTGGATTTGCACCCTGAAAGGCGTGCCAGAAGCGTCGGCAATCAATGGCCCTCGCACGCTGCTGCGACCCACTGCCGGGGTCGAATCCTTCTGTTTACAAGTTCCCCGGGTGTTCGGCCGGAATACGGCCTCCTCCTTCGCCGAGGCTTCGGAGGACAGGTCGACCCGGGGCTAATTTCTCCGATCCCTGCCGGGATCAAGAATCGAACTACTGTAACCCAATCCTTAAAGGCATTGGGCAGGAAAGGGGACTACCACAATCCGCTGACGATCACCACGATCACTCCGATCGCGACGGTCAGTGAAATCACTAGAATCCCAATTCCGATGGCACGATTGGACGCCTGACTTGGCGAATCGGTGCGCTCAAACACAGCAGAGCAGTGCTCACAGACCAGGGCAGTGACCCTTGTGGAGTCCGACGATCCCCATCCACGAGCTAAGAAAAATGAGGCCCAATCGCCTTGCACCTCTAGTTCAATCGGAATCCGCTTTGTCGATTCCCGGCACTTCGGGCAAGTCCGATGCCCCAACGGATTGGTCACTGCTCCAGACTCTGAATCGACCCGGGTATCTGGACACATGGGATTGTTCAAACAGAAGGGAGTTGGATTGACCAGCCTCCTCAAAATCGGTCGAAGTCCCTCCGGATTTTGCTGGCTCCGTTTTGCGGGACCTCTTCACCAAGAGGCCAATTACGAAAAACGATACGGGTGGCCCCGCTCATGATTAACCCGTCGATGGGCCGCACCATGAATGCGACACCGGAGGATCAAATTAGATCGAAGTGCGGACCGGAGGAGTGAGACGGACCCCGAAAATCGGGCCAGGGGCTAAGCGATGATTGGGGTGGTCGGGGGCGGGTGTTGAACCCAAACTAAACCACACAAAATGAAAGCCAAACGTAGAAGACACGAACCCGAATTCAAAGCCCGCGTAGCGCTTGAAGCGCTCAAGGGCATCCAGTCCGTCCAGCAGATTGCCAAGGACTTCGACATCCATCCAGTGCAGGTCTCCGAGTGGAAGAAGGCCATGATCGAGGGCTCAACCGGCGTCTTCGGCCCCAGCCGTGAGAAGGCCGCAGGCGAGGATTTCGAGCGTCAGCGCGACGAGCTGCACACCAAGATCGGGCAGCTCACCGTCGAGGTGGATTTCCTGCGCAAAAAGTCGAAACAACTCGGTCTGTGAGGGATCGCATCGAGTTGGTCGAAAAGAATCATCCCAAGCTGAGCATGAGAAAACAATTTGAGCTGTTAGGCGTCGCCCGCTCCTCCGTGAGCTATCAGGCCGTGCCTGAGAACCCCGAAGACATCCGCATCAAACGGCTGTTGGACGAGATCTACATGATCGATCCCTGCCTGGGGAGCCGCCGTCTGGTGACCGTCCTCAAGCGCGATCACGGCGTGGAAATCAACCGCAAGCGCCTGCAACGCCTGCGCCGCGAGATCGGCCACGAAGCGATCTGGTGCAAGCCGCGGACCAGCATTCCGGACGATGGCCACCGTAAGTATCCCTACCTGCTGCGCAAGCTCGCCATCACGCGTCCCGATCAGGTCTGGTGCACCGACATCACCTACGTGCCGATGCCCGGCGGCCACGCCTACCTGTGCGCCGTGATGGACTGGGCCTCGCGTAAGGTGCTCGGCTGGGCGGTGTCCAACACCATGGAAACCGGCCTGTGCCTGGAGGCTCTCGATAACGCGCTGGCCGCCACCGGTCGCGTTCCTGAGATCTTCAACACCGATCAAGGCTGCCAGTTCACCTCCATCGAATGGACCGGGAAACTGCTCGGCCTCGGAGTGAAAATCAGCATGGACGGACGCGGTCGCTGGATGGACAACGTCTTCATCGAGCGGCTGTGGCGGAGCGTGAAATACGAGGAGATCTACCTGTTCGAACACGCCACAGTGCCCGCGCTGCGGGCTGGCCTGCGGAAGTGGTTCGACCGCTACAACCACTGGCGGCCGCATGAAACGCTGGGCAACCTGACACCCGCCATGGTCTACAAACCCACCTGCCAAGCCGCCGCATGACCCCGGCGCGGCGAATGGGGGAAGCCTCCGCTCCAGGCTTCGCACTTCACTGCGCTACGCTCCGTTGCGTGCTACGCCTTGCGCTCCAGCTTCCCCCATTCGAGTCCCTACCCACTCCTCCCTTGATCCATCATCCATGATCCACTACCTCTTTCCCGCCCTCCACCACCTTAGCTTAGTTTAGCCCCGCAATGGCCGGACTTCGGGGTCCATCTCACCCACAACGCCGGTGCTGCTTGCCTCTATCTCAAATCCCTCGACGGTGTATGGAGTATTCTTTGCGAATTCCGCCAGCGGCAGAAGAAGCTCGTGCCATTCCGTCGAGACGACCATTAGACGAATCTTCCTTTCATCCAATCCGAGGTTCTGCCGAAAAAGTGCCGTGTATTTGTGAATCTCATGGAGCGCTTGGCGTGCGGCTTGGTTACTTCGCTTGATCTCAATCACCACATAATGACCGAACCGGTCTTTGGCGACGATATCAATCCTGCCACCTGCGCCATCTGGATTTGGCAATGTGTATTCCTTCGCTACAAGGGTAAGTCCAGTCTCCAGGAGTTCCAATTGGCCGACCAAATAATCACGAATGAGATCTTCCAAGCGATTCATATCCGTCCAGTGAATGCAGAAGCCAGGGTTGATCGACGGAGGCGGTTGGAGCAGGTGATTTGCCGGTCGAGTTCGGCTTCGAGGTGGTCGATGGCGGTGGTGCGGGTTTCGATCTGGCGCTGGAGCTGGCGGACGCTCCAGTTCTGCGCTTTTGCCTCTTGCAGGTAGTAGAGACGGGCTTTGGCGTCCTCCTCCCTCATGATCAAACGATTATGACTCCACGTCAAAAAGCTACACAGTGTGTAGCTTTTTTCCCTGTCCGGGAACGTGAGGTAGAATTTCCGGAAGTTCTTGAGGTTGG
>JANOKL010000627.1:0-13304 GCA_031419215.1 Luteolibacter sp. | reverse complement strand
GGGTCTGTCAGCTCATCGTAACATTGTGAGTTGCGATGGTTGCGAGGTTCAGTACGCACTTCGTAACTTTGTTGGCGAGGGTCAGTCCGCACATCGTAACATTGTTGGGCCTGGCGAAGACCGGTGAATCGGCGGTGGCGAGGGTCAGTCCGCACATCGTAACATTGTTGGCGAGGGTCAGTCCGCACATCGTAACATTGTTGGGCCTGGCGAAGACCGGTGAATCGGCTACGGATGATGCTAGGACGTCATTTTCAGACCTCCACAATCTCCACAATTCTCAATTCCCTGACCGCGTGGTCCGCCCAGAATGCGATGAGCTGATCGTGGACCAGAATGAACTGCACCTCTCGTCCGGTATCATCGGGTTCGGAATAGTCCCCGATCTGGGATGGGTTGTTGGCGAGCTGTTAGAGCAAGCCGATCAATTTCCGCTGAGGGGCTTTGGACAGCGAGATGAGTAACGCGGAGGCTTTGGAGGAGAGCACCGGCTCGTATGGGTGGCGATCAGCCATGCCCGAGATCGGTGGCAAGTTTGGACAAGGCGGTTTTCTTGCCAGAGTCCATTTCCTTCATGAGCTTCGAGATGCCTTGGCGACCGCTTTTTGACTGGTGCTTGAGCCGGAGCAGATAGGCGGACATGGCCCGCCGATCACGCTCGGACAGCCGACCGAGACGCTGCTTCAAATCCAATTCGGTGGAAGCTGTCATCACCGTGAAAAATCGCGCATTTTCAGCCATGGGTCAATCCACGATTTCAAGAGGGGGGAGGTGTGAATGGTAAATTTTAAGTGGTGAGTGGTGAGTGGTGAGTGGTGGTAGGGGCGTTGGTTTCCGTCTTCGTCTTCATCTTGGCACTTGGCACTTGGCACTTGGCACTTGGCACTTCATTTCCCCGACGTCGCTCCGGCCTTGATCCATTCGGTTAGAAGGTCGATGGCGGCCTGGTCGATGGGGCCGGTGCTGCCCATGGGCATGCGGGGAGCGCCGTCGCCCTTGAGGCGTTTGAGGATCATGGAGTGGTCGGGATCGCCGGGGGCGATGACCTTGTTGTCGGGGTCGCCGAAGTCGGTGTTGAGCTCGCCGTTGATGAGGCGGGCGCGGGCGGTGGTGAAGCTGGCCTTGGTGGACCAGGGGCTGCTGGCGACGCCGTCCTGCTGGTGGCAGTGGGAGCAGTTCACTGCGAGGTAGCTGCGGCAGCGGTCTTCGAGTGAACGGGTGGTATCGGCGAGGGCGGCGAAGGAGGGGACGTCCTGGATTTCGATCGGCTTGGCATTGAGCTGGCCGCCGGTGATGAGGGCCTTGAGCTGGTTGGTGGCGGGATCGGTGAGTGAGGGGCGGTTGAGCTGACAGGTGTTCATGCTGAGGCTGTAGCCGGCGATGGCGGTGTGGCACATCAGGCACTCGGCGCGGCCGGGCGTGGGGCGACCCTTGTCGTCCGGTCCGGCGGGAAGACCTCCTTCGGGAACGAGCTCGGCGTCGGACTGGTCGGGCAGCCATTTGTAGGTGATGCCATAAACAGCGGCCTCGGTTTTCACGAGGAAGCGGGTTTCAAGGCGCTTGCCGGGCTTTCCGTCAGAGGTGGGTTCGTCGAGCTGCTGGATCCAGACGGTGCCGGTGGGAAAGGTCCAGTTGTTGGTCTCATTGAAGGTGATCTTTTCCTTCCCGGGCAGGCTGAACCAGCGTCGCGCCACCGCTCCGCCGTTCCAGGCCTCGTGGTTGACGGCGTAAGGAAGCACGCCGGGCGCGGGGGTGAGCTTCGCGAGATCGGCAAAGGCTCCGGTTTCAGAAAGCAACTTCGGGGGCGCGGGCTGGCGCTTCGTTGCGCGCACGAGCTTCTGGATGCGACCGCGATCGATGTCGGCGATGAGCGTGTCGCCATTGATCGGATCGGCTCCGAAGGCGCTGACGGCCCCGCCACGGACGAGGAGTTGCGGCGTCCAGGTCTCGCCGCTTTTCCGGAGGGCCCAGATGCAGTGGCTGATGTAGTCGCCGAAGATGTAGGTGCCGTCGAGCTCGTCGAGGGTGCGGCTGCGCGAGATCACACCGCCGGAAATCGAGTTGCCGCTGAAGATCGTGTCGTTGCCGTGCGGGTATTCGTAGATCGGCTTGGTGAAGGTGACGCCTGCGGGCTTTTCCTTGATGCGGGGGCCGTCGTGGCTGCCTTCGAGGTAGCTCCAGCCGCCGTTGGCGCCGGATTTCACGAGATAGACCTGCTCCCAGCGATCCTCGCCGACGACGCCGAGAAACAAGTCGCCGCGCAGGGGATCGAAGGAGAAGCGCCACGGATTCCGGAAGCCGCAGGCGAAGACTTCGGTGCGGATTTTCGCGGGATCGAGCGGCTTGCCGTTGTGGCTGGTGGCGAGGTTGAAGGGGTTGTCGGCGGGGACCTTGTAGCCATTCGGCTGGACGGCGGAGGGAAAGGTGGCGGAGGCCTGGGAGTGGGGGTTCGGCGAGAGGTTGCCGGGTTTCAGGTCGACATCCAGGCGGTAGATCGCGGCGAAGAAATCCTTATCGATGCGGCGCGCGTTGTCGTAGGTGTCGTAGTGGCCGCCGCCGTCGCCCATGCTGTAGTAGAGATAGCCGTCTTTCCCGAAATGGAGGTCGCCGCCGTTGTGGTAAGCGGCGGGATCGAGCTGGGCGAGCATCGGCAGCTCGCTGGCGGGATCGGCCTCGTTCGGGTTCGACTTTGAAACGGTGAAGCGCGAGAGGCAGTTGAAGCCGAGCGTCTTTCCATCCTCCTTCACCTTCATGTCGTAGGCGACGTAGAGGAATCCGGTCTCGGCGAAGCGCGGGTGGAAAACCAGGCCGAGCACGCCCCACTCGCCTTCGGTGCCCAGCGAGCCCTTGCCCTTGTCGGCGAGCATTTTCCGGACATCGAGAAAGACCGACTTCACCGGCTTCGCGGGATAGCCGGTGATGACCTGGATCTGCCCGCCCTTTTCCACGATGAAGAGGCGGTTCTTTTCACCCGGAGCCGAGGCGATGGCGAGTGGCTGGGTGAAGGTCAGGCCGGGCAGCGCGTCCTCCAGCGCGTAGCCAGAGGTGGAGGGCAGTCCGGGTGGCAGCTTCAGTGGTTCCGCCTCCAGGACGAAGGTGGTAAGAAGAACGGCGGAGAGAAGACGTCGGGCCATGGTGATTGGGTTTTCACAGGGATTCGCAACTCCCTATCCCAATCGACCGCCAGCGTGCTTGTCAATTCCCCGACTGAAAAGCCGCGGCAATCAAACAGCCTCCACGCCCTTGAACCTCGCAATGATCTGCGGGTGGATGTCGGCGAGGTCAGGATCGCGGAGTGACATGGTGAAGACCGTCTTTTCATCCAGCGCGATGGCCCGGCCATAGAGGGAAATGGCCTCGTCGAACTGGCCCTGCACACAGGCGTAGCAGGCGAGGTTGTAGACGATGAGGACGTTGCGCGGGTGATGGACGAGGCCCTCGCGGAGGATGATTTCCGCCTCCATGATCGAACGCGCCCGACGCACGGAATACGCTCCCTGGATCCACCAGAACGTGTTCCCCGGATCCAGCTCGATCATCTGCAGGCAAATGTCCGCGGCCTCGTGCCAGCGTGACAGGCTGGTGAGGAGTTCGGTCCGCAGTTGCAGCACCGCTGGATTCTGGTCGGTGTTGGCGAAGGCTTCGTCGAGTTCAACAAGCGCCTCCTCCGGCATGCCGAGTTCCAGGTATCCTTCAGCCCGCTTGCAGGCGGCGGCTTCGATCAGGGTCATGGAAGCAGCATCATCCGATCCGCCGCGAAGGCAATAGGGGCGGGAGAATATTCGAAATGAAGATCATCGGCCCTCGCTGCCGTTTCGAATTTCCAATTTCGGATTTCGAATTTACCACCCCTCATGTCCTTCACGCTTCATCCCCGGCTTGCCGCAGGCGGCTTCGAACTCGCGACGCTTTCTGGCTGCCGGGTGATGCTGAAAAACAACGCCGTGTTTCCGTGGCTGTTGGTGGTGCCGGAGGTGGAGGACGGGATCGAGGATCTGCAGCAGCTTTCTCCGGAGCGATACCGTGAGGTGCTGGAAGTGGTGCGGCGGGTTTCCGAATTCGTCGCGGCGCATTTCCAGCCGGAAAAGCTCAACGTCGCCTGCATCGGCAACCAGGTCCGGCAGATGCATCTCCACATCGTTGGACGCAGCTCGTCCGATCCCGCTTGGCCGGGCACGGTCTGGGCCAGCGAGGAAAAGCGGGCTTACACCGAGAGCGAGGTGGTGGAGATCCGGGCCGCGTTCGCTGTTTGGGTTTGAGTCATGGTTGTCACCCTTGTGCGGCGGCCATCATCTGCCGCGTCACGCGTTCGACCTCCTCCAGAAACAGCCCGGCGAGTTCATTTGGAGGGCCATTGGTGAAAGCACCGAAGACCACCTTCGGGAAATCCGGCAGGCGCAGGGTCCTCACGCTGTCCGGCCATTTGGAACCGGGCACGTCCAAGGTGAGGCCGATGCCAAAGCCAGAGCTGACGTAGCGGGTGATCAGCTCCAAGCTGGCGAGTTCCAGCGAAGGATACCAATCGACTCCTCGCGACTGGAGTTCCTCCTGAAAGATCCGGCACGAGGGCTCATGTCGGGGGAGGGTCACCAACGGCAGGTCGATCCGGTCGAGCGACAGGATTTCCTCCGAGTTCCGGAAAGCCGACCCGGCAGGCACCAGCAGGATCAACTCCATGCGAAGCATCACCCGGCACGCGCCACCCTCGACCTCCTTGTCCCCGGCGGTGGCCAGCCCGACGTCGATCTGGTCGGCACGCAGCATTTGGGTGATTTCACTGACCCGCGCCGAGACAAGGCTGAAGTGGAATCCAAGGACTCTCGAACGCACGGCGGCCAACAGGGCCGGCAGGTGATCGCGCTGCACGATTTCCGGACAAGCAATACGGAGATGGCGGTCCGCACCACCACGGAGGCGATTTCCCAAGGCATCCAGCCCGCTGAAAAACGGCTCGATGTAGGAAAACAGTACACGCCCCTCGGCGGTCAGCTCGAAAGGGCGACGGCGGAAGAGCGTTTTCCCGAGCGTGTCCTCAAGTTGGAGGATCTGCGAACTGATCGTCGATTGCTGGATGCCGTAGGGCATCTGTCGCGCCGCCGCGGTGATGCCACCGAAGCGGACGACGTGATAAAACAATTCGAGATGGTGGATGTTCAAGGGAGCGGACCGCCAGGCGGGAAACAGATTTGGTACGATGGTATCATGGATATTTCCCATTGGCAGACAAGCCTCGGATTGTGGGACGGTGGCGACTTCGTTCATGCGCGCCAACACTCCCAGCCACACCGCCCGACTCGTTGCGCGGTGCCTTCTACTCGCATTCAAGGATGAACGGCTCTCGCGGCTCCTGGCCCCGCAGGCTGCGGAAATGCTGGAGGGGATTCCCGAGGTGTCTTCCGGTTGTTTCGGCGCTTGCTTGAAATGGCCCTGGCTGCGGCGAGTGATGTTCGGGATCGAACGGCTGACCTTGCCGGGGGTGATTGCCCACTATCTGGTCAGGAAACTTGGAGTCGAAGCCGAGGTCCGGAGCGCCATCGCCGCCGGGGCAGGCCGAGTCGTGGTGATCGGTGCCGGGTTCGATACGCTGGCGTGGCGGCTTCATCGCGAGTTTACTGACGTGCAGTGGATCGAGGTGGATCAACCGGCCACACAAGCGATCAAGGTTCGTTCTCTGGGACAGGCTCGGAATCTCACAATTATGCCTCACGATCTCACGGGTCCGCGTCCCCTCTCGCAGATGCTTGATGAAGCCGCCGCAGGGTCAGTGCCCAGTGTGATCATCGTCGAAGGCGTGACCATGTATCTCACGAAAGAAAAGGTGGCGGAGCTTCTCAAGGATTGCGCCCTGCTGGCTGGACCGCTCGGGTGGGTGATCCTGACCTTCATGGACATGGATGACCTTGGATCGATCGACTTTCGCGGACAGAATCGTGCGGTCCGCTTGTGGTTGAAACTGCGCGCCGAACCCTTCCTTTGGGGGATTCCCCGTCATGATCTGATGCCATTTCTCCGAGACTGCGGTCTTGGCGATGAACGTGTCATCGACCATTCGGATTTCCGCAGAACCTTTCTCACTCCACGTGGCCTTGAAGGTCTTGCCCTGGCGAGAGGCGAATGTCTCTGCACCTGCTTCCCAACTCATTCCTGAGCATGATCCTCTGCAACGATATTCATTCGAAATTGAACCCGACTTGGGTGCATCGGGTGCAGCGACCCAGTTGCGAGGCCGAGGTGTCAGCCGCAATCAGGAAGGCGTCGCATGAGGGTCTGGCGATCTCGATTTGTGGCGGACGTCATGCCATGGGCGGGCAGCAGTTTGGCGAAGGCACCTTGCTGCTCGATCTAACAGGTCTGGATAAGCTGGGTGAAGTGGATCGCGTGAACGGCAACGTCGAGGCGGGCGCGGGGATCAAGTGGCCGGCTCTGATCGAAGGCCTTCATGCCCGACAGGCGGGCGACGATCCGATCTGGAGCATCCGGCAGAAACAAACCGGCGCGGACGATCTGACCTTGGGCGGCGCGCTCGCGGCAAACATCCATGGCCGGGGACTTCGCATGAAGCCGATCATTGAAGACGTCGAGGCGTTCACACTGGTCAATGCCGAGGGGGAGATCCTGAGGTGCAGTCGGGCCGAGAACGCGGAGTGGTTCCGCCTGGCGATCGGCGGATATGGCTGCTTCGGCGTGATCACGTCGGTGTGTCTGCGGCTTTCACGTCGGGTGAAACTGGAACGTTGGGTGGAGATCATCACGGTTGATCGCTTTCTGCCGCTGATCGGACAAAAGATCGAAGAAGGCGCGATGTATGGGGACTTCCAGTTTTCCATCGACGAGAGCTCGCCTGATTTCCTGAAACGCGGAGTGTTCTCCTGTTACCTGCCGGTTGAGGAGGATCGCCCGATGCCGGAATCACGAAATGAGTTGGATGCGGAAGACTGGCGGGAATTGATCGGACTGGCCCATCGTGACCGCGCAAAGGTCTTTGAGCGGTATGCCTCGTTTTATCAAAGCACGCACGGATCCCTGTATTGGTCGGACACGCATCAGCTCAGTGTTTACCTCAACGACTATCATGAGAAACTGGACCACGAGTGCGGGGCGAAAGTGCCGGCCAGCGAGATGATCAGTGAGCTGTATGTCCTGCGCTCCCATCTGGAGGCTTTTCTAACAGAATCGGCCAAGCTGCTGCGGGAGGTGGGCGTGGTGGTCATTTACGGGACGGTCCGGCTGATCCAGAAGGACGACGAGAGTTTCCTGCCTTGGGCATCGGAGGACTTCGCCTGCGTCATCTTCAATCTGCACACGGAGCACAGCGAAGAGGGAATCGGGAAATCAGCGGATGCGTTCCGGCGGCTCATCGATCTGGCACTCGGATTCGGTGGTTCCTATTTCCTCACCTATCATCGCTGGGCGAGACGCGATCAGATCGAGCGTGCCTACCCGATGTTCCGCCGCTTTCTCGAACGGAAGCAGGCGCTCGATTCCGATGGCCGTTTCCAAAGCGAATGGTGGCGTCACCATTGTGACCTTTTCCTCCAGCCATGAACGTTTACGAACCAGCCACCTTGATCACCGACGGGCTTCTTGCTGTCATCGGATTCGCTCTGGCGTTGAAGATGCGGAGGCGTGTGGGACTGGGTCATCCCGCTTTGCTCTGGTGGCATCGCGCCCTGATCTCGATGGCGTTGGGAGCCTGCCTGGGTGGACTGTATCACGGCTTCGCCCCGAATTTTCCATCGTGGGTCGATGGCCTCTGGTGGCGGCTGGTGCTCGCGAATATCTGCCTCATCGGCCTGACCATGGGCATGAGTCTCACCCATGAGCTCGGTCTGCGTGAGGGGTGGCGACGCGCGGTTTGGGTGAAATGCCTGGTAGCCCTTGTCGCGGTGATCGTGAGGCCTGATTTTCTGGTCGCGATTCTCGACTATGGTTCTGCGATGATCGGGTGGGTCATAGTGGCCCTGATGGTTCGCCGTCGCTGGAGCGCTTGGATGGCCTCGGGAGTCATGCTCTCGGCCCTGGCGGCTTGGGTCCAGCAATCAGGCATGATCTTGTGCCAAGGCTTCAATCACAACGATCTCTTCCATGTCATCCAGGCCTTCGCGCTGGTCGGCTTCTTCCAAGCGGGATTGAGGATGGGAAACTTTTCCCGCAAGGAAGTTGGTGGCGATGAGCCTTGCTTGGCTATGGACTTGAACGGACCCCCTTGAACCATTCGAGGCGGGTGGCATTGGTTTTGGACGAGCACACCAGATCCAGAATCCCGTCTCCGTCGAGGTCGGTGCAGGCCACGGTTTCGCGGCCTGAGGTGATGGGCGGTGCGATCTCGCGCTCAGCACTGAAATGGATGCCTCCGAGGTTTTCCCTCCAGACAAGCCTGGCAGGGATGAGTCCGATCGTGCTGACGGCATAGACGACGTCGAGGTCACCATCGCCGTCGACATCCAGGTAGTTCGTCACTTCGTCGAGGAACCCGGGGGTCGCGATGATGGCCTCCGGGTCGAACTTCAGCGGGTAGTAGTTGTTTGCCTCCGTGGCGCGGTCAGCAAGCAAGGGGACTTGAGACGAGTTCTGCGTAGAGACGTAGTCCGGGTGTCCGTCGCCATCGAAATCAAAGTCCACGGGAAACACCTTTCCGAAGTAGTAAAGTTCCCGCAAATACTCGAAGGATCCGTAGGTGGGAGTGGGATGGGACAGTCCGGCTAGGTCGGGGTTCGTTTCAGACCAGGACGGTGCTGTCCAGACGTCCAGATCGCCGTCCCAATCCGGATCGCAGAGAAACTCGCCGTCCTTCGGGAAAATGCCGGGAACTGCGGCACCCGGTTTGGCGAAGCGCTTGCGGTCAAGCGCGGGGATCCAGTGCGAATCCCCGTAGGTGAAGATCCTGAGATCGGGAATCCCGTCGCGATTGCCGTCGCGGAGTTCGACATCCTCCCACTCGCGGGACTTCTCGCTGACTAAGGTGCTTTGCCGGTAGGTTCCATTCTTCTGAGCGGTGAGCTCGATGAGATTGTTGATCGGCAGGTCGTTTTGATTGGCCGTGTAGGTGGTGCAGCGGATCAGGATGTCCGGACGTCCGTCGCCATTGCGATCGGTGACAGCCACCACCGAGGCCACGTTGCCGAGGTTGAAAAGTTCAAGTCGGTCAAAGGAGGCGGCCTGCCCTGAATTCCGCCATAGCACGATCGAGGTGCGATCCAGACGATACGCAGGCTTGCCCAGTTGGGTGAGAAGATCGACATCTCCGTCGCCATCAAGATCTCCCGCAAAGCGAAGGGTGGCTTCGGTCGCGGGTTGGTTGATGGCGCGGGACTCCCGTTCGAACAGTCCGCCGCGTTTTGCTGGAAACCAGGTGAGTTGCTCGCGGATGCTCTGCGAAAAAGTGCCCGCAGATGTCAGTGGAGTGAGGAGGTCCGAAAGATTGTCTCCATTCAGATCCGCGAACAGCGGTTGCGGGCAAGGGGCGGGGGGCTCGGCGAGGATTTTCAGGGCGAAGGCTGCCTTTCCTCGGGAAGCTACGACGCGGACTTCTGTGATGGAGTCCCGATTGTAGGTTCCTGCGTAGGTGAGTGCTTTTGTGGAATGGGCACGGATCAGGTAGCGGAATTGATCCCCGTCCTGAACCTTGATCAGCTGATCGATTGTCAGGTTGCGGTTGAGTTTGTAAAAATCCGCGCTGGCGGCTTTGACATAAGCATCGCCGGATTTGACATAGAGACTGAGCGTGCGGCGATTCGTGTAGAGCTGGTCCCGGTTTTCAAAGGCCAGGATGCAAGGGACGGCGGAAATCTGAGGGACCGGAATGAGTTCCACACTGTGAAGTTCGACTTCGAAGCGGTTCACCGTAACCAGGGGTTCTACAGGGCTAAATCCGCCCGCGCCGAGGTAGCGGATGCACTGGATCTCCCGGACCGTGTTGAACACAAACGCGTCCTTGCGGTCATCGCCATCGGTGTCCACCCACGCTTGGGGCCGCTGGCTCAAGGTCGGGAAAATGGACCAGGGCAGCGGACTGGTGGTGTTGGCGGTGAACTGACCACCGCCCTGATTGATCCAGGTTCCGGTGGGAGTCATGAAGTCCGGTCGGCCATCCGAGTTGAGATCCTGGATCACGACTTGGTCGTCGGTGAAAGGCAGGCCCACTCCCGGCGGCCCGAAACCCAGCATCCCCAGCGAAGGGCAAATCGCGTAGTCGGTCACCTCGCTGACGGTCGGAGAATCGGTGGCGAGCAGCAGGTCGATCTTCCCATCGCCATCGAAGTCCGCCAGGCGAAGGACTTTCGTCCGCTCGTTCGGCCTGAACCACTCGCCCGCACGCCCGAAATTTCCCTTTCCATCATTGCTCCACCAAACGACCTGGCTGCCTTCCACTCCGGAGGCCAGAAGATCGAGATCGCCGTCGCCGTCGAGATCGGTCGAGACGACCTGCGAGGCTCTGGTAAGGGTGTTTGAAATCGGGATGCTCGGCCCGAAAGTTGTCCCTGCCCAGACAGGAGCGACGGCGGAGGAAAGCAGAATCAGGACAAAAGGGAGAAGGCGCATGGCAAAATACGACGCCAACCATGCGCTTGATGTCCTGAATCGTCAACACGGCTCCAAGCGCAAGATGCACATCAAGCTGGCAGCGACGAAAACGACTGCGTGGGGTGAGCTGACTCCTAGGCCAGCGCCTTCGAAATGAGTTTCGCGGGTTCCACTCCGGTGAGTTTCTGGTCGAGGCCGCGATACGGGTAGGTGAGGCGATTGTAGTCAATGCCGAGCTGGTTGAGCATGGTAGCATTGAGATCGCGGATGTGATGGGGATCCTGCGTGATGTTCCAGCAGAAGTCATCGGTCTCGCCCACCGCGGTGCCGCCTTTCACGCCTGCGCCGGCCATCCAGATCGAGAAGCAGCGGCCATGGTGGTCGCGTCCAGCGACGGGTGAGCCGAGGGCTCCCTGCGAGTAAACGGTGCGACCGAACTCACCGCCCCAGATGACGAGCGTGTCTTCCAGCATGCCTCGCTGTTTCAGGTCGGTGATGAGGGCGGCGGAGGGCTGGTCGGTGTCGCGGCACTGGTTGGGAAGCTGCTTGGTGATGGCGATGTGCTGGTCCCAGCCGCGATGGAAGAGCTGGATGAAACGCACACCGCGCTCGGCCAGGCGGCGGGCGAGGAGGCAGTTGGAGGCGTAGGTTCCGGGCTTGCGCGATTCCGGCCCGTAGAGCTCGAAGGTGGCGGCGGGTTCGTTGGACAGATCGGTCAGCTCCGGCACGGAGGCCTGCATGCGGAAGGCCATTTCATAAGCGTGAATGCGGGCGAGGGTTTCCGGATCCCCGACGTCATCGGCGAAGCGCCGGTTGAGGATTTCCAGATCATCGAGCTGGGCGCGACGCTGCTCGCGGCTGACACCGTCTGGATTTTCAAGGTAGAGCACGGGATCGGCTCCGGCGCGGAGGATGACGCCCTGATGCTGCGACGGCAGGAAGCCCGCGCCCCAGAGCCGGGAAAAGATCGGCTGGTCCGGATTCTTTCCGGTGCCTTGGGAGATGAGAACCATGTAGGCCGGGAGGTTGGCGTTGTCGGTGCCAAGCCCATAGCTGACCCACGCACCGGCCGAGGCATTGCCAAGCTGCATCGAACCAGTGTTGATGAGCGTGATGGCGGGATCGTGGTTGATCGCCTCGGTGTGCATCGAGCGGATCACACAGATGTCTCCCGCGATCTTCTGGGTGTGCGGCAGCAGGTCTGAGATCCACACGCGGGACGGGCCACACGCCTTTCCGGGAGAGATGGGTTGGACGACGGGAAAGTTCGACTGCCCGGCGGTCATGCCGGTGACGCGCTGGTCACCGCGCACGGAGGGAGGCAGGTTGCTGCCGTGGAGCTTGGTCAGGACGTCCTTGCCGTCGAAGAGATCGACATGCGACGGCCCGCCGGACTGGAAGAGGTAAATCACGCGCTTTGCCTTCGGGGCGATAGTGCGGAACGCCTTCATGTTTTCCTCATTCGGCTGCTCGCCACGCGCGAGCTTTGCCAGCGAGGGCAGGAGCATCGAGGAAAGCGCGACATGCCCCAGACCGTTGGCGGTCTTGCCAAGGAAAGCGCGGCGGGAGTAGGTGAAGGGGTTCATGGGGAAGAAGTGAATGGTGAGTGGTGATTGGTAAGTCGTGTGGAAAGACCACGATTCACAACTTACCATTTACGAATTGCTACCTCCTCGTCAGCGTCTCGGAGAGGTTGAAGAGGGTGGAAGTGATCTGCGTCCAGGCGGCGAGTTCGAGAGGTGGGGCGGCCGGAGCGCTGGGGGCTTCGCCGATGGCGAGTAGTTTGCGAGCGGCGGCTTCGTCGGACTGGTAGCGCTGGCGCTCGCGCTTGAGGGCGGATTCCAGGGTGGCGAGCTCGGCCTCGGCGGGTGGGCGCGAGGTGACCTTCAGGAAACCGGCGGCGAGGCGCTCGCGATCGCTGGGATACGACGTGCCTAGTAGTTTCTCGGCAAGGGTGCGCGATGCCTCGACAAATTGCGGGTCGTTGAGCGTGACGAGGGCTTGGAGCGGGGTGTTGGTGGGAAGGCGACCGATGGAGCAGATTTCCCGGTTCGGGGCATCGAAAGTCGAGAGGTTGCTCGGCGGCAGGGTGCGCTTCCAGTAGGTGTAGAGTGAGCGGCGGTGGAGCTTTTCACCGTGATCCTGGACGAAGGTCTGGGACGTGGCGGGGCTGGAGCCGTAGTGGGAAACCTGACGCCAGAGATCGCCGGGCTGGTAGGGTTTCACGCTCGGGCCGCCGAGGCGATCAGTGAGGAGTCCGGAGGTGGCGAGCGCCTGATCGCGGATCTGCTCAGCGCTGAGGCGGAAACGGGGACCACGCGCGAGGAGTTCATTGCGCGGGTCCTTGGCCAGAATTTCCGGAGAGGTTTTCGAGGATTGGCGATAGGTGCGGGAGGTGAGGATCAGCTTGATCATCCGCTTCCGGTCCCAGCCGTTTTCGCGGAAATCCACAGCCAGCCAATCGAGCAATTCCGGATGCGACGGCCACTGTCCCTGTGAGCCAAGGTCGGCGGAGGAGGCGGAAAGCCCGCGACCGAAGAAGTGTTCCCAGAGGCGGTTGACAGCGACGCGACTGGTGAGCGGGTGATCGGGGCGGGTCAGCCAGCGGGCGAGGTCGAGGCGGTTCGCTGGACGGTCCTTGAAGCTGCCCGTTGTCTTGTCGAAAGCAGGATCATCGGACAGCGGCGGCAGCACGGAGGGGCTGCCGGGGGTGACGGGCTCCAGCGGCGCGGAATAGACGCCGCGGTTCAGGATGTGGGTCACGCGGGGCTTCGGCGCGG
>JANOKL010000626.1:0-12172 GCA_031419215.1 Luteolibacter sp. | reverse complement strand
GCAGGTGCTGGTGCTGCTCGATGGTCGATCCGTGTCCGGAGCTTATGCCTTCGTGATTCTGCCGGGCGAGGACACCGTGATGACCGTCCGGGCGGTGCTGTTCCCTCGCAAGTCCGTGAAGCGCTTCGGCATCGCTCCGATGTCGAGCATGTTCTGGTTCGGGGAAAACTCACGCCGCCGCTTCGACGACTTCCGCCCTGAAGTCCACGACTCGGATGGCCTCGCCCTGCAAACCGCGAATGGCGAGCGCATCTGGCGTCCGATTTCAAACGACACCGGCCGCCTCGAGTTCAGCTTCTTCAATGTTGAGAAGCTCTCCGGCTTCGGACTGCTGCAGCGCGACCGTCGTTTCTCGGCCTATGAGGATGGCGAGGCGGTTTACCACCTGCGCCCTTCGCTGTGGATCGAGCCGGTCAATGATTGGGGCTCCGGCAACGTGATGCTGATGGAAATCCCGACGACCAACGAACTCGCCGACAACGTCGTGGCGATGTGGCAGCCCGCTCAGGCACCACAGGCCGGCCAGCGCCTGGAATTCGTTTACCGCCAACACTGGACCACCTCCGAGGACCCCGCCCATGCCGGCGGTCACGTGGTGGCCACCCGCAGCGGCCTGCACGATTGGCAGCCGGAGCAGCGGACTTTTGCCGTGGAGTTCTCAGGCATCGCGGCCGATCTATTGAAGGAGGGCACTGTGCCGGATGCGGTCGTCGAGATCGTCGGCGATGGCAAGGATCGCGCAAAAATCCAGGGCGTGGCAGTCCAGCCGCTCGGAGATGGTCGCTGGCGCGCCGGTTTCCAGATCGCCCCGGTCAAGGACGGTGGCAAGCTTTCCGAAGTCGGACCGATCGAGCTTCGGGTGTGTCTGAAAAACGGCGACAACTACCTCACTGAAACATGGGCCAACCGGGTCATTCCTTAGCCGCTCTCCGCCCGCTCAGCGAGGTGGAACTCGTCGAATGGGAAGAGGCGTATGTCGCCGTCGAGGCCTACCTCGGTGCGCTTCGCATTCGGAACCGCCTGCTCGTTGCCGAGTTGGTGCGCGGCATTCTCTGGCGCGCGTCGGAACGGCGCGCCGAGCACCCGGAGGTTCCCGCCAGAACCCTGGCAATGGAGGAGGCACTGAAGGAAATCGCTGCCTGGACGAAAAAGGTTCTCGCCGAGCCTCTTGAGCACGGACGCATGGCCGCGCGTGGTCGCCTCGCCCTGCTCCTCACCGACATGCCCGGCCAGTATCAATCGGTCTTCCTCACGCCCGAGCCCTGGCCACCGGCCTTCGTCGAGGCGATGCGGAAATCCTACCTCACCGCCGGTCCGCAGTTCGCGGCGATGACGATGACTCCCCGCCCTCTGGAATTGAACGTGCTCGGCTCCGGAGCCGCGCAGCTTTGGGACACCATGGACCGCCGCCCGATTTTCCGGAAAATGGTTCTGGGGATTTTCGTGCTGCTGCTCGTGGCGGTCCTGTGGTTCATGTTCGGTCCCCGTATTTAGTCTTATTTGGATGATGGATTCACAAGTTCCCAACCCAGCCGATGACGGTCCGCCGACCAGCATGAAGCCCTACGTCGGCGGCTTCAGGGCCGGGATCCGCCGCCTCGGATTCCTGTTCATCGTTTTCCTCATCGATGCTGCCTGCGGACTGTGGCTGGCGGATCTCTTTTGGAGACTCGGGTTCAACAATGCCCACTATCTCATCCTCGCACTCTTCCTCCTGCTCAACGGCCTGCTCGCGCTCGGCACCATGCACGCGCTGATGGGGGTCTGGGACTGGATGAAGGGCCGCAAGCGCTCGGTCTGCATCACCGATCTCGCCAACGGCAAGGACGGTCCGCTCAGCGCCCGCCACGTGGTGGTGATGCCGGTTTACAACGAGGACATCGTCAAGGTCTGCGCCCGCGTCGAGGCGATCCACCGCTCGATCGAGGCCGCCGGACAACTGCCTGCCTTCGATTTCTACATCCTCAGCGACACCACCGACCTGAACTGCTGGATCGAGGAGGAGGTCGCGTGGACGAACCTCTGCCGTCGCCTCGATGGCTTCGGGCGGATCTACTATCGTCGTCGTAGAAAAAACGAGAACCGAAAGGCCGGCAACATCGGTGATTTCGTCCGCACCTGGGGAGGTCATTACGACTCGATGGTCGTGCTCGATGCCGACAGCCTGATGGACGGCGGCGACATCGTGAAAATGGCCCGCACGATGGAGCTTTATCCGCGCCTCGGCATCCTCCAGACACCGCCGAAGCTCATCCGTGGCGGTTCGGTGTTCACCCGCATGCAGCAGTTCGCCATGCGGCTCTACGGTCCGCTTTTCATCCGTGGGCTGAATTTCTGGCAGCTCGGATCGGGTAGCTACTGGGGCCACAATGCGATCATTCGCATTCGCCCGTTCTCCGAGTTCTGCGAGCTGCCCGCGCTACCCGGTCGCGAGCCTTTCGGTGGCCGCATCCTCAGCCATGACTTCGTCGAGGCCGCGCTGATGGTGCGCGAGGGTTGGGAAGTCTGGCTCGCCTGGGACATCGTCGGCACCTACGAGGAAGCCCCGCCGACCCTTGTCGACCACCTCAAGCGCGACCGCCGCTGGTGCCAGGGAAACCTCCAGCACATGTGGCTGGTCTTCGCGCGGAAGTTTCCACTGCCTTCGCGGATCCACCTCTTCATGGGCATCATGGCCTACCTTGGCAGCCCTCTTTGGTTCCTCTTCCTCGGCTTCGGCACTTGGCTCGCTTGGGATCGTGGGGACAGCGGGCTCAGCCAGTTGCCCTTCGATGGCTTCGCTGGAAAGTGGTTCGGCATCACCACCGGCGAGCAGGCGCTCGCCCTCACCGGAGTCGTCGCCTTCATGCTCTTCATGCCGAAAATTCTGGCACTGGTGGGAGCCGTGCTTCACGGCCGGACCCGTCGTTCCTTCGGCGGTGCGATTGCCCTCGTGCTCGGGGTCGTCTTCGAGCTGCTGTTTTCCATGCTCCTCGCGCCCTGCGTGATGATCGCCCACACCTTCATGATCCTCGGCATGGTGCTTGGCCGCTCCGTGAGCTGGGGAAATCAAACCCGTGAGACCGATGGCACCAGTTGGGGCGAGGCGGTGGCCGTTCACGGCCCGGCCTTCATCGCCGGCATTGTCTGGAGTGTGCTCGCTTGTCGGATCGACTCGTCCTTCGCCCTCTGGATGAGCCCGATCCTGTTAGGCATGCTTCTTTCGATTCCGTTGTCCGTTTACACCAGTCGCGTCCGCTACGGCGCGGCACTCCGCTCGAAGAAAATCTTCGCCATTCCCGAAGAACTCCATCCCCCGGAGATCATGGAGATAGCCGATCACGCGCATGCCTCCGTCGATCCCGCGCTCACGGCGCTTGCCGCAGGTCGCGAGGGAGTCATCGCCGCCGTCGTCGATCCCTATGTCAATGGGGTCCACATTTCGCTGCTCGATTCCACGGACTCCGAGGACGACCATTCCGAACTCACCGAAAAGATGCTCAAGGAAGGTCCGGCTGCCTTGAAGAGGGATGAGCTCGCCTCCGTCCTCTATCACGGTCCCTCGGTCCTCGCCATGCACCGCGCCGTCTGGTCGCGGCCCTTCGATGGGCTTCACTCCTCCTGGGGGAAAGCCATCGAAAGCTACCGGATCCGCACCGAGCCGGACACGGTTTGAGAGAGTTTAGAATCCAGAATCCAGAGACCAGAGATTGGAGAATGGAAATTGGAGCGACCTCCTCTTCGTTTTGAATTTAGAGCTTTAACCTGAATTCCTCCGCCACCCGCCCTCCAACGAGATGCTCGGAAACGATTCGCTCCAGCACCTCCGGCGTGCACGAGTGGTACCACACTCCCCCCGGATAGACGACCGCTATGGGGCCCTGCACACAGACGCGCAGGCAGTCGGCCTTGGTGCGTAAAATCCCCGGACCTGCTCTTCCAAGCGAGGCCAGCCTTGCCTTGAGAAACTCCCAGGACCTCGAGCCCTGCTCCGGATCACAGCACTTCGGCTTCGTCGCAGTGGCACAGAGAAAGATATGCCGCTCCCCGCTGCCCACTCCGGCGGCACGTGCAGCTTGTTGGAGTTCGGAGTTCATGGAGAAGAAAGCACTAAACTCGAAATGAAGAATCCAGGCTTTCGTGAATTTCGTGGTTCAAATCGAGAGCGAGGATTGCCACTTGCGGACCATGCGTAGCATCGACTCCTCGGTGGTCAGGGTCTGCACCTCACCGATCGGCACCCATCGCAGGTCGTGGGATTCCTCACTGACGGTGAAGTCGGTCTGGCCGATGGCGCGGAAGACATAGCGGACATCGTAATGGAGATGCTCCGGCTCGTTCTTCCGTGCGGGGATCGGATGGATGTCGAGGTCGAAGATGCCATCACCGACCAACTCGAATTCCTCGAGGCCGGATTCCTCCTGTGCTTCCTTCAAAGCCACCGCGATTACGTCCGGGTCGCCATCTGCATGGCCTCCGAGCTGCAGCCAGCGGTCGAGCTTGCGGTGATGGGTCAGCAGGACCACGGAGCCATCCGGTGTCACGATCCAGGCTGAGCCAGTGATGTGGCCGATCGGCAGCGTGCGCTCGAAACACTCCGTCTGGCTTTGAACGAACTCGATGAAGGATTGCACCGTTTCCGCCTCGGTCGGATGAGCCACCTGATAGTCGGCGAGTTGGTCTAGGAGCAGCTTGCGATGCATGCGGCGGAGGCTGCTGGCTTTCAGCGGAAAAGCAAGGGCGGCGATAGTGCTGGTCACACGGCGCGGACCATGGACGATTCCTGGATGGTTCCATCGGATTCCCTCCATCGTTGTCCGTCGCGCTGGCAGTGCCTCACCATGCTGCTGGCTGCGGCTCTCGTTTTCCCCCTCCACGCGTCGGAACGACCGAACATCCTGTTCATCCTGGCCGATGACCTCGGGTATGGCGACCTCGGCTGCTACAACTCCCAAGCGAAGGTGGCCACACCCGCCATCGACCGGCTCTCCGGACAGGGCATGCGCTTCACCGATGCGCACAGCCCGTCCACCGTCTGCACGCCCACCCGCTACAGCATCCAGACCGGTCGCATGGCCTTCCGCACCGGAAACCGCAGCGTCTTCACCGGCGCGGGGGGGGCCGGGGATGATCGAGGAAGGCCGACTGACCCTGCCGGAAATGCTGCGCGGGCAGGGGTATTCCACTGCTTTGATCGGGAAATGGCATGTCGGGCTGACGTTTTCAGACAAGGAGGGCAAACCGATCAACCAGGGCTCGCTCGAAGCGCTCCAACGCATCGACTACTCCCGCCCGATTCCTGATTCTCCGATCCATCGCGGCTTCGATCGCTTCTTCGGCACCGCCTGCTGTCCGACCACCGATTGGCTTTACGCCTTCATCGATGGTGACCGGATCCCTGTGCCGCCAACCAAGCTGATCGACAAGTCGAAGCTGCCGAAAAATCCCTACACCGACGACTGCCGCCCCGGGATGATCGCCCCGGATTTCGACATGGAGGAAATGGACATGATCTTCCTGAAGAAGAGCCTGCAGTTTCTCGATGAGCATGCCGTCAAATCGCCCGACAAACCCTTCCTCCTTTTTCACTCCACCCAAGCCGTGCACCTGCCATCGCTTCCGGGAAAAGAGTTCCAGGGGAAGACCAAGGCCGGCCCGCACGGCGACTTTATCGCGGAGTTCGACTACGTGGTCGCGACCCTTTTGAAGAAGCTCGAGGAGCTTGGCGTCGCCGACAACACACTGGTCATGCTTAGCAGCGACAACGGCCCGGAGGTTTCGACCGTGGTGAACATGCGCAAGGACTACCAACACGACGGCGCAAGGCCCTGGCGTGGCGTGAAGCGGGATCAATGGGAAGGCGGCCACCGCGTGCCATTCATCGTCCGCTGGCCTGGAAAAATTTCACCCGCCTCCACCACCGCGCAGACCACCTGCCTCACCGACGTGATGGCCACCTGTGCTTCCATCGTTGGCGCCAAGCTGCCTGACAACTGCGCGGAAGACAGCGTCGACATGTCACCCGTGCTCATGGGCAAGGATGGTGGCAAACCGGTGCGCGACTACACGCTCCACCAAACCTGGACCCTCCAACTCGCGATCCGTCAGGGCGATTGGAAGTATCTCGATCATCAGGGCTCCGGCGGAAACAAATACGCTCCAGCCTCCGAACTCGGCCCCTACATCCTTCGCGAAGCCGCGCCCGACGCCCCAGCCCAGCTCTACAACCTCGCTGAAGATCCAGGTGAAACCAAGAACCTGATCCTCAAGCACCCCGACATCGCCGCCAAGCTCAAGGCTCTCCTGGAGCAATCCAAAGCCTCTGGACGCAGTGCTCCGGTGAAGTGAGCAGTGTGACATGAGGGATCTGACAAGGCTCGGACGCTTGTAAGCTATGGACGGCCTCAATCGCTAGACAAGCCAGGCAATGGCATAAAGACCTGCTCCAAGGGTGATCCAGTATGAACCCAAGAAATAAGGAAGTAGGTGTTTCTTGCGCGGTGGGGAACTCAAGAGGCCAATGCCAAGCGTCCCCAAAGCGAATGCAGGAAGGCCAATCACCATCATGGTAAGTGCCGTCATGCCTTCGTCATCCTCGCTCATGATCCAGTCATGAGCGGAGACCAAACTCGGATCTCTTTCGTGCCGCTCGATCAACTTGAGATATCGGTATTCCGACCCGGGACGAATGCTGAATAAACTCGATGCGATGGCCATGATCCCCATGAGGAGCACCGCCCATGCTGATAGTTTAAGCTTCATTGGAGAAAGCATGGTTTGGCCGATAGTCGTCTGACACGAAAAAAGCCGCCCCGGTTTCCCGGAGCGGCTTTTTAATTGAATGGGCTTGGCGCTTGGAAAGCGCCGCCACGGTTACTTCTTCTTGGCGGCCTTCTTCGCAGCCTTCTTGGCCGGAGCCTTTTTGGCAGCCTTTTTCGCCTTTGGGGCGGGAGCCTTGGCGGCGTCCTCGATGGCGGCCTGGGCGGCGGCGAGACGAGCGACCGGCACGCGGTAAGGCGAGCAGGAGACGTAGGCGAGGCCGAGCTTGTGGCAGAACTTCACCGAGTCCGGGTCACCGCCGTGCTCGCCGCAGATGCCGAGCTTGATGTTCGGACGGGTGCTGCGGCCCTTGGCGACGGCGATTTCCATGAGCTGTCCAACGCCGGTGGCATCGAGGGTGGCGAAGGGGTTCTTCTTGAACACTTCGTTCTCAATGTAGGGCATGAGGAACGCGCCCATGTCGTCACGGCTGATGCCGAGCGCGGTCTGGGTGAGGTCGTTGGTGCCGAAGCTGAAGAACTCGGCGCCCTTGGCGATCTCGTCGGCGGTGAGGGCACCGCGTGGGACTTCGATCATGGTGCCGACCTGGTAGTCGAACTTCACCTTCTTTTCGGCCATCACCTGCTTGGCGACGGCGTGGACGATCTCGGCCTGGAGGTCGAATTCCTTCTGGAAGCCAACGAGCGGGATCATGACCTCAGGCTTCACCTTGATCTTCTTCTTCGCCACGTCTGCGGCGGCTTCGAAGATGGCGCGGGCCTGCATCTCGGTGATTTCCGGGTAGGCGATGCCGAGACGGCAGCCGCGGTGACCAAGCATCGGGTTGAACTCGTGGAGGTCGTGCACGCGCTGGATGATCTTCTCAACCGGCACGCCGATCTTCTTGGAAAGATCGAGCTGCTGCTCCTTGGAGTGCGGAAGGAACTCGTGAAGCGGCGGGTCGAGCAGGCGGATCGTGGCGGGCAGACCCTTGAGCGTCGTGAAGATGCCGGTAAAGTCCTCACGCTGATACGGAAGGAGCTTCGCGAGGGCGGCCTTGCGGGCTTCGAGGGTGGTGGCGAGGATCATCTCGCGCATGGCGTCGATGCGGTCACCTTCGAAGAACATGTGCTCGGTGCGGGTGAGGCCGATGCCGACGGCGCCGAACGCGACCGCGATGCGGGTCTGTTCGGGGGTGTCGGCATTGGTGCGGACGGCCATCTTGGTGGACTGTTCGCACCACTTCATGAGCTGGAGGAAGTTCTTGAACTTCTCGGTCTTTACGGCGGCCTTGTCGCCACTGACGATGCCGGTGATGATTTCCGAAGGCTGGGTCTTCAACTCGCCACCGTAGACGGTGCCGGAGGTGCCATCGATGCTCATGAACTCGCCTTCCTTGAAGGTCTGTCCGGAAGCGGTGACGGTCATCTTCTCATAGTTGATCTCAAGCGCGGCGGCTCCGCAGACGCAGACCTTGCCCATCTGGCGGGCGACGAGGGCGGCGTGTGAGGAGACACCACCCTTGGCGGTGAGGATGCCCTCGGCAGCGATCATGCCGCGAAGGTCTTCGGGGCTGGTTTCGTTGCGGACGAGGAGGACCTTTTCGCCACGGGCTTCAGCAAGCACGGCGCGATCGGCGTTGAGATAAACGCGGCCGGAAGCAGCGCCCGGGCCGGCGGGAAGGCCGGTGGCGATGACCTTGGCCTTCTTGGCTTCGGCGACGTCGAAGATCGGCGCGAGCAACTGGTCGAGCTGGTCGGCCGGGTTGCGGAGAACGGCGGTCTTCCAGTCGATGAGCTTCTCCTTGACCATGTCCATGGAGAACTTGAGCGCGGCGGCAGCAGTGCGCTTGCCGTTGCGGGTCTGGAGCATGAACAGCTTGCCTTCCTGCACGGTGAACTCGACGTCCTGCACGTCCTTGAAATGCTTTTCAAGGGTGACGCGGACCTTCATGAGTTCGGCGAAGGGCTTCGGCATCGCCTTCTTCATCTTCGAGACCGGCTCCGGAGTGCGGACACCGGCGACGACGTCCTCGCCTTGGGCGTTGATTAGGAACTCGCCGTAGAATTCGTTGACGCCGTTGGCAGGGTTGCGTGTGAAGGCAACGCCGGAACCGGAATTGTCGCCGGTGTTTCCGTAAACCATGGCCTGCACGTTGACGGCCGTGCCCCACTCGGCGGGGATGTTATATTTGCGGCGATAGACGATCGCGCGGTCGTTCATCCACGAGCTGAACACGGCACCGGCGGCACCGCGGAGCTGATCCCATGGATCGCTTGGGAAGGACTTGCCGGTGCGCTTCTTGACGAGCGCCTTGAAGCGCTTGACGAGCTCCATCTGGTCGGCGGCGGTGAGGTCGGAGTCGACGATTTCCTTGCCGTATTTCTCGTGCTTGAAGGTTTCGATTTCGACTTCGAAAGGCTCGTGGTCCTCGCCTTCGGTCTTCTGGACGCCGAGGACGACGTCGCCATACATCTGGACGAAGCGGCGGTAGCAGTCCCAGGCAAAGCGCTCGTTCTTGGTGACGGTGGCGAGGGACTTCACAGTCTCGTCGTTGAGGCCGAGGTTAAGGATGGTGTCCATCATGCCCGGCATCGAGTCACGGGCACCGGAGCGGACGGCGACGAGGAGCGGCATGCCCTTGGCGTCGCCGAACTTGCAGCCCATGATCTTCTCCATGTTGCGGACGCCGGCTTCCATCTGGGCCTGGAGGGAGGCCGGATAGGTCTTCTTGTTGGCGTAGAAGTAGGTGCAGACTTCGGTGGTCGCGGTGAATCCGGGAGGCACTGGAAGGCCGATGCGGGTCATTTCGGCGAGGTTGGCGCCTTTGCCTCCGAGGAGGGCTTTCATCGAACCGTTGCCGTCGGCTTTGCCGTTGCCCCAGGTGTAGACGTACTTCGCGCCTTTCGAGGAGGCTGCTTTCTTGGCCGCGGGTTTGGCGGCCTTCTTTTTCGTTGCCATGTGGTGGTGTATCAGGTTGTGAGATGGAAACGGACTCAGGGAGCGTTTTCGCAACACAAGGTCCGGCGCAAGGCGCGGGAGGCTAGCAGTCGTCATCCCAGTGTCAATGAACCAGTTGCGTGTGAAAATCGGCCCGTTGAACGCTGCCTCAGCCACGGAGCGGTTTCTCGGGAAAGCGATTGGTTGCGGCCCACCTCATTGGGGTTCATGGTCACCCTAAGATGCCGGATGCCTCCAACCCGCCCCAACCTTCACCCCGCCGACGACGGCGTTGGAAACGATGGGCGCTGTTGGGCCTGTTCGTCGTAGGCTTGTTCATCCTCGATGGCCCCGGTTGGCGCTGGATCGCAGACCGCTCGGCCATGCACTTCCTGCCGCGGTTTGGACTCACCGGCGGCGCGAAATTTTCCGGACGTCTGAGCGGTGGCGACATCCGGATCGATGGACTTGAACTAAAAGGGGAGGGTGCCATCCAGTCCGTCTCCATCGACCACCTGCTCATCCACTACAAGCCCGCCCGCTTTGTCAGGGGAGAGGTGGAATCGGTCACCATCAACAGCCTCCACGCCACGCTCGATCTCGACAAGCCCTGGCCCGACACCGGCTCAAAGCCGAAAGATCCCCAGCCACCGAAAACCCTCGCGGAGACTCTCCGCAGCCTGCGCGAACAACTCCTGCCGATCGCCACCGACGTCAGCGACCTTCAGGTCACCCTCACGAAAAGCGGCGCACCCTTTATCGCGCTGTCCTCGCTCGATCTCCAACATCGCAGCGGCGACGATGACTTTCGCCTGAAGCTCGGCGAACTGACGTTTCCCAACGCCCAGAAGCTGCCCGCCCAAGAGACCGTGCTGACCTGGGGCGCGACGGAACTCTCGCTGGAAAAACTCACACTCGCCCCCGGTCTCTCGGTCGCGGACCTGAAGGCGGAACTGCTTCCAGCCAACGACATTTCCTACACGACGAAGCTGAACATCAACGCCGCGAAGTTCGAGGTGGCGGGCACGATGGATGCGGCCCAGGCACGGTTGGTCGAAGGCTCGCTCGTCGCCAGTGAGGTCGCCGCGATGTTCGGTCAGAAGATTCCGGCGGAAGCGATTCTCGAAACCCTCGAACTCAAGGCCACCGATCTGAAAGGCGGTGCGAACACCCTCAACGCCACCGTCGCCGCCGGACTGCGCGGGATCACGTATGAAGACTGGAAGGTCGATGCCCTGCGCCTCAATGCGGAGTTGAAAGGCGATGCCGTCCAACTCGACACCGATGCGATGGCCATGGGCTCGCCGATGAAGCTCATCAGCCGCACGACCCTTTCTCGCGCGAAAAATTTCCAGCCGCAGCAGACCGAGGCGAGCTTGTCCGTTCCCAAAGCAGCCGAGGTGCTCACCGTGCTGCGTTCCCGCATCAGGAACCTCAAGGACCCGAAGGATCTTCCCGTCTCCTCGCTCAACGCAAAAGCCACGATTGATTTCCGCGATGGCAAACCGAGCCGGATTTCGTCCAACGCCATCCTTCAGCCGGAAAGCCCCGCGCAGCTTTCTCCGCTCGATCTCAGTGCTGTCTGGACACCGGATGGAAAGATCGATGCGGGCCTTGTCATCGAAGGAGCGAAGCTCTCTGCCATCGTCGAGACCGAAGCGAAGCGCTATTCTGGCCGCGCGAGTTTCACCGGCTTCACACCCGATCGCCTGACCGGTTGGCTGGAGGCCTTTTCCATCAACCTGCCGCGTGAAATGATGCTCGATGGCACTTGGCAAGGTCAGGGCGGATTCGGCCCGGAGGATCATTCCGGGAAACTCGCGCTGACCAAGTTCGATTGGAAGCAAGCCCGCGGCGGCCCGGTGCAGGTCACCGGTGCGATCGACTACGCCTGGCCGAAGAGGGTCGCCATCGACGGTCTCACCGCCACCCAAGGCACGCAGAAGATCGCCTGCGATGCACTGCTCGAAAACCAGCTCCTGCTCCTGAAAAACCTCCGCTGGAACGATGGCGATGACGTTCTTCTCGAAGGCACCGCCAGCGTTCCGGTGACAGACAACCCAGCCGACTACAAAGGCCTGCTGAAACAGACCCGCCCGTTGGCCATCGACATCGAGTCACGCGAGCTTGCGCTTACCCGCCTGCATCCTTTCCTCCCGGAAACCGTCCGCTTTCCCGACAAGGCCCGTGGCAAGCTGGTGCTCCACGTTTCCGGCACGCCCGCAGCGCCGCAGATTGCAGGCGAACTCACGGGTCGTGATCTCGGCGTGCAGTCGCAGACGAACCTTCCCAGAGCGGATCTCGATCTGAAATTCCACACCGAGAACGAGCAGTTCCTCGTCGAAGGCGCACTGATCACCCCCGGCTACCCGGCGGCGAATCTTGAGTTTTTGTTTTTATGTATTCATTTGCAGAAGTTAAGTCAGCCGCAATACAAAGTTTAGTAGTGTGTTTACATATTTTAAGCAAGGTTTCCATTAACTGGTTATTTCTA
>JANOKL010000625.1:0-18354 GCA_031419215.1 Luteolibacter sp. | reverse complement strand
CCAAGGCCACCAGGTTGGAAAGCCTGCTCGCCCTTCAGGATGACCTCCGCGAAACTAAAGCCCGTGCCGAGCAACTGACCGCCGAGATTCGCCACATGGTCCATCAAGGCAGTCCGCGCTATCACGAAATCCAGCGCGCCTTTAGCCGCATCATCAAGGAAGTCCTTGGCCGCACCGCGCTGCTCTACCTCGACCAAAACGGCGAAGGCAACCTCGACCCCCACGCCGAATTCAGCGACGCCGAAACCGACCTCTATACCGAAGAAGATCGCGGCACCTCATTCCGCCAGTTGCTCTGCATCGCCTTCGACCTCGCTGTTCTCATCAGCTACGCCAAGGGACCCTTTTTCCACTTCGTCTATCACGACGGCGGCCTTGAACGCCTCCAGAACAAACTCAAGCTCGCCCTCCTCCGCATCATCCGCGAAACCTGCACCACCCACGGCATCCAATACATCTTTAGTGCCCTTAGCGAAGACCTCCCCTCCCTAGAAGACACCGAAAACCTATGCCCCATTCACGAAGAAATCATCCTCACCCTCGACGACAGTGGAGACGCCGGGCGATTGTTTAAGATGAGCATATTCTGACAAGTAATGAGCGATTCAATCGCCGTGCAACCTACCTACTAAGGCAACGTCTATGTCAGATAAAATGCAACCAATGGGGCTCGAAATCGAAGTCCTGATCAACTGAGTAGTGTCCCGTATTCGTCAGATTGACGACGAACTCTGCGCGTTGGAGTTTCTGCGGGAAGCGTTGATTCGCGAGCGGGAAAAGTTGGTGGCTGAGAAGCGCCGTGATGAAGTTGCGGTGGGGCCGCTTTCCTCCGCCGAGAAAATCGACCTCTTCCTTTCCCTCTTCCGCTGCCGGGAGGACGTCTATCCGAAGCTCTGGGAGAATCCGAAGACGGGTACGAAGGGATACTCTCCCGTGTGCCGGAATGAATGGTTCCGCGGAGTTTGTGAAAAGCCTCGGGTCAAATGTTCGGAGTGCTTGCATCAGGCGTTTCCGCCTCTGGATGAAGTGGCGGCTAGAGATCATCTGACCGGTAAAAGTGTGATCGGCACGTATGCGATCTGCGGAGACAACACTTGCGCTTTCCTTGCAGCGGATTTTGACGGAAAGGGATGGCGTGAGGACACCCGCGCTTATCGGAACGCTGCACGGGAATTTGGTATTGAGGTCGCAATCGAGCGCTCTCGCTCCGGCGACGGTGAACATGCATGGATCTTTTTTAGTGAACCAGTTTCCGCGCTGATGGCCCGGCGGTTGGGGACCTTAATCGTGGCGAAGGCCTCGTCACTTCATCCGACGATGGCGCTTTCCTCGTATGACCGGTTCTTCCCGAATCAGGACGCTCTTCCGGCAGGCGGATTTGGAAATCTGATCGCGTTACCACTTCAAGCGAAGCCTAGGGAGCTGGGAAACTCCGTGTTCGTCGATGAGGATTTCGTGCCCTTTCCTGACCAGTGGGCCTATTTGGCGACGCTGCATCGTGTCAGCCCGGATCAACTGGATGAACTCGTTGAGCGGACATTGATGCACGGCGCGGACACGATTTCCGAAGCAGAGCCATTGACTCGATTTGAGGATCGTGTTCTCGATCTCATTCCAGAGGCAGTGACCAAAGGTTGCTACACCGGAAAGGCAACTTTGATCCGTCACGCCCAGATTGAAATACCCACCGAAGGAATCCCGGCCTGCCTATTTGCCGCTCTGAAACGTCTTTGCACGCTGGCGAACCCTGTATTCTTCGAGAAACAGCGCCTTCGATTCGGGACTTACAACATTCCTCGTTTTATCTTCTGCGGCGAAGTCCATCCGGACCGAATCGTTTTGCCGCGCGGCGTGGATCAAGCGGTGAAAGACCTGTTTCGGAAAGCGGGCGGCAAGGTGCACATGGATGACAAGCGACCTCAGATGGATTCGCGTTCATTCACGTTTTGTGGTGAACTTGGTCCTGCCCAGAAGGCTGCGGTCGATGCGATGCTGACGCATGACGACGGTGTGCTCCTAGCTCCACCAGGAGCGGGTAAAACCGTCATGGGCTGCGCGATCATTGCTGCCCGGAAAACTTCCACGCTGATTCTGGTTCATCGGAAGCCATTGCTCGAGCAGTGGCGTTTGCGGCTTCAGGATTTTCTCGGCTTGGAAGAAGGTGAGATTGGAGTGTTGGCTCAGAGCCCTGAATTGCCCGAATCCGGAATCGTCATCGGGATGGTTCAAACCTTAGTCAAATCGACTTCTCCCGCCGCCATGTTGCGGCCTTTTAGTCAGGTGATCATTGATGAATGCCATCATGTGCCTGCCGCTTCATTTGAAGCGGTGTTAAAGGAATCTCCGGCAAGGTATTTCTTGGGATTGACTGCGACGCCGAACCGCAAGGATGGCTTGCAGAAAATCCTGTTCCTGCAATGCGGTCCGATCCGTCACAAGATGGAATCCGACAGGGACTCTGGCATTGTGAGAAGGCTCATAATTCGAGATATCCATCTCGGACTCCCTCCGGAAAATGCTCGTATGCCGATCCATCAAGTCTGGGACATGCTGATCGGCCATGAAGGGCGAAATCGGCAGATCGCGACGGACATCGCCGAATCCCTCACGACTTTAAGAAACTGCGCCGTCCTCAGTGACAGGAAAGAGCACTTGGGGGTACTTGAAAAACTCCTGAACGAACTGAACCCGCAATTCGCGGGACGTATCCATCGCCTCGATGGTGCCATGGGCAAGAAGTCGCGTGCTGCGATTTTCGAGGCGATTGAGCAGGATGTTTCGGCGGGGCAAGGCTTTGTTCTTCTCGCGACGTCCTCGCTTCTCGGCGAAGGCTTTGATTTGCCGCAGCTCGACACACTTTTCCTGACGCTGCCGATTTCATTCAAAGGGCGCCTGGTCCAATACGCAGGCAGGCTCGATAGATCATTGCCGGGAAAATCCGAGGTCCGCATTTATGATTACGTGGAGCCGGAACATCCGCTCACCGCATCCATGTTTCGCAAGCGAATGACGGCCTACCGAAGCATGGGCTATGAAGTCAGTTCGGATGATGAAATGAGCGGGTGAGAATTTCTCACGTCCCTCACTTCGCGTCCGCCGCCGAGAGGGAGATGCTCAGGGCCTTAGATTCGAAGCCGGTCCAGGCGGAGAGGACCATCACCAACTTGTCGGCCTTCTGCTTGAAGGTGTAGCTGACCTCGGCGGTGGTCTTGCCCATCATGGTCATGGTGCTGGAGCCGCCTCGCGCCGACTCAAGGGCTTTACCATCCGCTCCCGTGAAGCTGATGTTGGCGAATTCGTCAAACTTGCGGTTGCTCTTGAAGCTGACCTCGAACGGATCGTCACCCCACTCGGGCTTGCCGGATTTTTCGACCGTCAGGCTGCGTTCGGCCGGGAGCTTGCCAGCGGGAAACACGACCTTCGTTCCCTGTTTGGCATCGAATGCCTCGCTCTTGATCTCGGTCGACCCCGTGGCGGTGGTGATGGGCAGTGTGCCGCCGAGTTTCAGCGTGGCGAGTTCCGCCGCCGTGATCGCCGCGGCAGTTTCCACCTCCAGCTTCAGATGCTTGTGGTCCTTGGAAATATCTCCACCGAATCGGAACTTGGCGGGCTTGCCGTTGATGGTCAGCTTCGCCTTGTCGCCATCAAAAGCGACGATACCTCCCTCGGTGACGGAGATGAGCAGGGCGACCGCCGTGCCCTTGTCAGAGTTGAAGGTCTTGAAGCCATCGAACTCCTTCTCCGCATCATTCCAAACCGTGCGGATCCCGGCGGGGGTCACCGTGGGTTCGGCGGCGTGAAGGGACAATGCGGACATGAATCTCTGGGGTCGGTTCCTGAATCTCTGGGGTCGGTTCCGAATGGCACGGGATTAAGCCGATTTTCGCTCAATATGAGGAGGTTGCGGAAAACTCCGAAATGGAGCTGACTTGGCCAAACAGCCGTCGGGGCGGCGTGGATCCAGGAGCGGGTAGCTCGGTTGGAAGGCTTGATTCTCCAAGGAATCCACGCACGAAATCCGCCTTAATCCCGTGCCATTCGGGTCGGTTCCCGCATCGTAACATTTGGCCCGACCCGCTTCCGCTGAGCGATCCATTCCGTCGCTTCGGAGCGGGCGTTTTTTCATTCCAAACTCCGAGGGAGCTGATTCAAGCGCTCGCGCCGATGGGAATCACCGTGGAGGAGTCGAGATCCTCGGATGCTGAGCGCTTCTACTTTGAGGGTGAGCAGGGAATGAACATCGCCCGGAACGAATCGACCCGGATCATGCACGCGCTGCTGAAGGACGGCTTCGAGCGGCGATGCCTTGCGGCCGGGTTGAGGAATTACGACCTGGCTGGGGCAGCGCGGTGCTTTTGGTTCTCCGAGGGCTTTCGTGAAGAAAACAAGATGGAATTCCCGGACCTACTCAAGAAGAAGACCTATCGCCGGATGGTGGGCAAGAGCAAGCTGTTGGCTCGGGATGGCGAGGAAAGGTTTCGCACTTGGCACTTCGGAATCCAACCGCAGGTGATCCGCTGGCCGGAGCCGGTCATCGCGATCAAGTCGCACGTGGTTTTTTCGGAAGACGGGGCGCTTTACGAAAGTGCCGCGCGGCAACATAGCACGCGCCGGAGCCAATGCCGGATGTGGCACAATGATACCTGGCTTGCGCGGATGCTCGCGGCGATGGCGTTTCTGGAGAAGGGGTTTGAAACCCCTTTCTTTGCCGAATTACCGGGAACATCCTTGCCAGTGAAAGGGATTGCAAACCCCTTCTCCTTATTACGACGATGAACTCGACGCAGAGCCGATTGAAGAAGAGGAGGAAGAATGCCCGATCTGATCCATCTGCCCGAGCCACGCCTGCTTTTCGGCTACAACCAGTCGCTGGAAGATCCGAGGGACGGCCTGTCCTTGCGCGGCCCGCATGACCCGGCGCAGAACTACGGCGTGAAATACGGAGCGGTCGCCACGAACGAGGGTAGTCGGCGTTTGAGGAATTGGATTTCGAAGCTTCAGGGGCCGATATCCGAAGTCGGGAAGGAGCGCTCGAGGCCACCCTATCCAGGATTCGAGGCTGCCTTCGGCATGCCTTGGAGCGTGAATCCGGCCTTGGAGCTGAGCTTCGGGGAGGAGGAACTGCGGAAGGTCGTGATGCTGAATGACCGCCACAAGCGGAACTTCGAGACGGTGCGCTTTTTCACGGAGTTGATCCTGAGGGCGATCCGCGACGAGGAGGAAGCTTGACTGACGATTGATGATTTTCGAACGAAGGGCGATATGTGGGAGGCGGAGTGCCGAGTGAGAAGTGGGCAGCGGTGAAGGGAATCAGCGCCCACCCCCAGCGAGCCAGCGGTCGAGGTCGCGGCGGAGGATGAGATCGATGATGTGGAGGCTGTCTGCGGGCCCGGTTTCGAAGAGCAGGCGGTAGTCGCCGGCGATGCGGACGCGAAGGGTGCCGGGGCGCACGCGGAGGGCGCGCACGGTTCTCCAGATGGAGGGATCGCCAGCGGCGAGGCGGCCGGCTGCGGTGATGGCAGCGGCAGCGGCCTGGCGGGGCTGGTGGTGGAGGGCTTCGCGGAAGGTCTTGCTGTATTCGGGAATCCGCAAGGGTTGGCGCTCCCATTCGCCGCTGGCGCTGTTAGGAAGATCCTCGTTCGTTGGATCGGCATTGGCAGCTTCCGGCGATGCGTTCTGGGTTTCACTCGGGGCGCGGCGGAGTTGCTCCTGGGCGGAGCGGAGGTCGCGCAGGGCTCGGTTGCGTTCTTCGTGTTCAACCTTGAGGTTGTCCTTGAGCCGGCGGAGTTGATCGCGCAGTTCGCGTGATTCGGCAGGGTCGTGGGGAGATAGGGGTGGCGCGGGTGCCTGTGCTTTCTGGGTTTGGGGCGGTGTGGGTTTTTCGGCAGCGTCTTTTTCGCGTTGGGCGAGAGTTTCCTGCATCGAGTCGATCCGGAATTTGAGCTTCGCGATCTCCGCTTCGCGCTGAGTCACGCGGGCGGTGGTTTCCTTGCGGACTTTCTCCAGATCTGCGGCGTGGCGTTCCCCATCGAGCCAGACCCGTTCGGTGGTATCGAGGACATCATAACCCGGCTCGTTGTTGTCGAGGCCGAGGGTGTCCCGGGCATTCTCCATTTCCTCGATGAGCGCGGATTGGTTCGCGATGCCGCAAACCGGAAGGGCACCGCGGGCGATCAAGAGACCGAGCGCGGGATCGGTCGTCAATGCGGCGAAGCCGATGTCCGCATAGATGACTTCAGCGGAGGAAGGGGCGGATTTTTCGGCTTCGATGGCGTCGCCGGCACGCTGTTGGAGCAGCCACATCCGCTCTTCCGGTCTTGCAAGCAGGACTTCGGATTCGAAGGAAAGCTCGTCCCGGGCATCCGCCCAATCGACCAGCCAGCGGAGAGCATCCACGTCGCGCAGGCTTTGAAGTTCGTGGATGATTTCATCGAGAAGCAGCGGTGAGACCGCGTGAGGTCCGGCAGCCTTGAGCATTTCCATCGCACGGGGGACTTCGCCGAACAGGATGAGCCTTGCAGCTACTTCCGCTGCAAGCGGCGGGATCAGGCGGTGTGAATCCAGGGCATAAAGCTCGTAGGATCTCATGGTGCGAATGGTTTGCCGGGTGAGGTGCCGCTCGGGATTCGCGGCCGCCTCGGACAGGGTGACCCCATCGACTTGGTATTGGTCGGTGATGCTGGCTTTGCCTTCGCAGCATTGTTTGAATTTCCTTCTGCTGCCGCAGGGGCAGGGATCGTTGCGACTGGCCTTGGGCGCGGCGCGTTTGAGTGTAGCACCATCGCCGAGTGCGCTTTCGATCACCGGGCTGTTAGGGAGGGTGCTTTTCCAGTTCTCGCCAGTGGCGTGTTTGCGGAATTCCTTGATCAACATATCGAGTCCGCGGTCGTTTTCGATGTCCGCATGAAGGATGGATGCGGCCAGCGGGTCGTTGGCGAGTTTGGCGGCAACGTAGAGAATCGGACGGACGACCGGGCTCCCCATGCGCGAGCACCTGCGACAGGCCATGCGGGTGAGGGTTGGCAAGTCGGCGGGCGGATCGATGTCAGAACGCTCGCAGGCGAGCCATGCGACTGCCAGGGCGGTGGCATCGCGTTCGTTGCCCATGCTCCCTGAGCGCACGGCTGCGGCGAGGGATTCCGCGACGTTTTCATCGAGCAACATGGCGGTGTGGAGAAGTAGCATGGCTTCCGGCAGAAGGGCGGCTCCAAATTCGAGGACGCTTGCCGGAATCCGCCGTCTTGCAAAAAGCGCGGCGAGGTAGAGGTGGCTGAATGCCTTCGCATCGCGCAGTCTGGCAGCGTGATCCAGCGCGCTGTGGACCGCGACATCGCTTTCGGGCAGGAACTCGCCAAGGGCGCGCAGGGCCGGGCGGCAGTAGGAGGTCGCAGCGGCCTGCTGGAGAAGCTCGCGAATGGGTTCTGGGGCGGATGGGTCGGAGAGGGGCACGGCTGGAGGAAAGATCAGTGTTAGTGAAACGGGAATTAGTTGACTCCTGTCCGAAGATCCTCCGATGGAATATCATGATATCTGGCGGACTGGAGATTCCGATCCGCATTTATTTCCCCTGACTCGAATGCCATGGATCTGTAGATGGTGACGATCGTCTCTGAAATGGATGGCGGGACAGGCATGGGCTTGAAGGGATGTGGCGATGATGGGTGCCCGATCATCCGTCATTCGGCAAGCGGGCCTTCGGGATCGGATTCGCTCTTCTTATCGCACGAAATCGCACCGGCATCCGGCTCTGCGAAGGGATTGCGTTTTCCGACCACTACCAGATGCGTGGAATAGGCTTCCTCGATCTTCGGTTCGCCGCTGCGGGAGAAACGGAGGCGGTGGCCCTTGTGCTGATAGACGGTGGTGGATGGTTTGAGATTGAGGTCGTGGGCGTGGAAGCGGAGCAATCGCAGGATGCGGCCGGCCTTGCTGAGGTTGCAGCGGATCACGCGTTCGAGGACTGGAATCTGCCCGCGTTTCCAGCGTTCGAGGTCCGTGGCGGGAAGCAGGTTCATTTCCACGAAAAGCGCGACCGGTGCGACGAAGCGTTGGCATGAAAGGATGCGTGAAACGGCAGCAACGATTTTCGGGTATTCCTTGAGCTCGCGATAGTTGGCGACGGTGGGTTTGGATAAGAGTGACATCGGATTTCAGAAACTACGGATCACACACGCTTTCCTTCGCGAAGAGAGGAGAGCAATTTCCCGTCCTCCGAACGGCGGGTCACGGAGCGATGGTAGGAATTGTTGTTCTTGGTACAGGATAAAACATGGGGCGAGCTTGTGCGGACAGTGACATGATCCAGATCGAGGTAATGCTTGTGGATGTAATCCTCCAAGCTTCTGCGAATGTCCTGGCGGTAACGGAAGTCGTGCTTCTTGCGATCCGGATCGATGAGGAAATGATGGAGTTCACGAAACGCCGATGCATCCAGATCGATCTGACGCGATCCGAAGCGGGCGAGTTGCGCGGCTGAGTTTTGGACTTGGAATTGCAAGGGCGAAGGTCGCGACCAATCCGGATAGGGATCAAGCTTCATGGCACATTCGGCGGCAAGGCTCTCAATGGCAAAGCTGCTTGCCTCGGCGGCGATCGAGGCTGCCTCATAGGCAAGAGACTTGATCGATTCCTCCGTCAACACAGGACCTAACAGGTGGCGAACGTGATCCAAGGAGCGGTCGGAGAGGACGAAAGAGAGTGCTGCTCTCCGATCCGGGATGGAGGTGAAGAGTTCGTCGGCGCGGAGAATCGTTCGGATTTCCCCGCGCGCTTGTTCGAACGGGGCCTGGCGTTGAGAGTGACCGATGGCTTGATTGTCAAAACAAGGCGGGGTGAGCCGGCTCAGTTCGGCGGCCATGCGCACCGCAGCACCATCCGCGTGTTTCGAGCGCAACAAGGTATCAAGTCGGCGGAAGAGCAGGGTGCGATAGGATTTGGATTTCGCCTGAATCAGAGCTTCATCAAGTGCTGCAAAAGCCTCTGCGCCGAACGCTTTGTGCAGTTCGTTCCACAGGGTGCTGTCGCAGACATTCCAAACGATAATGGCTAGACCTTCGAGCAGGCGATCCAACAAGTCACGCGAACCGATTCTGGCGATGGCGCGGAGGACCACGCAGAAGGGATCCGCCGAATTCGTTGCATGGGAACGGTAATCCGTCGTTTCCTTCAAGTCCGTGACGAAGCGTGCTGTAACCGCTGTCCCGAGCCGATGGAAAGGGGTACCGGGGCCTGTTTGTTCTTGTTGCGAAAGCGTCCCCAATGCCTCGCAAGCACCTGATAGATTGTAACGGCAAAGGATGGACTCCTCTTCTTCGGACGGCCATAGGACAACAGCGGCCCTGCGATACCAGTATTCCATCGTGCAGCCAGCGTTTCCGGTGTAGCCCTCGGCTTCCTTTTCGTCTGGCTCCGCTTTACCCAGCAGTTCATGGGCAAGCAGGTCATCTTCATCAATTCGATAGACTCCGAGAGCGAGTTTTCGATCCCATGCGTCGCGCCAATGATCGATGGTTAGGATATCATCATAGACCTCGCCCATGGTGGCGGTCTTGGGATCGATATCGTCATCATCATCCCATCGGCGGTGGCGACGGTAGGAGATGTCAGCATCAAGTTCGCCCATTTGATAGCGGGTGACGAGCGCAAGCCTGGCCGAGAAACCGGTATCCGCCGCAGCGGAAAGCAGGGCCCGAGCCCGGGTGGAATCGTGGCCTTTGAGGCTCTTCAACGAGAAATTGGCTTCCGTGTAAGAGTGATCCAGCTGGATTGCGGTCAGTTTGCCACCGCAGATGGGTTTGAAGTCACGCAAGATGGGTGCGAGTTTTTGGGCATGGACATCGAATGCGACGTTCAGGTTGGCTGGATCGCCTTCGTCGAGCCGCAGGTTGTAAGCGAGGCAGCATCGGTATCCCGAGCGCACCGGCCGGACTTCATGCTCGCAGTCCGCGAAGAATGCCGCGTGCTGAAAATCATGACGACGATCAGGCTGGCTGAAATCCACTTCGATTTCCCTTCCGCCATGACGGATGAAAAGCTGGCCACCCTCGTGGGCGGAAGGCAGTGCAATGATCAGCGTGCCGAACATGGCTTCGATCTTTTCGGTATCCCGGTGGGCTTTGAAATGTCCGCCCTTTCCATAAATCAGAAGTTTATAGGCATGAGCTGAAATCTTCCCGGTGATGCCAAGATCGGAAGCGACGCGATTGAGTGTCGCCGCGAGAAACTTCCTCCATTGCACCTCCCGGATCACGAATTGTTTGGCATCAAGCTGCCAGCACTTGCGGACCGATTCATCGAAGACAGTTTCCTTGCCTTTGCCATAGGGAGCTGACTCTGCAAGCGCGGTAAGCTGCTTGGCCTGTGCCGTGGATAGTGGAAACGCCAACTCGCCCACACCCTTCACCTCAATGCCGGGAAAAAAGAAGGACGCGTGGCCGGTGGAATGAAAATCTCCGGTGCCTTTAATCGAGTCGAGTGCGGATAGAAGGGCTTCGTCCATGGCCAAGCCTCTCAACCGTTCTGGAATTCCGCAAGGATCTGAAAGCGGAAATCACGATCAAAGTTGCGATTGATCTGCCCTCTCGATTGGCAATTCTCAAGGCCATGCCAATATTACACGGTACGCTTTGGAATTTGACTGTTGATAAAATCCGCTATCGATAGTGGCTCCTCATTCACGGGTCGAAGGCGACGCGCAAAGCGGATCTCGTGGGCGGGATCAAGGCGGCCTCGGATGGCCCGCATCTGGGACCTGCTTGTGGGCCATGAAGGGCGAGATCAGCAGATCGTGATGGACATCGTGGACGCCCTCACGAGCTCAAGAAACTGCGCGGTGCCCAGTGACAGGAAACAGCACTTGGGGATGCTTGAAAAACTTCTTAACGAGCTGAATCCGCAATTCGCAGGACGTATCCATCGCCTCGATGGGGCCATGGGCAAGAAGCCGCGTGCTGCGATTTTCGAGGCGATCGAGCGGGATGTTTCGACGGGGCAGGGCTTTGTTCTTCTCGCGACGTCCTCGCTTCTCGGTGAAGGCTTTGATCTGCCTCAACTCGACACGCTTTTCCTGACGCTGCCGATTTCATTCAAGGGGCGCTTGGCCCAATACGCGGGGCGGCTCGACAGATCATGGCCGGGGAAATCCGAGGTCCGCATCTATGATTATGTGGAGCCGGAGCATCCGCTCACTGCTTTCATGTTCCGCAAGCGAATGGCTGCGTACCGCGGGATGGGTTACGCCCCTTGAATCTCAGCCTTCATCGCCGAAGTCGGCGGCGCATTATTCGCTTTTTACCCGAGAGGGTGATGGGGGTAGAATCAAGGGACGATGAACGACGGGGATTCTCTGGGTGGCGGCGCGGGTATTTTGACTCTTCAGGATGCGCGGGAGGCCGGGATCGAACATGAAGAGTTTGTCGTGCGCTCGGCTGCGTTGAATCTGCTTTCCAATGAACGCTCGGTTGGGCGAGGGGCTGCAATGAGCGCGATTCGGCAGATCGAGAAGTATGGGTGGTGGGATTCCTTTGAGTTTCCCTGCCAGATCCGGAAGCTGCCTCACTGCGAGGAATCGGTGGAATGGGTCGCTGCGAGGTTGGAAGAATCCGCTGCAGCCACCGACCGGGTAGATGAGCAGCACCATCTGGCGACTTGGTTCTGTGAGGCACCTCTCGAATGGCTCTTTCCCAGGATCGACCGCTTTGTCGAAACGCTGGAGGCAGAGTGGCCGCCCGAGACAGGATCAGCCCGCAGCATCCCGGTCACTTTCGCGAATCCTCAGGTGTCCTTCGCTCGTGTCGTAGATCGATTGGAGGCATCGAGATGGTCCGCAACGGAGTGCAGGGAGAAGCTTGATCAGGTGCTGGAGAGTTGTGTCGCTACCACCGAGTTTCCACATGACGAAATCCGGAGACTCGAAGTGATCTGCGAGGTGCTGGCGGCCAGAGGCTGGGCAGATGAAGAGGTCACCGGGATCTGGCTCGATCTCGCGGATCTGGATCCTGAGCGTGATGCCGGAGCCGCGGATTATCGCGTAGGGGCCAGCTTGATCATTCTGGGTCACGGCAAGCTCCGCCCACCTGTTGCGCGGATTGTTCGGTTGTTCGATCTTGATTGGGATTGGATCAACGAATTGGTTGAGGAGGCAATCGTCGCGGGAGGAGACGCAGAGACTCTGCGTGAGGTGTTGCGGGTTTTTCCGAGACTTGAGTGGCATGCGAAACTCTACTTGGTCGCGGCGCTGGATCGACTTCGTTTCGATGGATTCGAAGAAACCCTGATCGAGCTGGTTCGCAGTGAGGAAGACGATGAATTGCGGGTGCGCTTGGCCCGGGCTCTCGCGCTCTATGGCAGCGAAAGGGCAGTCACGGTCGCGAAAGAGATCGTGATGGAGAACCCGAACGACATCGAGCGCCAAGCCATTCTGGACAACATCTACGTGGGTCAGATTCTGACCGGGCGGACCAGCAATGATGCCCGCACTCACGTCAAGCGCATGGAAAGGCGGTATCAGCTTCGAGTGCAGCGGATCGCCATGTTTGAACGGTTGACGGAAAGCGGATGGGGTCCGGCCAAACCAGGCAAGTCAGAATCGTTCCGCTCTGTTCCACCTTCCTCGCTTCCGATATTGGGACGCAACGATCCTTGTCACTGTGGCAGTGGCAAGAAGTTCAAGAAGTGCTGTGGAGTCGGCTAGGCACCGCACACCTCGTGCACATCCTAGCATGGGCGTCGGCCCACTGGTGGAGCATGGTTCGGGTGTGGGTGTCGCCTTGGCGGAGGACCTCAATCATTTCCTCCAGGCGGGAAATTTCGTCGAGCAGTCCAGGTTTGATGATGGAGGGATTTCGTCTCGCTCCAAAGGGGCCCATGAAACGCAGGAGCGGGTCGTACTGGGGTTCGTGGATGAGCATCACGGTCTGCTCCCTGAGGTCCTGCAACTGCTCCTTGAGGACCATGGAGTAGACGCGCAGCTTTTCATCGCTGGCGCGGGCCAGGTTGCCGGATTCCTCGCCTAGCCATTCCATCTCGATGGCCAGCATGTCGCGCAGATCTCCGTTGGCTTGGGCGGTGTTGAGCCGCTTCATCCAGCTTTCCTTGTGCGCTTTGAGTGCGGGGTCGGTTTCCAGATCCGGATGCAGGACCTTGGCGAGCTGCTTGTAGAGGGATTTGAGATCGCGGGACTTTGCCTGCTCCACTTCCTCGCGCAGGCGCTCACGTTCGAGTTCGGCTTTTGAGGGCTTGCGCTTCCGTTTGCCGGATGGGGCGTCTCCGTTGGCGGCTTTTTGAAACTCCTCGCCTGCGGCGGCCAAGCGCTCCTGAAGCTGGCGCTCTACCTCCACCGGATCCCCATGGACATCAATGTCGCTCAGGTCCAGCTCGACCCCTGCCTGACGGGCCATGTCCTCCATGATGTCCCGAAGTTCATCAAACTCTTCCTGGTCCATTTCCCTGCGTTCCTCGTCGAGAAGACTGGGGCCGAGTTCTTTGATCAGGGCTTCCAGTTGATCGATCTCCTCCGGGCTCAGGCCTGTCGGGTCGGCGAGGAGATCGGCGGCCTTGCCACTGATCAGGTCGCCAAGCCATTTGTTGCGTTTTGGAGTGAGTTTCAGGGAGGTCCTTGCTTTCACGGCTGCGAAAATGAGATCCCGCTCTGCACGGTTCGAGGCCTCCACAAGTGGCATCAGTTCGGTGATGCAGAGGTGAAGATCCTTGTCGAGCAGTGCGCGCTGCCGTTCGTGATTGGCCCGCTCCTTCTCAAGGGCCTTCATGCGCTTGTTGAACTCCACCTGTGCCGGACTCAAGGGCTGCTTGGCGGATGCGGAAATGGTGAGGCCGGGTTTGAATGGAGCCGGAGTTTTGGGCAAGGGATCGAGCCCGAGGTCCAATTCATTCTGATCACGACTGTCCATGGCTGAAGTTCGAGAGACGGCGACGGCGTGTCAAAACCCGTGTGATGGGGCTGGGAGGATTTTTACCCGAAAGGAGCCCTCACTTCGCGTCCGCCGCCGAGAGGGAGATCTTCAGGGTCTTTGATTCGAAGCCGGTCCAGGCAGAGAGGACCATGACCAGCTTGTCGGCCTTCTGCTTGAAGGTGTAGCTGACCTCGGCGGTGGTTTTTCCCATCATCGTCATGCTGCTCGATCCACCCCGTGAGGATTCCAAGGCTTTCCCATCCGCTCCCGTGAAGCTGATGTTGGAGAACTCATCGAACTTCCGGTTGCTCTTGAAACTGACCTCGAACGGATCGTCGCCCCATTCGGGTTTACCGGACTTTTCAATGGCCAGGGTGCGTTCGGCTGGGAGCTTGCCCGCAGGAAACACGACCTTCGTCGCCGGTTTGGTTTCGAAAGCCTCGCTCTTGATCTCGGTCGAACCGGTGGCGGTGGTGATCGGCAGGGTGCCTTCGATTTTCAGAGTGCCCAGCTCCGCAGCCGTGATAGGAGCCTCGGTTTCAATCTCCAGCTTGAGATGCTTGTGGTCCTTGGAAATATTACCTCCGAAGCGCACTTTGGCTGGCTTGCCATTGATCGTGAGCTTCGCCTTGTCGTCATCGAAGGCGACGATGCCACCGTCCGTCACCGAAATGAGCACGGCCACTGCCGTTCCCTTTTCCGAGTTGAAGGTCTTGAAGCCATCGAACTCCTTATCCGCATCATTCCAAACCGTGCGGATCCCGGCGAGGGTCACCGTGGGTTCGGCGGCGTGAAGGGACAATGCGGACAGAAGCAACAGGCAGGAAACAAGTTTCATCATGTGCTCAGGTTGCCGGATATCGACACCGGGGTCGATACGAAATCCTAAAGCGGGGGCAGACTGGCGAGGATGTCCTCCAATCGCCGGGTTGTTTCATGGGCCGCGCACCAGTTCTCGATGTAGGCCATGTCGAGTGTTTCTGGACCTTGCACGGCGAGGACGTCCCGGGCGTCGTCGATGTCCTTGCTGCGACCCCAGCGGATCTTCTGGACGACGATATCCTCTGCGGTGGGGAGCCAGACGTGACGATCAAGCGCTTGAGAAAAAAACTGCCTTCTCCTCGCAAACTGAGCGGTGACGAAGGGATCGTCGAAAAGTTCAAAAAGCTCGACGCTCAATCCGGTGTTTCCTGGAGGCCGCCCGATGTGACGACGTCCCCAAGTGATCGTGTCAAACTGAACCTGCGGGCTGAAGATGATTTGAGGGTCCAGCAACTTGATGACCCGCCGCATCGTGTCGGACTCCACAATATTCACCACAATATCCACATCCTTGGTCGAACGGGGGATTGCGTAGAAGTTGTAAGCAAGCGCGCCAGTCAGCATGTAAGAGGCTCCGGATGACTCACAGGCTGAGATCGACAGGTTGGCCAAGCGCTCGACAGTGATCATGTCGGAGCTTTGGATGTGTAGAATTGATGATCCTGGGCGCGGCAGAGCCTTTCCATCCGACGGCGGACTTCTGCCCAGCCCTTCGAGGCTTCGGTGATGCCGGTTTGTTCCATCGCCCCATCAAGCATGAGGCGCATGACGAAATTCGTATGCTCCAGCCCACCGTCGAAACGCTCTTCCGGTGTCATCGCCCGAGCGCGCAAAACTTTCTCCCGATAGATCGAGTCCTGAAGATCCTTCAGGGCCGTGGGATGATCGTGGGGATTTGCCATGACGGAAAGAGACTACCGGAATTCGGAGTCCGCTGCAACTGCAGGAAATCCGCTCAGGCCCCGATGCTGTCGATGTGCGTGTATTTCTCGTCGATGAACTTCAGCACCAACTCCTCGGTGGCTTCATGCCCGATGCGTTCGACGACCTCGACCGAGAAGCCGCGGGCGATGAGCTGGCGGGCGCGGGCGGGGTCGATGCCTCTGGCGCGCAGGTAGAAGATCTCTTCCTCGCTGATCTGGCAGGAGGTGCTGCCATGGGAGCACTTTACATCGTCGGCGTTGATCTCGAGACCGGGCATTGAGTTGGCCTCGGCGTCGTCGCTCATGAAGAGATTGCGGCAGGTCTGGTAGGCGTCGGTGCGGTGGGCACCCTCGTCCACGAAGATCAGGCCGGAGAAAATGGTACGGGACTTGTCGTAGAGCGAGTTCTTGTAGAGCAGGTCGCTGGCGGCGCCCGGCTTGACGTGGTGCTGGAAGGTCCGCTGATCGTATTCCTGGCCGTGTGCGGGAATGCTCGCGGAAAGCATGTCGGAGCGGCCGCCCTCGCCTTCGAGGCGGGAGAGCGATTCGTTGCGAACCCAGGAGCCGCCGGTGTTGAGGATGAAGCCGATGGCGGAGGCGTCGCTTGCAACGCTCGTCTCGTTGATCTGGATGACCTTGGTGCTCTCGTTGAAGGCTTGGATGGCCACATAGTCGAGCTTTGATCCGGGACCGGCGATGAGATCGTTCACGGCGATGGCGAGACCAGGTGAGGATTCGTCGGCGGAGTGGAAGACATCGATCACCCGCACGCGGGCGTTGGTGCCGGTGACAATCAGGGTGTGTGGAAAGATGGCGGTTTCAGAGCCTTCGATCCAGTGGTGGACCTCGATGGCCCCTTCGATCTCAACGCTGTCCGGAACGTGAATGAAAAGGCCGGAGGAAACGTTCGCCTCATGGAGTGCCGCAAACTTCGCGGAACCGAGACGGGGCTCCTGCTTCATGAAATGGGCTTGGACCAGGTCGCTGTGGGAGACAACGGCCTCATCGAATGGAAGACAGACGACCGAGGCCGGAAGGTTGGACTCGGAATGAACGAGGCTGTCGTTCACAAAGACGAATTTCGCGACAGGGGATTCAAGCCCGGTTGAGCTGGAGATTAGATTTTCCACGGGCGAGCCGCCCGTGCCACCCTTGCGTGAATACCCGCTGAAGTCGAGCTGCTTCAGGCTGGCGAAGCGCCAGGGTTCATCACCGCGCTTGGGAGCCGGGGTTTCGAGGAAGCGCTGCCAGGCCGCACGGCGGCGCTCGGCGAGCCATGCGGGAAAAGTGGCAGGTGTTTCCGGGGCGGAATCGAGAATCGAAGGCATGTCGAGGACGGCGGGCATGGGAGGAATGGATTGGCCGGGTTATTGCAACTGTTCGGCATCGGCGAGATCTTGAGGGCGGGCGGTCGCCAGTTTGTTCAGAATGAGGTCAGGTTTGGAAATGATGGGAATGGGGCTTCCGTCGATAATCGCTCTTTGGCTGCGTGGGTAACATTCGTTGAACTCGACGCCCTTGATCGTATGGAGGATGTCCACCCGATTGGGCTCGCGTCCCATCTGGGTCATGCGGCTTTCCTGGGTGAACATTTCCGGCGAGAGATCATCGAAATCGAATCCGAATTCCCGCAGGGCTTCGACAACCCGCATGGCGTTGGCTTCGCTGCGATCAATCCAGAGGTCGAGATCCTTGGTGAATCTGGGGTATCCGTGATAGCTGACCGCATGACCACCGATGATGAGGAATCGAACGTCATGAGAGAGGAAGCACTTTAAGAGTTCTCTCAAGTCGCGGCTCAACTCCAGATTCTGCATAGCCATAGTGGATTGCCCTGAGGGATTCGGTGATGCGCAGCCGTTGTTCTCCGGTCATTTCCGCCCGCTCACGCCGCTCGGAAGCTTCCGCTTCTTCGAAGGAATCGAAGGTCCGGATTTTCCAGTCGGAGCGTGATGGGGGGGGCATGGGAAAGCTTGATGGAGCAGGTCTTGATCTGGAATGTTTAGCCTACCGAGCCTTCCATCTCCAGGTCGATCAGTCGCTTGAGTTCGACGGAATATTCCATGGGAAACTCACGGACGAGGTCATTGATGAAACCATTGACGGCGAGCGACATCGCCTGGCCTTCGCTGAGTCCGCGCTGCTGCATGTAGAACAGCATGTCTTCGGAGACCTGCGAGACGCTGGCCTCGTGCTGGGTGGCGTGCTGGTTGCCGCGGACGGTGATGGCCGGGTAGGTGTCGGTGCGGCTGCGGGAGTTGATCAGCAGGGCGTCGCACTCGGTGTTGTTCTTGCAGCCCTTGAGGTGCTTCGGGATGTGGACCTGGCCGCGGTAGGTCGAGCGGCCCTGGCCGACGGAGATCGACTTCGAGACGACGTTGGAAGTTGTGTTGTTGGCGGCGTGGATCATCTTGGCGCCGGTGTCCTGGTGCTGGCCGCTGTTGGCGAGGGCGATCGAGATCACCTCGCCGCGGGCGCGCTCGCCCTTCATCACGACGCCAGGGTATTTCATCGTCAGGCGCGAACCGATATTGCAGTCGATCCAGCGGACTTCCGCGTCCTCCATCGCGAGGCCGCGCTTGGTGACGAGGTTGAAGACATTGCTGCTCCAGTTCTGGACGGTGACGTATTGAATCTTCGCGCCCTTGAGCGCGACGAGTTCGACGACCGCGGAGTGCAGGGTGGCGGTTTCGAATTTC
>JANOKL010000624.1:0-3701 GCA_031419215.1 Luteolibacter sp. | reverse complement strand
ATCTCAACAAATGGCTCCTCCCTCGCCGCAGCTTTCTTCGCGGCGCCGGAGCCACGCTCGCTCTGCCGTTCCTGGAGGCGATGAGGCCGCTGATGGCGGCGGGATCAGGAGGTTCCTATCCCATCCGCATCGGCTTGCTCTACATGCCGAACGGCGTCCGCGCCGACCGCTGGACGCCGGAAGGCGATGGCTCGCGATTCAAGCTTTCGCCGATCCTCTCGCCGCTTGAGAAACATCGCGAGGACCTGCTCATCTTCACCGGTCTCCAGAACAAGGCTTCCTTCACCGGTGACGGCCACTATGTGAAAACTGCAGGCTGGCTCACCGGCACCACCATCACCAAGACCACCGGCTCCGACATCAATGCCAACGGCGTGTCGATGGACCAGATCGCCGCCGCGCAGATCGGCAACAGCACCAAGCTGCCCTCGCTGGAACTCGGCACCGAGCCGATCACCTCCGGAATCGACACCAACGTCAACTACACCCGCCTCTACGGCTCGCACATTTCCTGGAAAACCTCCACCGTCCCGCTGCCCTGCGAGATCAACCCGCGTGTGGCTTTCGACCGACTCTTCCGTGCGCCTTCTGCCAATGCCGGAAAGCAGGCCTCTGCCGACAAGTCGGTCCTCGATCTCGTCCAGTCGGACGCGAAACGCCTCCAGGGAAAACTCGGCACGGCGGATCAACAGAAACTCGAGCAGTATCTCGAATCCATCCGCGAAGTGGAGCGCCGCATCGAACAGGAAGCCGCCACGCTCGGAGCCGGGGAAAACCTTCCCGCCGAGCTGCTCAAGCAGATGGACGCCCTCGACAAGCGCATTTCCAAAGGCATGGGCAAGGCCTCGCGGGAGGAGGAACTTAACTCACGCCCGCGCTTCAATCACACCGAGCACTGCCGCATCATGACCGAACTCATGGTGCTCGCTTTCTGGTCGGACTCCACCCGCGTCGCCTCCTTCATGTTCGGAAACGACGTCACCGGCCGGAACTTTTCCTTCCTTGATGGCGTCAACGGCGGCCACCACGAAATCTCCCATCACAGCAACGACGCCACCAAGCTCGACCAGTATGAAAAGATCAACCGCTGGCATGTCGAGCAGTACGCAGGAATGCTCGACCGCATGGCGGAGATCAAGGAAGGCGATGGAAGTTTGCTCGATCACTCCATGGTCGTCTTCGGCTCGCCGATCCGCGATGGCAACTCGCACAACCCAAGGAACGTCCCGGTCGTCGTCGCCGGAAAAGCCAATGGCGGCCTCCGCCCCGGCCGCCACATCGTCAATGACGAAGGCACGCCGCTCTGCTCCCTCTGGCTTGGCCTCCTCGACAAGGCCGGGGTGAAAACCAGCAAGCTCGGCGACGCGTCATCGTCGTTGAAGAATCTGGGCTGACCGTGGCGGCGCTTTCCAAGCGCCAAGCCTATCAACAAGCGTCACTACACCAACGGTGTTTGGTAACTCAGCCCGGGGTTGACCTTATTCGGTCTACCCCGGGTCTAGCAGAATCAGAATCGAACCCCAAAGCGGGTTCCATCCGCTGAAACAGCGCGATCAAATCGCATCGGATAATCCGGTTGAGATTTCCAAACTCGCTATTTAGAAAGTGCTCGATGACGAACTCGCCGGAGAGCCATGCACTCTATCAAGGGATCCTGAAGATGGTGCTTTGGGGCGAGGACCGGGCGGACGTTTTAGACCGTCTACGTGTCAACGGAGTGGAAGGCGCGGAAGCGGAGGAACTCTACCTGACCGCGCATCGCGAAAGGGTGGCGACGTTTCGGCAGGAATTCAAAAAGCGCATAGCACTGGGACTCATACTGATGGTCGGAGGTGCATTGTTGTTTTCTGTCCTATGGTTTGGACTCCTATTCATCCCAAAAATTGTCCTCTATGCCTGCGCAATCGCGATTGGCATGGGACTTTGGAAATTCACCAATGGCCTAGTGGGTTTTTTTGACTGCGGAGACCAGACAGGGATCGGTCGCAGACGATTTCTGACTGACTGATCCGTAGAACTCAAAAAAGTCGCGACGCACTCCGAAACCTTCGCCAACATTTCCCCATGCCCCACGTCCTCATCATCCACGAAGTCGCCGATTACGATGCCTGGAAAAAAGTCTTCGATGCCGCGGCGGGCATTCGTCATGAGGCCGGGGAGCGTTCGTATCAGGTGCTCAAATACGAACTCGATCCCAACAAGATCGTCCACTTCTCCGTCTGGACCTCGATCCCGGCTGCGAAGCGCTTCTTCGAGTCCCCGGAACTCGTCAAAATCCGCGCCGAAGCCGGCGTGAAGTCGCCGGACTTCATCTACCTGGAAGAGCTGGAGGCGGGGGAGTTGTGAGGCCTGCCGTAGGCAGGGACACGACCTCCGGGCGGTCCGGTGGGTGACGGTTTGATCGCAGGATCCGGCGCTTCCGAACCGATCGACGCGATTGCTGAATTGGCTCTGCTAGGAGTCGGATCTTGGAGGAACAAGCGAGCTTGCCCCAAGTGGACCGTCCGGAGGCCGAGTCCCTGCCTTACCGCCGCTTCTTCTTCCCTCCACCACCACCCATTTTCCGGCGGACTGGCTTTGGCGGCGAGTCATCGAGGAGAGCGGTGTAGATGTAGGGGAATCCTTCGAGCTTGCGGCGTTCGATGGTGCGCTCGACGAAGATTTCAACGGACTTGGCGTAGTCGAGTTCGTCGGCTGTTAGAAGCGTGAAGGCATCGCCCTCGGCTTCGGCACGACCGGTACGGCCAATGCGGTGAACGTAGTCCTCGGCATTTTCCGGGACGCGGTAGTTGATGACGTGGGAGACGCCGGAAATGTCGATGCCGCGTGCGGCGACGTCGGTGGCGACGAGGACCTCGTAGGTGCCGTCCTTGAACCCGGCGAGGGCCTTCATGCGGTCGACCTGGCCGATGTCGGAGTGCATTGCGGCGACCTTGGGATGACCCTTGATCTTGAGCATCGCGGTGACTTCGTCCGCTTCCTTGCGGGTGCGGGTGAAGATCATCACCGAGTGGTAGTCGGTCTGGTCGAGCAGGGCGAGCAGCAGCTCGTCGCGCTGGTCCATGGCGACTGGATAAAAGGCGTGGGTGATGGTCGAAGCAACGGCGCGGCGGGCGATTTCAATGCTGATCGGCTCGCGCAGGCACCACTGGGCGAAGGTCTGGATCGCCGGCGGCATGGTGGCCGAGAAGAACAGGGTCTGACGCTCGTCCCAGGGGCAGAGGTTGACGATTTTCCGGACCTGCGGGAGGAAGCCCATGTCGAGCATGCGGTCGACCTCGTCGAGGATCAGGACCTTCAGCTCGCCGAAGCGCATGGTGGCGCGGTAAAAGTGGTCGACGAGGCGGCCTGGCGTGGCGACGACGATGTCGGCTCCGGCCTTGAGTTCCTCGGTCTGCTGGCCAAGTCCAACGCCGCCGTAAAGGAGGGCGACCTTGAGGCCGGTGTGCTTGCCGTACTTGATGAACTGCTCAGCGACCTGATGGGCCAGTTCGCGGGTCGGCTCCAGCACCAGGATCTGCGGCTTGCCCATCGGCGTCAGCTTGCTGAGCGAGGGCAGGGCGAAGGCGGCGGTCTTTCCGGTGCCGGTCTGCGAGGCTCCAATCACGTCGCGACCTTCCAGGATCTGGGGTATGGCTTGAGCCTGGATGGGGGTGGGGGGGGTATATCCGGACTCCTCGATGGCTTCCAAGACGGCTTGT
>JANOKL010000623.1:0-4744 GCA_031419215.1 Luteolibacter sp. | reverse complement strand
CTGGGTGAAGCTGAGTCCGCTGGCGGCGAGCGAGTTCAAGTTCGGAGTGGAAATTTCCGAGCCGTAGCAGCCGAGATCGGAGAAGCCCATGTCATCGACCAGGATCACCACGATGTTCGGCTTTTTCGATTCAGCCGACAGCCCCAAGGAATGGAGGGAGAGCAGGCAAAGCAGATGGGTGAGAAATTTCATGAGGTGGGCGACTAAGAATCGTTTCATTAAAACGCGGCAATGAGCCGAAAGTTTCAGTGAGTTTTCGGGCAGGGGTAGCGTCCTGAGAGTCCAGGCGGCATGGAACTGGGGACGTAAGGCAGGCCGGAGCCGCGATCTCCCTGCGGTTTGTAGTGCGGGCTCCCTTTGCTGGACTCCGGTTGGTAGTCGGATCTGCCGCTTTCATTTTGCCACCATGCGAGCCAGCGCGACGAGAGGTCGGCGAGGATGGGTGCGTTTTCCGCCGCGACGTTTCTCGTTTCGAGCGGGTCGACTTTGGTGTGGAAGAGTTCCCAGCCGGAGCTGTCGACCTCGGCGAGCGTCCACTCCGGCGTGCGGATGGCGCGGTTGTCGAGATATTGGAAAAACAACGGGTCCCTGCGTTGCCATGCATTTCCCAGCAGCAGGGGCAGAAAGGATTCACCGGCGAGGCCTTCGGTTTTTCCGGGCACCCCTGCGGCTGTTAGAAATGTCGGCAGGACATCGACCATGTGGACCGGGCTGGATTCGATGCGTCCCGGCCTGACGGTTTTTCCCGCCCACCACGCGATCCCACCACTGGTCACGCCGCCGCCATGCTGGCTGATCTTGTAGAGCCGCCAGGGGGTGACGCTGGCGTAGGCCCAGCCGGTGCCGAGCTGCCAGTTGGACTTCGGATCGCCGGGCAGGAGTCCTTTTTTCAGAAGCTCGGCATCGACGACGGAGAAGGAGTCCGCGCCGTTGTCACTCATGATGAGGACGAGGGTGTTGTCGGCTTTTCCGCTGGCCTTCAGGGCGTCCATGAGTCGGCCGATGCCCTGGTCCATGCGCTCGATCATCGCGGCGAAGACGGACATCCGCAGGTCTTCCAAGTCGCGTTGTTCGGCTGTTAGAGATGACCAGTCCGGCAGGTTCTGCGGATAGGCCGGAAGAACGGCGTCAGCAGAAACGAGCCCCATTTCCTTCTGGCGGCGGAACCTTGCCTCACGCACCGCCTGCCAGCCGGCAAGGTAGTGGCCGCGGTGCTTCAGGATGTCGGCCTTCGGTGCCTGGAGCGGGTTGTGCGGGGCCTGGTAGCTGAGATAGAGGAAAAAGGGCTGATCGGATTTCCCGTCGCGGACGAACTGGATCGCGCGGTCGGTGAAGGCATCGCTGCTGTAGTAATCCGGCCCGAAGTCACGAAACGGCTGTCGATCGAGTCGATAACTCGGCGCGCCCGAGAAGTGGTCGGCGAAGCCCTCGAGGAAGCCGAAAAAGTGGTCGAAGCCACGATCCATCGGGTCGCCCTTCAAGTGCCATTTCCCGATCAGGCCGGTGCGGTATCCGGACTCGTGGAGCTTCTCGGAAAGCAGTGGCAGTTTCGAGAATTCCGGGAGCGCCTTCGGCCACCACTGGCCGGTCAGCATCGATGCGCGGGACACGACGCACATCCCGCCGTTGTGAAAGCGGCTCAGGCGGATGCCATCCTTGGCGAGTCGGTCAAGCGTCGGCGTGGCGATTTCCCCGCCGAAGCATCCAGGGTCGCTGTAACCCATGTCATCGGCCAGAATGATGACGAGGTTGGGCTTCGATGAGGGAACCGCCGTCGCAAGGGGGGCGGACAAGAGAATCAGGAGAGCGATGATCGGGGGTTTCACGGATCGGGTTGGGCTGGGAAACGGCTGGAGCCGATCCGGTTTTTCCTAAAGGCAAATCTTCCAGTTCCGCCATCTTAAACAAGCCGGGTTGGCTCCGAACCAACGATTTCGGTTTGGACAAGGTCGTTGGATGAATCATGAGAAATTTGAATAACGAAAGCCATGAGTCATGAACTTTCCTCATGACAAGTGGGGCGAAATGCTTCATTCCGCCCGCATGCAGTCCACCAAAACGCCGAAAACCGGGCTTTTTGCCCTAGCCGTTCTGTCCCTCAGCACGACGATTTCCCAAGCCGCTGAGTCGGCCCCCGCAGTGGATACCGGGAACACGGCCTGGGTGCTGGCTGCCAGCGCACTGGTGTTGTTCATGACCATGCCGGGCCTGGCTTTGTTTTACGGGGGTCTGGTCCGTGGCCGGAACGTGCTGTCTGTCATGGCCCAGTGCACCGGGATCGCCTGCTTGGCCTCGTTGCTTTGGGTGGCCGGACTTTACAGCCTCTCCTTCAAGGGCGACGGTGGCTGGATCGGCAACTTCGATGCAGCTTTTTTGAAAAACCTCACGAGCAACTCGATCGCACCCGGCACCACCTTGCCGGAGACGGCTTTCGTGATGTTCCAGATGACCTTTGCCGTCATCACGCCCGGACTTTATGTGGGAGCGGTGGTTGAGAGGATGAAATTCGGGTCGATCATGTTGTTTTCCGCGCTCTGGCTGGCTTTGGTCTACACGCCGGTTTGCCACTGGGTCTGGGGCGGTGGCTGGCTGGCGGACATGGGGGTGAAGGACCTGGCAGGTGGAATCGTGGTTCATGCCACAGCCGGAACGTCTGCCTTGGTGATGGCTCTTCTGTTAGGCAAGCGCCGGGGATTCCCCCAACATCCCCATCCGCCGCACAACCCGGGAATGGTCTTCGTCGGGGCGGCCATGCTTTGGGTGGGTTGGTTTGGCTTCAACGCCGGCAGCCAGCTTTCCGCCGGTGGCGGCGCGGGAATGACGATGCTGGTCACCCATCTTTCCGCCTGCTCGGCAGCGCTGGTGTGGTCACTTCTCGAACGGATCCGCAACGGCAAGGTCGGACTCATCGGCATGGTGACCGGCCTGATCGCGGGACTCGCGACCGTGACCCCGGCCTCGGGCGATGTCGGACCGCTTGGAGGAATCGCCATCGGCGCGATCTCCGCCGTTGTTTGCTACTACTGTGTGAGCCTGATTCGGGAAAAACTCCACATCGACGACTCGCTCGATGTCTTCGCGGTGCACGGCGTCGGCGGCATCCTCGGCACCCTGCTGGTGGCGGTCTTCGGCCAGTCGGCCTTTGGGGGGCTGGGCCTGGTGAAGCCGCTGTTGCCCCAGCTCGGAATCCAGGCGACTGCAGTCGTCGTGACCATCGTTTGGTCAGCGGTCGCCACATTCATCATCGCCAAGATCGTCCAGGCGGTCATCGGCCTGCGGGTCAGCGATGAGCAGGAAAGCGAGGGGCTCGACCGCTCGGAGCACGGCGAGAACGCCTATCCGATGGAGCCCTGAAATCGCTCGGGAATCGAGCCTGCCGCCGCGCCAAGCAGGCTGCCGACGACCGCGCCGCGATGGCAGTTGTCGCCGCCGACCATGGCGTTGGCGGTGATGCCCGCGCTGAAGTCGTCGTGGTATTTCCACGCAAGATAGAGTGACGCGGGCATGGCCTCGGCGATGTAGCAGGCGGGACTGAAACGCGTACCGATCACCTGCTCGTCCGGCTGGTTTTTCCACGACTCCGCCTTGTTTCCTGACAGCCAGTCGCCGCCTTCCTGACGGATCGCATCGTGAAGCGGCAGGCCTTCGTCAAGTGCCCAGAGCAGGCGCACTAGGGTGTCTGCAGCGCGAAGGACATTCGCATGGGAATGCGTGAGTCCGACGTGTTCCTTCACGATCCGGCGGAGGTCTTCGCGAGGCGTTCCTTCCAGCGCGGCGACCAATGCCGGCACGGTGGCGAGTCCGCCGATGTGTTCGTCGCTGATGCCGCATTTCCGCGGAGCCTTGCCCTGGGCGTAGCGGGTGAAGAAGGCGCGATGGTATTCCTCGACGTAGGTGTCGCGATGCCAGCCGGGCTCGAGCATCCTTGAGATGTAACGATCAAGCCACTCATCCGGATCGTAGCCGCCATTGGCTTTCACCATCGTAAAAAGCTCGGTCGCCAGCTTGAAGTTGAGCGTGTTTTCACCGGCTGTTAGAAACTGGTGGTAGTGGATCTCGCGCTGGCCCCAGTACTGCGCCTGATCACGCAGGATATCGCCTCGCTCATTCAGCGCTTCGTAAACCGATCGCCACAGGATGCTACCTGGATGCGGGTTCCTCGGTGCCATGAAATGATCCACCGTGCCGTAATCGCGCCGCAGGGCTTCGCGGTCATAGTACCAATGCACCGGCATCGCCAAAGCATCGGCAGCGAGTGATCCCTGATAAGCAGCCATCCAACGATTCATGCCGATCTCAATAGTCGTGGAAAGCCGTCGCGCAAGCTGGGATCGCGGCTTGCCTGCGGTCGGCGGCTCGACAACATCCCGGCATGGACCTTTCCAAAGCCCTCGCCATGGATCCGCATCTCCTCGTCGGATTGCTGAACACCGAGCTAAGGAACCATTGCGACTCGTTTGAGGACCTTGTCAAAACCCACAATCTCGACCCGGAGCAGCTCCTCGCGAAAATGAGCGCGTTCGGCTACGACTATCGTCCGGAGCAGAATCAGTTCAGGTGAGCGGACCGTCCTGATCAGAAAGATCACGCTGATGCCTTTTCAGCAGCCGGTCTGCGAAAAACGCACAGGTGGGTATCAGCGACGCGATGCCAACGAGGATGGCCGTCTTGAACGGAAGCCTCGCCCACATCAGGGCCAGGAGGATCATCAGGCACAGTGCCACGAACAGCGCGCCGTGGATCG
>JANOKL010000622.1:0-1689 GCA_031419215.1 Luteolibacter sp. | reverse complement strand
GGCGGGCCAGCTCGGCTTCAGCGGCTTGGCGCTGGCCCTTGATCTTGATCTGATAGGCAGAAAAATATTTGAACCCGAAAAGGTTGAGCACAATGAACCCCGCGACGGCGAAGAAGATCAGGAGGTTTTTTTCGCGATTGGACATCTGAAGAAAAGCGGAAGAGCGATGGGAGCGGTGGGAGGGAATCGGTCGCTCCAGTCAAGAAAACCGAGTGGGCGGAAAATTGTCGGTTCAGGGGGAAGAAATCACGGGTCGGATTCGAGCGAGCCGGGCGGGTGGCCGGTGAAAACGAAGTCCCAGCCCTTGGCGGACTGATTCGGCTGCTGGTTTTCCCAAGTGTAGCCGACGAGGAGGTTGCTCTTGGTCAGGGCAAGGCTGAAGTCCTGGATCGGCTTCGGCTGCTGGGCTTCACCGATGAGCTTGATCTCGCCGCCGTTCATTTCCGCCGTTTTCAGACGCAGGCCGGAACTTGCCGGAATGGCGCTGGCGACTCGATAGAGGAGCTCGACCGGGGCCTGGGAAATATCGACGACCGGACCGAGTTCGCTCCATTTCGCGACATGCACGGCGTAGGCCTCACCGACCGGCGCGACCTCTTTGGCCTCGGCACGGAGTTGAGCAACTGCCTTCGAATCCTTCCACAGCCCGTAACCAGAATACCCGGCGAGCCCGAGGTAGGCGATCACCAGCGCGGCGATCGCGAGAACGATCTGCTGCTTCTTCTGGGCCGCGCGGCGGGCGGCACGGACGTCGGCCGGGAGCAGCTTGCTGCGTGGATCAGGAAGAACCGGAGCGGGTTTGGGGAGCACTTCCACCCCAGCTCCAAAGGCCCCGACGAGGGCGGACGGTGGAGGATTTCCCGCCGCGTAGAGGACGACGTGGGTGGGCTGGCAGTCGAGACCCTGAAGGGAAAGCTGGATGAGTGAGAGACGGATTTCCCGGACCAGGTTCTCATCCGGAGTCGGAGAGTCGATCGAGGTGGCCTGGCTGTAGGCGAGCTTTCCGCCGACGGAGAGGGCAAAAACCCAGCGGCTGAATTCCTTCCAGATCACGAGCGATTCGCCGACGAAGGGAATGGCGCGGGCGGAAAGATCGAACTCCTTCGGTCCGCGGGTCGGCAGCTCGCCATCCACGGGGGCGCGCAGGATGACGGAGAGCAGGGCGGTGTTCTCGCCTTCCTGGGCGACGACGAACTGGTCGGTGAGCTGGCCGGCCATCGGGTCCGGACGCAGGCCGAGGCGTTCGGCATGGAGGGCTGAGAGCTCGGGGTAGAGCGAGTCGTCGGAGGTGGAAACCCGCAGTGGCAGCGAGGTGGTCGCCTTGACCGGGAAAAGCAGGATCACCTCCCCGGCGGGCAGGCCCGTCAGATCGGCAGCACGAGGGGTCTCGGTGGCGGAAATCAGGGTGAACCCCGTTTCGGCGGAACCTGACCAGATTTCCCAGCCTGCCTCACCAGGCACCAGCATCACGTTTTCAGACTGTTTGCTCACGGAATGACTTCTTCGGATCGTTCAAGAATGGCCGGACGGCCGGTGCGGTTGCGGAGAGTGATAATGATTTTGCGCTTCGCTCCTTCGGCAGAACCGGTGCTTTCGATGCGCACGGTGGTGTCGTTCACCGTGAAGCGCTGGAGAATGTCAGGGCGGGCGCTGGTGTCCACACCCAACAGGGCGAGCGCCGAATTGACG
>JANOKL010000621.1:0-3837 GCA_031419215.1 Luteolibacter sp. | reverse complement strand
CTGGGTGAAGGACAACGAGGGAAAAAACGCCAGTCCGGACAGCGTGAGGCAGATTCCGGGAAACGACATGGTGTATGCGAAGGAAAAGTTGAACGACCGGATCCTCTTTGTTCCCGGGGCCTTCACGATTCCCTCGAACGGGATCTGGTGGAGCGTGGATGAGATCAAGACTTTCAAGGAGCAGGGATTCGTCGGGCTCAAGCTGTGGCCGCACGGAAAAATCCTCACCAGCAAGATTCCGAAGATCCACGAGCAACTCGACGAGGCCGGCAAGCAGGGCATGCCGTTGATCGCGTTCCACACCGGCGATCCAGGCAACGCCGAGGGGAACAGTCCGGCGTTCCCGAAATACGAGGACGACACCATCGAAGTCGCGGCGAAGCATCCGCAGGCGACATTCATTTTCGCCCACGGACTGTTCATGCTTCAGAGCAACCAAGGCATGGAGAAGCTGGCGGCCATCTTCGACAAGCACCCGAACGTTTTCGTGGACATTGCCTACGTTCACAACGACCGCAAGGCCGCCGACTATAGCGTGGCGAAGGCACGGGAGTTTTACATGAAGTATCGGGACCGCATCCTCTTCGGGACCGATGTGTTCGCGGCAGGCGCGACCGCACAGGCCTTTCTCAAGGAGCGCAAGCTGCTGGAAACCGCCGAGGTCACCGATGGCATCCATCGCGGCCCGAAGCTGGAGGGCCTGAACCTGCCTCCCGATGTGCTCAATCACCTCTATTACTGGAATTCCGCGAGGTTGATTCCGAGAGTCCGCGAAGTGCTGGAAGCCCGGAAGTTCGAGATCGGTTTCGAGCTCGGGACCTTCAAGTTCGACCGGCTGCCGCCGGACGTGACCGTCAACAAAGTCACCTTCGGAAACATCGCAGGGGACCTGACCGGCACGGTGGGCTGCATCACCGAAAGCCTGGTGATCGAGATCGCGGGGAAAACCTTCGAAGGCATCGACAACAAGAACGGCACCTGGAAGCTGCCCTCCGAAAAGTTGCAGGGCCTGCCTGCCGGAACCCACGATGTCAAAGTGACGGCGAAGAATTCCATCGGCCTCGTCCGGACCGACTCGACCACCGGTGAGCTGACTCTAACAGTCGCCCGCTAGCCGACTCAGTCCTGCTTTCCGTTTTTCAGGGACACGATGGAAAACACGATGAAACCGAAAAGCATTCCGACGGCCAGGACGAGCCAAGTACCTTGCTGGTGAATCATCGTCTCCGGCGGGTTCATGCCGAACAGCGACACCAGCGTGGCCACGGGCAGGAAGAAGGCCGCGAGCCGGTTGAGGCGTCGGGCTTCGCGATTCGCCGAGGCCGCCGAGGCCGCCTGCTCGCTGGCAGCTTCGGCGATGGTGAAGTCCATGCCCGACTTGGCATCCGCCGCGACAAGCTCAATCGCCCGCTCGGCCTCGGCCGCCTGGTCGCGGACGTTGATGATCCGTGTCTCCTCCGGCAGCGCCTCGCGGGTCGCCTGGATGACTTCCAGAAGGCTGCGGGTGGAGCGCTGCACCGGGTGGACCAGTCGCATGACATCGAAGTATTCACGAGGAGTCATGGCCGCCTCCACCGCCTCATCCAGCCCGTGGATGGCGGAGCGATACGAGGCGAGATGGGCTTCCAAGCCACTGAGTCCGCCCCCGAGCGGCACGCCCTTCCATTCTCCTGCAGGATTCCGCCAGAACACCACCGCGGTGCGGATCTCGTTGTCCTCCACCTTGGGAACCTGATGGAGCAGCAGCAACAGATGGCCATCCTCGTTCATCAGTCGCTGCTTCCCGACCTTCTCGCCCAGCCGCTTGGTGATGGACTCCGGCAGTTCCCAGGTTTTCGGAATGTAGTTGGGTCTTCCCATGCGCCTAGCAGCTCATTTTCCCGCCCAGCGGGCAAGCCTGCTGTGGAAGAACGAGGTCTGAACGCGGGCCTGAGTGCTCGATTCCGCGCGTTTTGGGGCTTGCCTCCCCGATGATGGTCCGGCGCATTATCCGTGCATGGCCGCTGGCAGTTTGCTCACCTTGCTCGATGACATCGCGACGATCCTCGACGACGTTTCCATCCTCACGAAAAAGGCGGCCGCGAAGACCGCCGGGGTGCTCGGAGACGATCTCGCCCTGAACGCCCAACAGGTCAGCGGCGTTGTCTCCCAGCGCGAATTGCCGGTCGTCTGGGCCGTGGCGAAAGGCTCCTTCGTCAACAAGTTGATCCTCGTGCCGCTGGCGCTCCTGATCAGCGCCTTCGCCCCCTGGGCGATCACGCCGCTGCTGGTGATCGGCGGACTCTATCTCTGCTTTGAAGGGGTGGAAAAACTCCATCACGCCTTCCTGCATCGCCGGGAAAAATCCGCTGCAGAGGCCAGCCAGGAACTCGCTGAACTCGCCGCCACTCCCCCCGAAGTGAAGGTGGAAACGGAAGCCGAGAAAATCAAAGGCGCGGTCCGCACCGACTTCGTTCTTTCTGCGGAGATCATCGCCATCACGCTCGGCACCGTGGCGGACAAGGACTTTACCCGACAGGTTCTCGTTCTTTCCTCCATCGCCATCGTCATGACCGTCGGCGTCTATGGACTCGTCGCAGGAATCGTGAAACTCGACGACGCCGGCCTCTATCTCACGCAACGGAGCGGCAACTTTCAGCGCAAACTCGGTCGCTCCATTCTCTGGGCGGCACCCTTCCTGATGAAGACACTCTCCATCGCAGGCACCGTCGCCATGTTCCTCGTCGGTGGAGGGATCGTGGCTCATGGCATTCCCCCGCTGCATCACGCCATCGAGCACATTGGCGCAGCAGCGGGATTTCTCTCGCCCGTCGTTCCTTCCTTACTGAATGGCCTATGCGGCCTGCTGGCCGGTGTGCTGGTGCTGCTGGGGTTTCTCGGAGTCCAGAAGCTGCGCGGAAAACCGGCACACTGATTCTTTTCCCTCTGAAACTTGGAATGGGTAACCACTCGCCCCGGATGGCACCTCATCACGCCGGACGACCTCGAAGGGACCGGCTGAAGGCGAGTCGGAAATGAACCCTGACCGTGCCGAACTACGGCGGCGTCCATGTCAGGCCGGAGCAGCTCCGCCAGGTCTTCAACGACACCGATGAGGAGGTGCTGTGGCTGATCTTGATCGGCTTGTTCGTCGGATTCGTGGCCTTGTTTGCGATCGGTGCCAGCCACTGAGGGAACTGGATCGGACGGGGTTCAGCGCCCCGGCAGATTCGGCGAACCGAACTCCGATGAAAGCATCGCCCCCCTTTCTCCGAATCAAGGTTCCAGCCATCCCATGAAAGCCCAAGCCGCTCTTGCACTCCTGATCGCCGCCCTGGCCTCCGCCAAAAGCGATCCGACCCGTGATCCCGCGCGCCCCCTGGCTGCGAACGAGGCCTTTGCACCCAAGGTCACTGCCTCACGCATGGTGGTTCCTGACGGTTTCCGAATCGAGGTCATCGCCTCGGAACCCGACATCGTCCAACCGATCGCCTACACCCTCGACGACCGCGGACGGCTCTGGGTGCTCGAGAACACCAACTACCCCAACTGCCCGGGCGAGGCGAAGGACCGCATCGTGGTGTTGGAAGACGCGGACGGAAACGGCACCTTCGAGAAACGGTCCGTGTTTCTCGACAAGGTCACCTTCAGCAGCGGACTGGCGGTGGGATTTGGCGGCGTGTGGCTGGGATCGCCGCCCAACCTGCTTTTCATCCCCGACAAGGATGGCGACGCCCACCCTGACGGACCTCCCCAGATCGTACTCGACGGCTGGGGCGCGGAGGACACTCATGAAACCCTCAACAACTTCACGTGGGGGCCGGATGGCTGGCTTTACGGCACTCATGGAATCTTCAC
>JANOKL010000620.1:0-5711 GCA_031419215.1 Luteolibacter sp. | reverse complement strand
CGCACCTTCCGCGCCAAGGGCATGTTCGACTTGGCCATCAAGCAGCTCACCGACGCTCTTGCCGACCTACACGGCATGGACAACACCAAGAAGGAAGTCTTGTACGACAAGGGTGAAATCCATGCCGAAATGGGGAACAAGGAGGCCGCTCTGGACTGCTTCAAGCAGATCTACGAGGTGGATTACGGCTATCGCGACGTAGCCAATCGCGTGGAGTCGTCTTACGGCGAGTGATCCTCACCAATCACTCCTTGATCAAGGGAATGCCCTTCTGAAACCGTGCTTCAACCGGAGTCTCGGTCACGATCCAGTCCTCCGCCAGAACGGAGAGTATTTCGCATTGCCTGTTGCCGGGCACTGCGGCCTTTCTCACGCGCACGACCACACGGGCATAGACCGCCTCCTTGAGCAGGCTGGAAACCGCCAGCAAGGCCGGACTCTCCTTTCGACAATAACCAATCAACGCTATCTCGGATTCGGGGATCACCAAGCGGAAGGCACTCCAATCACGATCACTGGCATAGTCTCCGTTGAAATAGTTGTCGCGGATGATCACCACACGAAGGTCCGCTTCGCTTCCGGGTTCATTGAGAAAATGCTCCCACGGCAACGAATTCCAATTTGCCAGTGAGGCCATGTCGACCTGCCAGTCACCATTCTTGTTAGGAGTGAGCAGCGCCCTTCTTGGCGGCTTGGTTTGATTTTCGAAGACAATCTGGACCGCTTCAATCTGGATGCCGTTGGCGTCCATATTGCCGATCCAGTCCATGCGCGTCAGTTTGCCGTCGCGCTCCTCGCGATGGACAAGAAAGTCAACGGCCTGTTCGGCCGTCATCCCACCCAAGCGAACCCGCGACCCGAACTGCTCGGCCTTGGTCATCGCCAGCACCGTTTGGACGAGATCCAGCGCCTCTTCCTCAGTTGGCGGAATCGTCGATTGGACGGGGGCGATAAAGCGATCTGCTGTTGGATCCCGCCAAACGGTGTCGTTCATGACGCGGTCACGATTCAATCCAACAACCACGAACACTCCCATTGCAATCAAGGCCAGGACTCCGATGGCAATGGTCCTGAGCAAGGTTTCGCGACCTCTTTTGTCGAACCGATCCTTCTTTTTGCGCCGCAGCGGCGTACCATCCCAATTGGTCGCGTTCCGGTCAGGTGAAACCGGACTGATCGAGCCAGGTTTCCCCTCGCGCGGAGGCCTCGGGAAGGATCTGATCTGCATGATGGGGAGCCTTGAATGAAGATGCGCCGCCGGATTACCGGGGCGTCAGGGTGATGCGCACCGAGTCGTAGCGGTCATCCGGGCGGAACAACCATCCGGGATTCCGATCCACCACTTCGTAGCCGGTCAGTCGGAACTCGGGCAGGAATTGATTGCTGTTTGGCTCATAGACCTCGCGCCCGGTGAAGGAACCGCGGATCTTGTATTCGTGGTTCTGGTCAAACGCGTAGCGCTGGCCTGAAGGGCCGTTCTCAGGCATCCGGTCCGGGCTGGTCTTCACGGACTCATTGAAAATGACCAGCTTGGCGCGGCTCCAGGATTCACGTGGCTTCTTGAGGTAGCCCCAGAACCGGGTCTTGTTCACGAAATAGCGTCGGCCGTAGTAAAAATCCCCCGTTTCCTCAGCGGCGATCTTGGCATTGCGCACCTCCACCGTTGGCCCACCCATGGTGCCCGAGCCCAGGGAATCCCCGCACTGGGTCAGCATCGGGCAAATTGAAATCAAAAGAAACAGGTGGCAGAACGCACGGATCATGAGCCGATCATACTGGACGGAATCTGCAATGAGCAAGGTTCAATCGGTCTTTCCCCCGCCGCGAATCCGCTTGCCAAGGTCCGGCCACAACGGTAATCGGCGTCCCCTTTGCGCGGTCGACTTCGTACCGCCGATCCTCTCATGAAACTGAGCCAGCTCATCAGCGCCGTCCAGATCCTGCACGAAATGCGGGCAACGGATCATTGGCCTGCAATCGTGGAGCTCGTCGAGCATCTGCGGTTTCTCGGGAAGATCGATGACACGCTGGAACAGGAAATTCTCGGATCCCTGAAAATCCGAGAGGAACTCGTCAGCACCGGAATCGGCTCGGGGGTGGCCATTCCCCATGCCTTTTCTGAAAACGTTGACCATGTCATCGCTGTGCTGGGGCGCTCGCGATCGGGAATCGACTTCGAAGCCCTCGACGGTGGGCCGGTTCATTTCGTGTTCCTGTTCATCGTGCCGAGCAAGGACCACCATCTCCACCTCAGAACGCTCGCCGCGATTGCGAAAATGTTCACCAATGTAGAAATCCGCCGCCGCATCGGAGAGGCTGATACCCGCGAGGAGATTCTGACCATCCTCGATCCCAATGCGTCCCGTGCGGCCAGCTAGGAAGTGCCAAATTCCAATTGCCAAGTTCCAACTAACAGAGTCGACCTTCGACTTTCAGACCTTCGACGATTTTTTCCCATGACCTTCCTGCAGGACCTCGAATCCCGCCTCGCCGCCGCTGTTTCCGACGTCATCGGCGAGTCCGCCGCCACGCCCGTCACAGCTGCGACCGATCTTCGTTTCGGCGACTACCAGTCGAACGCCGCCATGGTCCTGGCCAAGCAGCGCAAGACCAACCCGCGCGCCCTTGCTCAGGAAATCCTCGACCGGATCGACCTCACCGGGGTCGCCACCGCCGACATCGCCGGGCCAGGATTCCTCAATTTCCGCATCCTCCCCGAGGCCTACGCCGCCTACACCGCCACGCTGATCCGCGATGAAAAACTCGGCGTGCCGGACATCGGACAAGGTCGCACGGTCGTCGTCGATTTCTCCGCACCGAACGTCGCCAAGCCAATGCACGTCGGCCACATCCGCTCGACCATCATCGGCGACTCGCTTTCCCGCATCGCTCGCTACCTCGGCTTCAAGGTCATCTCCGACAACCACATCGGTGACTGGGGCACGCAGTTCGGGATGATCCTCCACGGTTGGAAGACCCTGCTCGATCACGCCGCGTTGGAGGCAGATCCGATTCCGGAACTTCTCCGCGTCTATCGTGACGTCAACGCCGGCACGAAAGCCGATCCCGCCGTACTCGAACTCTGCAAATCGGAGCTGGTGAAACTCCAGTCTGGTGATGCCGACAACCTTGCGATCTGGAAACAGTGCATCGAGGTTTCCAAGAAAGGTCTGCAAAGGATCTACAACCGCCTCGACGTGTCCTTCGACTACTGGCTGGGCGAAAGTTTCTACAACGATCAGCTCGCCGGAATCGTCGATGAGTTTCTAACAAAAAGCATCGCCCGAATCAGCGATGGGGCCGTCTGCATCTTCGCTTCCGGAGACTTTCCCGACGAGCAGGATCCCTTCCGCGTCAACAAGGAGAACGGCTGGACCGACAACCCCGCGATCATCCGCAAGGCCGACGGCGGCTTCCTCTACGCGACCACCGACCTCGCCACGCTCGACTACCGCGTGAAGACCTGGAACGCCGATCACATCTGGTATGTCGTTGGCGTCCCACAGAGCCTGCATTTCCGCCAGATCTTCGATGCCGCGCGGCGTTGGGGTGTGCATGCGGACTGCCAGCATGTCGCCTTCGGTTCGATCCTCGGTGAGGACCGGAAGCTGATGAAGACCCGCTCGGGTGACAACGTGCAGCTTGTCGATGTGCTGGAGGAAGCCGTCGAACGCGCCGCCAAGGTCATCGCCGAAAAGAACCCCGACCTTCCGGCAGAAGAAGCCGCGCAGATCGCGGAGACCGTCGGTATCGGTGCCGTGAAATTCTCCGAACTCTCGCAGAACCGCCTGACCGACTACGTCTTCTCCTGGGACCGCATGCTCGCGCTTCAGGGCGACACCGCGCCGTATCTCCAGTACAGCAACGTCCGCATCCTCTCGATCTTCCGAAAGCTGGACGAGCCCTTCGATGCGTCCTCCGCCACCATCCTTCTCAACGAGGACGCCGAGATTCATCTGGCACGTCTGATCGCCCGCTTCGGCGAGGTGCTGCCGACCGTCATTGAGGACTATCGACCGAACCTTCTAGCGAACTACCTGCTCGAACTCGCCCGCGGCTTCCACTCGTTCTTCGAGGCCTGCCCCGTCCTGAAATCGGAAGGCCCGGTGCGCGACAGCCGCCTCGCGCTGTGCGAGCTGACCTCCCGAGTCCTCACCACCGGGCTCGGCCTGCTGGGGATCAAGGTGCCGGAAAGAATGTGAGGATTCCGTGTTTTTACGGTTTTCGCATTCCTCAATCCGCGATTCGCGGTTAGTCCTTCGCCAGCCATGCCCGACCGCCCGCGATTGCCGTTCTACGTGATCGGCCACAAGAACCCGGACACCGACGCGATCTGTTCCGCGATCGGCCACGCCGCCTTGCTGCGCGCCACCGGCGAACCGGACGCCATCGCCGCCCGCTGTGGGGAGGTTCCCCAGCGTACCGCTTGGGCGCTCGAACGTGCTGGCATGGAAGCCCCCGAGCTTGTCACCGACGTCCGCGCCACCGCCGGCATGATCTGCCGACGCGATATCGTCCAGGCCCACCTCGCCGACACCTTTCTCACCGCCTACCGCCGGATGATTTCCAGCGGTGTGCGCTGCGTGCCAGTCACCGATGAAGACGGCCACGTCCACGGCATCCTGCGCTACCTCGATTTGCTGGAACTCCTGCTACCCGATCAGACCGAGGGCCTGGCTGTTAGAACAGTGCACGCTTCGCTTTCAAAGATCGCCGACACCCTCCACGCGGAAAGCATCGGCGCTCCCCTGCCCACCGACGGGCTTGAAGAAGACCTCGTTCTCCTCGTCGGAGCCTCCTCGCAAAAGACCGTCGAAGCCCGCCTTAAGAGCGCCGCCAAGGGCGGAAACGTCGGCCAGTATCTGGTGATTTGTGGCGACCGTCCGATCGTCCAGCGCTACGCCATCGACCACGGGGCCCGCGCCCTGCTCGTCACCGGCGACAACCCGGTCGAGCCAGCTCTCTGCGAACTTGCTGCGAAAAAGGGCGTCATCATTCTCCGCTGCCATCACGACACCGCGAGCTGCTCCACCCTCATCCGGTGCTCGCGAATCGTCCGTCACGTGATGACCTCGACCTTTCTCAGCGTCGGGGTGAACGAACCGATCTCGCGCCTCCGCAAGCGCTTGGCCGGACTCGATCAGGACCTTTTCCCTGTCACAGACCAAAAGAACGGGAAACTCATCGGCGTCATCTCCAAGTCCGACCTCGTCGACCCGCCGCGCCTGCGCCTCGCCCTCGTCGACCACAACGAATACGCCCAGGCAGTCCTCGGTGTGGAAGAGGCCGAAGTCGTCGAAGTCATCGACCACCACCGTCTTGCAGGCGACCTCGTTTCGCGTGAGCCAATCCGCTATCTCAACGAACCTGTCGGCTCGACCTCGACCCTTGTGGCCCGGAAGTTCCTTCACCGCTCGCTAGAGCCGGAGCCCGGCGTCGCCCTGTGCCTCTGCGCGGGCATCGTGTCTGACACACTTTGTTTGACGGGTCCCACCACCACCGATCTTGACCGTGAAATGCTCCGCTGGCTGAGCGGCATCGCCGGGATCGAAGCGGAAGAGTTCACCGAGGAATTCTTTGCCGTTGGTTCTCTCATCGCCACCGGCACAGCGCAGGAAATCCTGAATGCCGACCGCAAGGAGTTTTCCGAAGACGGCAGAAGGGTCAGTATCTCCCAAGTCGAGGAACGCGGGCTTCACGGTTTTGGTGCG
>JANOKL010000619.1:0-3279 GCA_031419215.1 Luteolibacter sp. | reverse complement strand
GCGCGGATCATGGCGTTGAGTATGCGGAGGTCCACCGGCCATGTCGATTTGCCGAGGAGTTGCATCGCTGACGCGAGGTCCTGGCGGGCGCCCTCGATCATTTCATCATTGATCGCCTGCACGGTCTCGACGGCGATGGAGAGGTCGCTGTCCTTGAGAAAGGTGCCTATGCGCGCGTCCTTGAACCGGCGGAGTGCGAGCACCACGGCGCGGCGCACGGCGGGCGACTTGCTCTGCGCGAAAGCGAAGACCGCGTCGGCGTCACCGACCTGAATCATGCCCTGAATCGCACCGTGGCGGACGTATTCATCCTGGTCGTTGTTTTCCGTGACCATGGTCATGAGCGCAGGGACTTGCTCCTTGCTGCCGAGCTTGCCGGTGGCGATGGCGGCAAGCATCCGGGTGCGTGGGTCGGGATCGCGGAGGAGTTTCGTGGTCGCAGCCAGTGCGGGTTTGTAGCTTGCATCGCCGAGGGCCTGCACCGCTTGGCCGCGGACTTTCGCGTCCCTGTCGGAGAGGAGGGTGATGAGAATCTTGGCAGATTCCTCGTCTTTTTCGATCCGCGCCAAATTGCCAAGTCCCCAGACGCCATGGAGTCGTGTGGTTGTAGGTAAGGGGGGCGCTATCGCCTCAAGCAATATCCTACGATTCGCGCCATCGCTTGCGAGGGCGAATTGGGCGCGAAGCCTCACCCGCATGTCGGGATGGCGGAGAAGCTCGGCGAGCTTGGCGGGATCCAAAGTGGAGAAACCTTTCGCAAACAAGCTGCGGACATCTTTCGTATCCTGCTTCGCCGTCTCGGCGGGATCTTCGAAGGTGAAGATGTTGCCGAAACCATGAGTCGGCCAGCTTCCCACATAGTCGGTGACGTAAGCCTTGCTGTCGTATCCGAACTCGATGTCGGTTGGGAGCATGCCGGAGACAAAGTTTTCCTTCCGCTCGACTTTGAAGCCCGCGCCATTCGGCTCCATGCGGAATCCGATCACTGCGCTGTTCGCGCCGACGAAGTCGCAGACGAAAAAGTGATTGTCCCATTTCTCCGAGAGACCGGTGCCGGGGTTGTAGGCGAGGCCGGAGGGCCCCTTGCTGACCCAGCCCGCTGGGGCGAGGATGGCACGCGGGCGCAGCGGGCTGTTCATGTCCCAATGGCGCTCCTTCATCCAGTTGGTGTCGTGGCGTTTGGTGCCATAGATGAGGTTGGTGAATTTCTGGAATGCCTGATGGCCGCGCTGCCAACCGGAGAAGCCGCCTTCCACCACATCGACGACGCGGGCCATGTCCTGCATGTCCGCTTCGTTATCGACGGAAAACAAATCTCCATACCGATCAAAGGCGATCTCCTTGGGATTTCTCAGGCCCGTGTGCACGACCTCCAGCCCACTGCCGTCGCGCTCCATGCGGAACACCGCACCCGAGTATTGATCGTAGAGATGACGGCCCTCCTTCGTTTTCAGGTTGTAGCCGCGGTCGCCGATGCTGAACCAGATCCGGTTGTCCGGCCCGAGGGCAAAGCCATTGAGATCGTGCCCGCTGAGGCTCACGGAGATGCCGTATCCTTCCTGAAGCGATTCGCGCTTCTCCGCGACGAGATCGCCGTCCTTGTCCTCCAGCAACCACACGTTGGGAATGCAGGCGAAATACACTTTTCCGTCCAAGGCCATCACGCCGGCACCGGTGCCATCCAGGGGATTGTTGAAGCCCTCGGCGAAAATCTTCGCGTGGTCGCACTTTCCATCACCATCACGATCCTCGATCACACGGATCATTTCCGAATACTTCGAGAAATAGGAAAACGGCCTCTTCTCGGTGGAATATTTTTTCAGCATCTCCAGCCGTTCGGCGGTGGAGGTGAGCTTGTAATCGTCCGCCACCCAGGGGTTGCGGCGATTGTCCTCCACGCCCCGCTCGAAGCGATGCGTCTCCGCGATGTAGAGGCGGTTCTGATCATCGAAGGTGATCGCCGTGGGGTCCTGCACATCCGGCTCACGGGCGAACAGCTTCGCTACCATGCCCTCGGGAAATTTGACGGTCGCGAGGATGGCCTTTTCATCGGCCTTTACCGGGAGCGGCTCCGGGTTGGCGGTGCCTTCGGTCTTTTCATCGCTGACGGCGGAAACGATGAGCGTGGAGGCAAAAAGGGCGGCGGTGGAAAGCAGGCGAATCATTCGGGGCCAGCCTACGGAAACTTCCTGCCAATTCAATCAGCCGTTCGGGTCGAAAATGAACTTCGAATGTGAAGGCGCGAGGACTGACCCTCGCCACGCCTTCTGGCGCGAGGACTGACCCTCGCCACGCCTTCTTATTTTCTGTGTTGGTGCTCGGTTCCATCGATATTAGCTGCGATGATGAGCCGATTCGAGAAGGAAGTGGTCCATATCATTATGTAGTAATCCTCGTGATCGCGGAATCGCCACTCACCTTCGTGTGTAGGTGCTCCATACCGCTCTACAACGTAAGAGGAAAGATCGAATGCTTCAGGATACTCGATGATGAATTCATACAATGGCTTGTTGCCTTTCGAGTCGAAGTAAAACGTCACCGACGAAAATTGGGTGTCAGCATAGGAGGTCGTAACGGTCTCTCTAAAGCCCTTGTCCTCGTGTGTCCCGTGCTGACCGTGAACCGTCGCAAGGAACTCGCTGAGGGGCATATTCATGCGTAGATCACCCAGCCCCGCCGGAAGATACTCACCCTTGCTCACCTCCGGAATGTTCTCCAGTGGTGGCTTGAAGCTGTCGGGAGCGACTACCTTAGTAGACTCGGACATCATCTGGAGCAGCCCTAATAGAGATGCTCCCACTCCCAGGATGATGAGCGCAGAAATTAGGATTCTATTCATGGCGAACGTTCAAGCGCTGGCAACCCTACCAGCGGGGGCGAGCGTCGAAACGGGAGTTAAGGTTTGAAATACGCATAAACGCCGACGAAACAGCGGGCTGGTAGGGGTTGCCCAGCCGCGCCTTGTTCGCCTTGGATATTTATGCATTGGCATCGTGCTGCTGAATGACATGATCCTCGACCTGAAGTCGATTCGATCCAATGAAACGAAGTCTCCGCCCATCCTTGAAGTCGAGAATATCGACGGAATCATGAAAATCAGCTCCGAGTTCCGGAATCAGAGTGTTCTCGACGTAGTAGGCGACATCCTCATGCTTGAACCATGTCTTGGCGACCAACTTCGGAGTGCCCGCATCTTTGCGAATAACGGCATAGCGTGATGGGGTGTTGCGGCCAAAACCACCGGGAATCGCAACGCCATGCTCTGAGCAATACGCCTCG
>JANOKL010000618.1:0-1730 GCA_031419215.1 Luteolibacter sp. | reverse complement strand
CGCAGAGACCTTCCAGGAGCCATCAAGCCCCAAAAGCATGGCGTAATGCGCCGTCAAAGATTGTTCCATGACGCGACCCTAGCAGCCTTCGCCTGGACCTACGACCGGAAGCCACCCACTAAATCGCGGGAAGAACCGAATTTACAAAGCGAGAAAAACTCCGGAATTCAGATATTCCTGACTCCTTCGGTGAATTCTGGAAATTCCGTTAATTCTGTCAAAATGGTTCGAATCCATTGAGGGGTTCGATTTTTCTGACAGCCTCTAACAGGCGCAAAACCGGCCTTCGAAGTCCTACGTGATTGCGGAGTTTCATCCGCCCGAATCCGTGGTAGTCTCTCTTTCGTAAGGGATAGCACTGCCCCCCCCAGAGGGCCCGGGGGCATCGGGAATAGGGACCCGATGCCCCTGGTCATCTCCCCGCCGCATTCAGAGTGGCAGGAAATGATGACCAGGATCGCCCGATTCGATTTAGCAAGGTATCGCCGCGCTCGCTTGTTGGGACCAAAATCGGCCTTCAAAGTCCTACGCGATGACGGAGTTCCAAGCCGCCAAATCCGTGGTAGTCTCTTTTTTGTAAGGGATAGCACTGTCCTCCCCCCGGAGGGCCCGAGGGTGCCGAATTTAGGGACTCGGCACCCTCGGACATTCCCCGCCTGACGTTCAGGCAGAGAGGGAAAAGTCCGCCCTCGATAAGCTCGGAAAATTCGAAATCCGAATCCGGAAATTCGAAACGAAGAGAGGATCGTAGTGGCCTAAATCTTCGACCACGATTCACCACTTACTATTTACCATTCACCTCTTCCCCCCCTTCATGCGAAAACGGCGCGGCCCCCTTTCGAGAACCACGCCGCCCATCGTGCGAACAAACCCAGGAAATGATCAGACGAGGCCCTGTCGCAGGGCCTTGGATACCGCTTCCGTCTGAGTGCGGACTCCCAGCTTGCGGTAAACGGCACGCAGGTGCATGTCGACCGTGTGCTGGGAGATGTTGAGCTGATCGGCGATCTCCTTCTTGATCAGGCCGTGGACCAGGGCGCGCAGCACCTCGACCTCGCGGGAGGTGAGTGGCTCGATCTTCTGAACCGATCCATAGCGGGAAAAACCCTCGAGGATCATTTTCGCGATCGGACCACTGAGGGCGGAGGAGCCTTTCATGACCTCACGGATGCCGTCGAGGATGTCATCCGGATCGGCGGACTTGAGAAGGTAGCCAGCGGCACCATTGCAGATGGCGTGGTAAACCCGTTCACGGTCGTCGAAAGCCGAGAGGATCAGGACCTTGAGCTCGGGGAGGATCTTCCTTACTTCATCGAGGACCTGAAGCCCATCGCGTCCCGGAAGACCGAGATCGAGAAGCAGGACATCCGGCTTGTCGGTGGTGAAGCGAAGCTTTTCGAACAACTCATCCGGGTGGGAAAAATGGTAAGGGCAATCAATGTCCGCTTCTCCGGCAAGGAGGCGGCGGACATGTTTGGCGAAAACCTGGTGGTCTTCCAGAATCCATACGCGGGTGACTTCTGCAGCGACGGCACTCATGACTGGTGGGGTTTGGCGATGAGATGGGCACGGCGAACGACAAGCCTCAAGAGGGTGCCGACTCCGTTCTGCGATTCAATCTGAAGCTGGCCCTCGAGGACCCGGGCCCGCTCCTCAAGTTTCTGCACGCCGCTGATCCGGGTGCTGCTGTTTTCCGGAAGCCCGACTCCATCGTCGCTGACCTCCAGCAC
>JANOKL010000617.1:0-8682 GCA_031419215.1 Luteolibacter sp. | reverse complement strand
TCGTTTCAGCCGGTTGCTCAACTCGCCCTGCCGTTTGGAGAGGCGTGACGGGACGGAATGGGATCGCAAGGAGATCGGGGATTACGGAGAGCAGGTCGCGGCGGCCTGGCTGCAGGCGCTGGGAGCGAAGATCCTGTATCGGAACTTCCGCGCTCCGCATGGCGGCGAAGTGGACATCGTGGCAAGGAAAGGTGACCTGCTGATGTTCGTGGAGGTGAAGACACGTCGGGAAGGCACGAAATACCGGGGGCTCGACGCGGTGAACGCCAGCAAACAAGCCCTGATCGAGCGCGGGGCGAACGAATGGCTGCGACTGCTAGGCACCCGCGAGATCCCGTGGCGCTTCGACGTCATCGAGGTTTACGTGGAAAAGGGGAAGAGGCCGCGGGTGAATCGCGTAGAAAACGCGTTTTGAAGTTCCAAGTTCCAAGTTCCAAGTTCCAAGTTCCAAGGAGAGAGGCTGACGAACGAAGGCCGCAGCGTTTGTTCTTTTTCTTCATTGGCACTTGAAACTTGGCACTTGGAACTTCCGTTGACCGCAGCCCAGTCCCGTTCTAAACATCCGCCATTCACGATATGGACCTCACTACCACGGCATACGGCACCTGGAGCGGCGGACGCTTCATGCACTTCGGAGAAACCCTCCCGGAAGACCGCTTTCTCGGTTGCATCCGCACCGCATACGAGTCGGGGATTCGCACCTTTGTGACCTCGGATGTCTACGGCGCGGGTCGGGCTGACCAATTGCTGGGCGAGGCGCTGGTGGGCTATGATCGCTCCAGTTACTGCCTGGTCGGGACCATCGGCCACGATTTCTATGAAGGTCAGCGCGACGGCAGCCGTGGCTACCCGCGCTTCACCGATCCGGCGCTGCGCGACGAGTCCGGCTACAAGGATTTCATGCGCTTCGCCTGCCAGAAGTCGCTGGAGAACTGCAAGGCTGACAAGTTCGACCTGCTGATGCTCCACAATCCCGACGAGCGCGGCTACACCAGCCAGGCCGTCTGGGAAGCGATGCGGACGCTGAAGGAAGAAGGCCTCGCAGATCGTCTCGGCATTGCTCCGGGGCCGGCGAACGGTTTCACGCTCGATCTCCTCTATTGCTTCGAGAACTTTGGCGAACTGATCGATTGGTCGATGCTGATCCTCAACCCGCTGGAGCCCTGGCCGGTCGGGCTCGCGCTGCCGATCTGTGAAAAGCACGGCGTCAAGGTGCTGACCCGCGTGGTCGACTACGGCGGAGTTTTCCACGACGATCTCGGTGAAGGCCATTCCTTCAAGCCTGGCGACCACCGCTCTTATCGCCCGGAAGGCTGGGTCCAGCACGGCATGGAAAAGGCCAATCGCATGCGCCCCCTCGCTGAGAAATATGGGCTTTCGATGCTCCAGTTCGCCTCGATCTGGAACCTCAGCCATCCGGCGGTGGAAAGCGTCGTGCCGACCTTCGTGCAGGAGGCCCACGAGGGCGCCCGCCTGATCGAGGACAAGATCCGTGATTACGCCCAGCTTCCCAATGTCCGCTTCACGCCGGAGGAAGTCGCGCAGGTGGCTGCCATCGGCGACAACACCGGCTGCATGACCCTCAAGGGTGCCAGCAAGCGCCACGCCGTCAGCGAGCGTCCCGACGAGTGGCCAATGCGTCCCGAGCTGCTTGAGTTGGCAGGTCGTTATGGTCTGACCTCGGAGTGGTGAGGTGCTGGAAGGCGGGGCCCTAGGTGACACCTTCAGTTGATAGGTTCATTCGGATTTTGAGCGGAGAGTTGATTGCCTTTAGGGGAAAATCTGGCTAGACGGGCTCGATGAAATTACGCGCCCTTTGCCTGTCCGTTGCCTTGTTAGGATTGATGAGCTCCCACTCATCGGCTGCGGATGCCAAGGGGGCGGTCGATCATCCTTTGGTCAAACGCGTCACCGGTTCGGAGATCATCTGGTCGAAGTTCGCGAAATTCGATGAGATGACGATCGCTCTGGAAAAGATCCAGTTCGACTACGGCACCTCTGCCTTCAAGCCGACGAAGAAGGAAAAGGTCGAAGGGGCCCGCACCACCCTATATTACAAACTGCCCGGCGATGTCTCGACCCTGGAGGCCGCGCGGCAGTATCAGGAAGATCTGAAGCCCGGCGGATTCACTACCCTGTTCACGGCGGCGAATGACGAGCACGACGACGGCTTCAACCGCTTCGTTTCCGAAATCTACCCCACCGCGCTCAAGACAGAAGGCCTCCAGTACCATCATGAGTTCAACCACGACGAGCAGCGCTATGCCGCCCTCAAGGGCACCGGCAAGAACGGCGGCGTGGTTCACATCACGCTCTATGCCTTCATCATCAAGGACGACAGCACTGGCTTCGATGCCTTGAAGACGGCCCATGGCCTCAAGAAGGGTGATACGATTGTCCGGGTCGATATCCTCGAGGCGAAGGCCATGGAAGCGAGGATGACGGTGGTGAAGGCCGCCGAGATCGAGGACACCATCACGAAAAGCGGACGCATTGCCATCTACGGCGTGTATTTCGACACCGACAAAGCCGAGATCAAGGAGGAGTCCGCCGAGTCGCTGACGGAAATGGCTAACGCCATCAAAGCTGCAAAGGGGAAGAAATTCCTCATCGTCGGCCACACCGACAACCAGGGAGAACTCAGCCACAATCACACGCTTTCCCAGAAGCGCGCCACGGCCGTAACCAGTGCCCTGGTCAGCAAGTATGGAGTGCCTTCCGGAAACGTCATCCCGGTGGGAGTTGGCATGGCCGCACCGGTTGCCCCGAACACGGATGACACCGGTCGTGCGAAGAATCGCCGAGTTGAGATAGTGGCGATGTGATTCGTCACTGATCTGCATGATGAGCGTGCAGGGTGCAATCCAGCTCGGTTCGAAAACCGCCTCTGGACTTCCGCAAAACCGCTATTCCAAGCGACCTGCGGCGTCTTTCGATCACTTGGTATGAGGGCTGCGAAACAAGGGGAGTCATGAGCACCCCATTGGATTCATCTGAATTGAAAGGCGACCTGAAGGACGCCGCCACCCACATCGCATCTGAAGTCGAGGAACGCGCGGGCGAACTCAAGGACAAGGCCGGCGACCTCATGGATCGGGCCTGCTGCGCGGTTCGTGAGAAAAGCTGCTGTGCCAGCACCAAGGCTCAGGAGCTGATCCGTCGCAAGCCGCTGCCAGCCGTCGTCGGATTCGCCGCACTGGGATTCGCGATCGGTTACATGATGTGCCGCAGCCGCCACCGGGCGATCTTCGATTCCGACGAGCTTGCCTCGGTCTTCACCCCGCTGGGCAAACGCCTTCGCGATGGCTATCAGGACCTGAAGGTGCGCGGAACGGATGTGTTTGAATCCGTGCAGTCCCATATGCCGCATCACGCGGTAGACAGGGTGGTGGGCCAGGCCCGCGATCTCGGCAAAACCCTTAAATTCTGGTAAGCCATGTCCTCTTTCGAACTCCACGGCGAACCCGAACACACCCCCACTGTTGAGGAGGGCTTGCAGGCCATGCTTCAGGATGGAAAACGTTCTCTCAGGCAGCGCTACCAAGCCCTCGAAGGCGAAGTGGCGAGAAATCCCGCGAAGGCGATTCTGTGCGCGACGGCAGCGGGCTACCTTCTAAATCGGCTGCCCCTGCGTTCCATCCTGGTCGCAAACGTCCGGATCGCCGCCGCTCTCACGCCGCCATTGCTTTTGGCAATCGGTGCCGCGAAGGCCTGCGAATACCTTCAGTCAAAGGCTCGGATCAAACGGTTCTGAGGTTCATTGAAGCCCGGCGGCTCTCAGGAATTGTGGGAGCTGGCCGGGCGTGATGGTCCGGACTTGACGTGGTGTGGCTCCTCGGTGGACGGGACTCGGAGTGATTTCCAGCTTGGACCTCCAATAGGATGGAGTTAGAAAATCCGCCATGAGCGAGTTTGTCGAAATCCGGACTTCCGGGTCACCTTTGCACCTACTCACCGACCGGTCGGTGAGCATCCCCCAAACCCGACCTGTCGTTCAATAACACTGTCCTGCTAAAAATGACCCTCGACGTTAGCTTTCCCAAAATCGAACTATTCCTTCGATTGATCACCGCGTTGGTGCTGATCGGAACCGGGTGGGCAGCCGACGCAACGCCCCCGCGGGTGGCTGCTCTCGTTATTGATGCGTCCTACAAGGATGAAGATGGGGTTGTAGGTGAGATTGGGCGTTACCGGGAGTTGGTGAAAAAGAGATTCAATGTGAATCTGAGCCTTTTCTGGGTGCCTTCCGATACCCGCCCGGACGCGATCCGGAAGGCCTTGAATTCCCTCCGTAAGACGAACGGAATCACCGGTGCATTCCTTATCGGTGGATTCGGTTTCCCGGTTTTCAAAAACAAATGTGGGGATGTTTCCACGATGTTTTCTTACTATACCGATCTGGATGGCGAGATACGCGACACCGATGGGGACGGGAAATTCGACTTCTACAACCCATGGCCGGATGACGGGAAAGGGGTGGTGACGGTGCACGAGATCTGGCTGGCGGTTCTCAAGCCTTACTATCAATCTGAGGGGACCAAGCGGACGCCCGAAGAGGTCCGGGAATACTTCGCGAAGGTGAATGCCCACCTTTCCGCATTCGTGAAGAAGGATGACGCCAAGGCTGCGATTTTCACCTCGAAAGATTGGGGGAACCTCAAACATCTGAACGATGCGCTTGAGCCGATTTATGCGGATCGCATCGTCCAGAGAGGAGGAATAGGTGAGGATGGGAAAGGTATAGCGACGGACATCGATGATTTCCGCCATGTGCTGTCGCAGGAGTCGGAGATCTGTTTTGTTTACGCCCATAGCGGGAGTTCGCAACACGTCCTGGACGGACCGCCATTTCCGAGGAACTGCATCCTGCCGGGAGTCTTGGACTATCCGGGCCGGCCGCTTCTTGAGGATATGAAAGTGAATGCGCGCATCCTCTCCATCTGGGGCTGCCATGCGCTCGATCTCCAGCAGATCAAATACAAGGACAACCGTTTCCTTGCGGATTCCTACCTGTTCACCCCCCGCTTCCGCACCCAGACGATTTTGGGCGCCGCCCGGTCCATCGGGTTGGAAAGCATTGAAACTTTAGTCGCAAACTGCCGGAACGATTGCCTTGCGTATGCATGGTTGGGTTATCTGAACCACTGCTATTCCAAAGATTTCCTCAAAAGATGGTTGGGCGACCGGGGGGCGTGGGAGAAAGAGATGAACGGCTTCGACTGGGGATATTGCATCTACGGAAATCCCTTCGACATGCTCGGTGTCGGAATGACGAATGCAGAACGAGACGGTGGTGGACAACCGGCTATCCGCCCTGAGTTGAAATGACCCTCTTGACGACAACCCTCAAACCTGTTGCGGAGTGGCACCCCCGGTAGCCGGTGCCACACCTCGACGTCCCTCAAACGACTTCCGCAAGTGTGACGGCAGGATGTTGGGCTGCTCGCGGTATTTCGCGACGGTGCGGCGGGCGACTTCGATGCCTTGGGCCATGTGCTGTTTCGCGAGGGCGTCGCCGGACAGGGGCTTGGCGGAATCCGAAGGACCTCTTTACCACCCGATCCGGGTTAGTCTGGCAACGTGGTCGAAATGAGAATCGCGACTGATGACTGGCAGCTTGTGTTGGCGGGCGATGGCGGCGATCCACAAATCGTTCATTGGAATGGGCGTGCCAGCGGACGCGAGTTGAAGGCGGATCTCAGCATAGTGGCGGGTGGTGGCGTCGTCCGCCACGAGGACCGTGGTGCTGGTTAGCGCGTCATCCAGCCAAGCTGTCATCTTTTCCCTGAACCGGGACTTCAGGATTCCAAAGCGGAATTCCGCCAGAGCAGGAACCGGAACGCAGAGGCGATCTGCCTTTTCGATGTGCCTGATGAAAGGCGCCTCGTTGAGCCACCAGGCCGAAAGCCCGTTGGTATCGACGATCATTTCCACTCCTCCTCTTCGATTTGCCCGAAGTTTTCGTCCACAATCTGCTCGATGCGCTTGAGCTCCGCCACCATTTCCGGGTCATTAGCGGCGATCCCCGCGAACCTCATCCACGGCTTCTCCGCATGGCTTGGTCGCTTGGCCAACTTGTCCTGGAGCGCCTCGGTTACGTAATCTTTCAGACGCATGCCCTGTCGTGCAGCAGTGGCTTTCACCTCGCGAAAAAGGGGATCAGGGAGTTCAATGGTCGTGCGCATAAAAACACATTCCCATCTTCTCATGATTTTACAAGCACCGAACCATGGAGCCAATAGGCCGGAAATCCTAAAACGACTTCCTGAGATGTGACGGCAGGATGTTGAGCTGCTCGCGGTATTTCGCGACGGTGCGGCGGGCGACTTCGATTCCTTGGGCCATGAGCTGTTTCGCGAGGGCGTCGTCGGAAAGGGGCTTGGCGGGGTTTTCCTGGGCGATGATTTGCTGGATCGCTTGGCGGACTCCGGCGTTGGAAACCTCGGCTCCATCTGCGGTTTGGTAGCCGGTGGCGAAGAAGGCCCGCATTTCCATGAGGCCGTGCGGGGTGAAGATATACTTTCCAGCCACGGCGCGGGAAACAGTGGTGGCGTGGAGGTTGAGTTGGTCCGCGATGTCGTTCATCGTCAGCGGCCGCAGGTGGCGCACGCCTTTGGAAAGGAAGGCTCCCTGGTGCTCGATGAGCTTGTAGGAGATGGCGAGGATGGTCTCCTGGCGGAGGGAAATTGAGCGGATGAGGCTGCGTCCGTCACGGATCTGATCGCGCAGGAACTGACGGGTCTTGGTGTCGGTCTTGCTCCGACCGATCATGTCCTTGTAGAAGTCGTTGATGCGGAGATTCGGCAGGTGCTCGTTGGTGAGGCTGGCCATCCAATCGCCATCCTCGCTGCGCTCGATGACGACATCGGGCAGGATGTAGGGATTTCCGGTCGGATCAAAGTCGCCGCCGGGGTTCGGGGTGAGGCGGCCGATTCGTGAGGCGGCCTCGGTGATGCGCTCGACGGTGGTGCCCAGCGCGCGGGCGACCTGCGGGTAGCGCTTTCTGGCGAGGTCCTCGAGGTGGTCGCGGACGATCTTGTACTCAATCGTGTTCTCCTCACCGGCACGTTCGAGCTGGATGAGGAGGGACTGCGGGATGTTTTCCGCGCCGACGCCGGGAGGATCAAAGGACTGGATGAGGTCGATGGCGGCCTTGAGGTCGGCGGGCTTCAGGCTCATCCGGACGCCGAGTTCCTTGGCGGGGAGATCGAGGAAGCCGCGCTCGTCGAGGTTGGCGATGATGGCTTTTCCCGCCTCGCGCACGCCGGGTTCGACCATGGAAAGATCGAGCTGATAGGAAAGATGCTGCTGGAGGGTTTCCGGGGCGACGATCGAGTCGTAGAGCCGCTGACGGCGTTCCTCGTCCTCGGACGTCCACGGCGAGCTGCGGCCTTCGAGGATCGAGCGGTCGCGCCAGTCGTCGTCGGTCTCGTTCAGGTATTCGAGCGAATCGGCCTCTTCGGGGTCGGGCCCGAGTTCGTCGAGCGAGGTGGTTTCGGTGATGTCCTCGAGGACCGGATTGGTTTCGAGGGCGACCCGGACCAGTTGCGAAAGTTCAAGCGTACTGGCTTGGAGGATCTCCAGGCTCTTGCGCATTTGCGGCGCAAGAGTTTGCTGTTGGGACAGCGATTGATGGAGGGAAGCTTCGGCCATGGACCAGCGGAATGTCGCTGGGGCCTAGTGAAGCGGCAGTTGGAAAATTTGCAGCAAATTTCGTGCCATGCTCGTAATTTCCCGCGCCTAGGTAGCTGGCTCAGCTTTTCGATAATTCGCTCAGGCTCATGCGCGTATTGAGTTTTTGCGGTCTCCGTTGTTTGTGCAAAGTTTTTTCAAAGCCCCACCCTCTGCTCCCTTGAATGCCCGTCCTATTCTCCTCGTTTGCCTGCTGATGAAGTTTGTCTCCGGGGCTGAATTTCCGGATCCGCTCGTTGGTTTTCAGGGCGGAATGCTTAGAACTGCCGAGGACTGGAATGCGACGCGTGCCCCCGAACTGCGGAAGCTTTTCCAGACGGAGATGTATGGGATGATGCCGGAAAGGCCCGGGTCGATGGAAATGAAGGTCGTCCACGAGGACGGGGCCTGGCTGGGTGGGAAGGCGACGCTGAGGGAGTTGGAGATTCATTTCACAAAGCCGGAGACGACCGCGCGTCTGCTGCTGGTCGTGCCGAATCAGCGACAGGGTCCGGTGGCGACGTTTCTTGGGATGAATTTCAAGGGCAACCACGCGCTTCTGGCAGACGAGGGGATCGCGATTCCTCCGGGGATGGTTGGGAAGGACGCGGCGCGTGCCACGGACAAGGGTTGGCCGATCGAGGCGATCATTGGACGTGGTTATGGGTTCGCCTGCTTCTACAGTGGGGATTTTGTCCGGGATCAGGCGGAGATCGCGCTGGCACGGGTGAAGGAATTTTCGGCACCGGCGGGAACGGCGGCGGAGTCGGCCCCGGCGACACTGGCCTGCTGGGCATGGGGATTTTCGCGGATGGTGGACGTCTTGGAGAAACAGGCGGAAGTCGATGCGAGGCGGATCGCGGCGGTGGGGCACTCGCGCAACGGCAAGGCCTGCCTTTTCGCGGCGGCGATGGATGAGCGGATCGCGCTGGCGATCCCCACCCAGGCGGGTTGTGGCGGCACGGCTCCGAGCAAGCTGCCGGAACAGCCGCTCGATCCGAAGAACGGTCG
>JANOKL010000616.1:0-5770 GCA_031419215.1 Luteolibacter sp. | reverse complement strand
GGACCACGGCGCGGGTTCCCCCGGCGGAGACAATGGCTACGACGACACCTTGCTCGCGTTCTACGTCGGCAATGTGGAATCCGATTCGGATCGCAGCATCGACCTGCGGCTGCGCTCGGTAAATGGCGCGATCACCTATCTGTTCGAGTCGTTCAACGGCGAGGCCTTCAGCGGATCCAACAACGCAAACTCCAACATTTACCTCACCGATCAAAACAATCCTCCCACCGATCTGAAGTCTGCCCTGGGATTCAGCGGCTACGGCTCCACTGACATTTCCGACAAGCTCCGCTTCCGCCTTATCGCCACACGTGGTTCCGGGAATGTCTGGGCGGTCACGTTTGAGATTTTCAACGTCACCAAGAACACAACTGTCGTCTCGCGACTCGTCAGCCTCTCCACCGCCGGGCCAGGACTCGAGGCCGGCACCTCGACCTGGCAGGATGAGAACGAAATTCCCGGCATCCCATCAGTCGATCTTCACGAGGGCCTCAAGCTGTTCATCACGCCCACCTCCCTGGAAACCCTGCCCGCCTATTCCGCCTTCGCAGATGCCGACAACGACGGCATGCCGAACGCCTGGGAGGATGCAAACCTGCTCAACAAGAACTCCGCAGGCGATGCCACCCAGGATGCAGATGGCGATGGATTGAAGAATCGAAACGAGTATCTCGCCGGAACCAATCCACGTCTAACAGACACCGACGGCGACGGCGTCGACGACCGCATCGAGCGTGATGAAGGCTCCAATCCGCTCGTCGCCGGACTTCGTCCCATCTTCGCCGCAGGAGTGGGTACCACCGGCACCGACTTCAACCAAAACGGGCTGCCGGACGCATGGGAAGCACGTTTCCAGGCAGCCGGCATCGCACTAAACGCCGACAGCGATGGCGACGGCGCGAGCAACGCCAAGGAAGCGGCCTGGGGCACTGATCCCTTCAATGCCAATTCCCGCATCGCCCTCTCGATGCAGCGTTCCGGCAACGACGCCCTGCTCGCATGGACACGCAGCCCAGGGAAACGCCAGCGCGTTTATCGCTCCACGGATCTCTCCGCGTGGCAGTGGCTTTCCCTGCCTTTCACTTCAAATGGCAGCGATGACACCGCACGCATCACCGGCCAGTTCTCCAGCGCTCCGTCCGCATTTTTCTCGGTGGAAACGAAGGACCGCGATTCTGATGGCGACGGCGTGGCGGACTGGGATGAGCTCTTCGTCGGCAGCGATCCCTATCTCCGCGACAGCGCCCGCAGCAGCTCACTGACTCTTGATATCGAGGGAAATGTCACCGGCAGCGTCTCTGGTGACTACGCCTCGTTTGCCGAGAGTTTCAGGAACACACTCCCCGGAGGATCGGCGGGACAAGTCACCCGTGAACAGGCTGCGCGCTTCCTCCAGCAGGCCAGCTTCGGCCCGACGATGGCTGAGCTGGATCGTGTCCAGTCGCTCGGCTTCTCCGCATGGATCAGCGATCAGATCACGCAGCCACCGACTTATCAGCGCCCGGCGATCGAGGCCATGATCCGGGACCTGCGAGGACCACGCCTGGACCTGAGCTACAACTATAACGGCCAGGACGTCAGCGACAGCAACACCGCCAGTGCCTTCGCACGCGGAGCCGTCGCCGGGCCGGACCAACTCCGCCAGCGCATCGCCTTCGCGCTCAGCCAGATCCTCGTCACCTCGAAGCGCGACGCGAATCTGGCCGGTCGCCCACTCGCGATGACCGACTACTATGACATCTTCCTCCGCCACGCCTTCGGGAACTACCGCGATATTCTCGGTGAGGTCACACGCCACCCCGCGATGGGCCGCTACCTCAGCCACGTTGGCAACCAGAAGGCCCGGCCCGAGATCAACCAGTTCCCGGACGAGAACTACGCACGCGAGTGCATGCAGCTCTTCACCATCGGCCTCTGGGAACTCAACCAGGACGGCACCCGGAAAACCACCAACGGGGGAGGTTTGATTCCCACCTACGACAACGGAGACGTCACCGAACTCGCCCGCGTCTTCACCGGCTTCTGGTTCGGCGGACAGCACTGGAACTCTGGCGGATACACCGACGACCATCTTTCCGTTCCGATGAACATGCGGGCGGAGAAACACGACTTCGAAGCAAAGACCCTGCTCGGCGGACTTTCCATTCCTGCCCGTTCCGCCAGCCAGGCGAATGGTCTGCGCGATGTGGACGACGCGCTCGACTACCTCTTCAACCACCCGAACACCGCGCCCTTCATCAGCCGCCAGTTGATCCAGTTCCTCGTCACCAGCAATCCCAGCCCGGCCTACGTCGGGCGCGTCGCCGCCGTCTTTGCGAACAACGGCAGCGGAAAGCGTGGAGACCTCTCGGCAGTGGTCCGCACCATCCTACTCGACGTGGAGGCCCGCGATGTCCGCTGGTCGCAGGGCTCCGCGTCGTTCGGCCGACTGAAGGATCCAGTGCAGCGCGCCATGACGCTCGCCCGTGCCGGGCGCCTCGCCCGTCATTCCGGGCTCCAGTGGTGGGACTACGGCGACTTCTATGACAACTCGCTTCAGTCGCCGGGAAACTCGCCGAGCGTCTTCAACTTCTACCGCACGGATTACCGCCCACCGGGTCTCCTAACAGAGAATCGGCTCGCCGGATCCGCCTTCCAGATCACCAACAGCTACACCAGCATCGCCTTCGTCAACCGCCTCTGGCAGAACACCGTCTCCGGCCTCAGGCTCTACGACACTTACGCGTTCAATCCCGACTACCGCGATCTGCTGGAGGTCGCCGGAAATACGGCGCTTCTCGTAGATCGCGCCAACCTCCTCCTCTGCGGCGGCACCATGAGCGCCTCCACCCGCGCCACCATCCTCGACATGCTTTCACAGGTTTCCTCCAGCGATCCGCTGCAACGGGTCCAGCTCGCCGTCTTCCTCGCCTCAGCCTGCCCCGAAGGTGCCGTGCAACGCTAAGCCGCCCGACCGCCATGCCTCCCAATCCCATTTCGCGCCGCAGCTTCCTCCGCCAGTTCAACTGCGCGGCCGTCAGCTCCTCCGCCATCCTCAACACCCTGCTCAATCTCAAGCTGGCGAATCAAGCCGCCGCCGATCCACTCGGCAGCGGTACCGATTCCAAGGCGCTCGTCTGCCTCTTCCTCAGCGGCGGCATCGACTCCTTCCAGATGCTGGTCCCTTGGGAGCAGGCCCGCTACAACACCTACTCCACCACCCGTGGAGCCTTCGAATCGGATGGCGGACTCGCGTTGGAGCGGAATGCCCTGCTGCGACTCACCGACACGGCTTCCGATTTCGCCCTTCATCCCTCCATGACCGGCCTGCACCAGATGGCCACCGGCACCGGAGCCTTCGCGGGGAAAAAACGCGTCGCTGCCGTCGCCAATGTCGGGACGCTCGTCCAGCCGGTGACCAAGTCCGAATACACCGCCTGGGAAAACGGCTCCAACACCGCGATCCGCCTGCCGCGCGCCCTGTTTTCCCACAGCGACCAGATCGAGCAATGGCAGACTGCCGTGCCTCAAGGCATGCTCGAACTCACCGGCTGGGCCGGACGTGCGGCGGACCTCATCAATTCCGCCTTCAACACCAGCTCCACCTCGATGAGCATTTCATTGAGCGGCAACAACGTCTTCCAGGTCGGAAGGGACACCACGCAGTTCGTCATCACGCCGAACGGCTCGCTCAGCTTCGAGAACTACAGCACACCGCACCAGCTCAAGAACCAGGCCCTTCGGAGCACGCTGGAACAGAGCTACTCGAACCTTCTCTCCCAAAGCTTCGCCACCCTCACGAAGCAGAGCGACGAGGCCCAGCTCCTCTTCCAGCAGCAGTTTGATTCCTCTGCTGGTGATCTCGGCACTGCCGCCGCGCTTTTCCCCGCCAACAACTACCTCGCCACCACCCTCAGCGCCGTCCTGCGCTCGATCAAGATCCGCTCCGCCCTCGGCCTCCGACGCCAGACCTTCTTCGTCAACTGGGGCGGCTGGGACATGCACGGCGATCTCCTCGAGCCCCAGGCCGACCAGCTCGCCGAGGTCGACGCCGCCCTAACAGCCTTCCAGCTCGGCCTCGAACAACTCGGCCTCGCCAACGACGTGGTCACCTTCACCGCCTCCGACTTCGGCCGCACCCTCCGCTCGAACGGCCGTGGCACCGACCATGCCTGGGGTGGAAATGCCTTCGTCATGGGCGGCCCGGTCGATGGTGGGAAAATCTTCGGCACCTATCCGGATCTCGCGCTCGATGGACCGGACGACGTCGGCTATGGCGGACGCCTCCTGCCCAGCACCTCGGCCGATCTCTACTTCGCGGAGCTGCTCCGCTGGTTCGGCGTCCCCTCCACCAGCATGGCCTCGGTTTTACCGAACATCGCCAATTTCTGGAGCCCGCTGTCCCCGACCGCCCCGCTTGGCTTCATCAAACCCTGATGAAGACCAGATGGAAAATTTTCGCGGCGCTCCTTCTCATCGTCGGGCTCATCGCGTTGCAGGACTTGAAGCATGAACGGCCTGAGCCGATTCCTCCGTCTCCCGCGCCCGCCATCGTTCAAAAGGACGTCATTCCACCCGGCATCGTCGTCACCGAATCCAGTCCCAACATCCCGCCGCCTTCCGCTATTTCCGCGCCTGGTGACCGGCTCCTCGGCGGCTATGGAAATCCTACACAACCTGCAAAGGATGACCTCGTCCTCCTGGCCCAGGCCCTTTCGAGTTTCCTGCTCATCAACAAACAGTCCGCCGATCGCCCCCTCTCCGCCAACGAGGAATGGAGCGCCGCCCTGCTCGGCAGACGCCCCGGTACCGAAGCCTGGTTGTCCGATCAGTCCCGCGCCTTCGACTCCCAGCAACGCCTCATCGATCGCTGGCAAACGCCGCTGCATTTCCATGCCCTCGGCAACAAGCAATGGGAAATCCGTTCCGCCGGACCGGACCGGAAGCTGTGGACCGAGGATGACCTCATGGAGAAGACGACGGGGTGAGCAAACCTATCACTTTCTCTGAGCCTCACTTTTTCTCATCCAGGATCGGCAAGGCTTCCGGCTGGGTCAGCTCACCACTACTGTCGTAGTACTTCAGATGTCGGATCCGCCAATCTGCAGGTTCGCGGAAGACCGGGTTGGCGGCACGCAGCTCCCATTGGCCCAGCTCACGCAGCATTGCTTGAGTCCGGTCCATCTGTTCCATCGCTAGGTCGGTCTGCTCGGCTGGATCGCGAGAGAGATGATAGAGCATCGGCAGGCGATCAGGTAGCCGGATCAGCTTCCAATCACCGCTGCGGATCGCGCTGCCAACGGTGTAGGTCCACATCAGCGATTCATGCGGCGGCTGGTCGCTCTTTCCCGTTAAGAGCGGGAGCAGGTTCACTCCGGCGAGTTTCTCGGATGGGTCAGTCGAACCGCCTGCCGCAATGATGAAGGTGGGAAGGAGATCGAGTGAGGAGACCATCGCGCCCATCGTCTTGCCGGACGGCAGGCTCGCAGGCCAGCGGACGATCATCGGAACGCGGATGCCGCCTTCGAGCACGGTGGTCTTGCCGCCACGCAAGGGCGCATTGACCGAGCCGTTGCTCAGGCCCGGCGCGCTTGGTCCGCCATTATCGCTGAGGAAGACGACGAGCGTATCGCGTTCGATTCCCTGAGCACGCAGCTCGGCGAGGATCTTGCCGACATTCTGGTCGAGCCGATAGACCATGGCGCAGTAGGTTCGGCGGAGCTTGTCCTTGATTGAGGCAAAGCGTTTCAGGTCCTCCTCGGTGGCCTGCATCGGCGAATGCGGAGCGGCG
>JANOKL010000615.1:0-5171 GCA_031419215.1 Luteolibacter sp. | reverse complement strand
TCGTAGCACGGAGCGGACTCTCAAAACGAAGCTCAGACCCAAGTTTCTGGTGAGAAAACACGCGAAGAAGGCGGCAACAAGAATTCGACAAACCACCGTCATGATCGTCTAAACGGACAGTATTGGGCGGCTCGCCCGTGAACAAGTTCGTCACGAAGTGCCAGGATCGCTCCTTGATCCTCAGACGCTCAACCGTTACTTTGAAGCATGGAAATTCGCTTCGATCTCACGCCTTGCGAGGAAACCGGCGGCTACGTGGCTCGCTGGGATGATCCAGCAGGGGGCGGCATCTGCACGCAGGGCGATAGCTTTGCCGATCTGGAAATGATGCTCCGCGATGCAGTTGATGGCTATTTCGTGGATGGGGAAAAACCAGACCGGATCAAACTCCACTTCGTTCGCGATCCGGAACTTGTCGTCGCATGAGGGTACCGCGTGATGTCAACGGCGAGCATTGCGGCGACAGACATGAAGAGATTTCTGGCTTTCTCATTCTAATTAAGTGAAGTAGTGAGATGGCTTCTCCAACTGGTAATTCTCTCAAGCTATGAAGATCGCGGTTTTTCTAATGTTAAAGATGGGTAGCGTTCTGTGCGCTACTCAGATGTTACTTGCGGAGCCGGAATCGAAGGGTGAGGTGGATCCATTTTCCGCGATTGAAATTCCCCAGAAGAAACCTGTTGAATTTGAGACCAGTTTTGGATTCAGGGTCAAGCCCTCTGATAATGGAGACCCCGAAGTTTTGCCAGCCGATCAACGGCCGAAGATCAAAGCTCCGACGACCTTTAATAGCCATTTTCAGGAGCCTGAAACAGTCTGGGTTGTAAATGGGGGGTATTTTGCCGCGTTCAACGGTGGAGAGTGGGGTAGTGCGCTCTTCTACGCTGATCGAAATGCGAAGAAATGGACTCGAATTCTTTCTGAACCAATTGAGAAATGTTTCCGAATTAAGGGAGACCGGTTTCTGATTTCAGGAGGATTAGGCCATCTGTCCTCAATCGGTGGAGCCGTCTTTTTTCTTGAACGTACTCCGAATGGGACATGGTCGACACGGAAGGTTATTGATTCGGATTATGGGATTCCAACTCTGATTGGTGAGAGCCAGACAACGCGAAGGGAGGATGGGCAAAATGAAAAGCTGTTTGTTGTCTCCTTCAAGCCTGATGGCTTCAACCGAACTTTTCTTGGGATTGATGGAAATGGAACGATCTATCCGCTCGGAGAGAAATCCAAGGAAGACAAGACTAAGCCGGAAGGTGGGAAAATGCCAACAACAGAAGACCCTCCGGCTAATGGGAATTGAGCTCGCTGGAGGTTCGCCTCCTTGCGGATTCAGGTCTGCATGCCCACGGTAATCACAAGTAAGCCAGCCACCAAGACCTGCTAGCGACAGGAATGTCGCAGCTCCCTATTCCACGAGTTCCTCCAGAATCCCCGGCATGTGGCGGAGGAGCAGCGAGTAGTGCCCCTCGTTTTCAAACCACCTGCCGTCGGCCTTCGGGATGCGGGCGGAGATTTCCCGGGCCATGTGGATCGGGATGTTCCGATCCAGCGCACCATGCCAGAACAACACCGGAACCTGGATCGAGGAGAAATCCATGTCCCAGGGATCGAGGTAAACATCGGCATCCGCGACCACGCCGCGACCGCCTTGACGGACGGCTTCGCGGAAGATGTTGAAGTAGGTCTCGTAGCCCCCGGCGCTTTCCATGGCCGTCCGATCCTCCTTCGGCAGCGAACGCATCAGCCAGCTCATCGGGGGGCGGTTGGGAGGGATTTTCGAAAAGGGCCGGGAAAGATTCACCAGGCCTTCCAGCAACCACGGCGCACGTTTTCTAACACCGAGCAGCGAGCGGTAGGCCCACAGCATGCTGGAGCGATCCGGAAACTCGGCCAGCGGCGGGGCTCCACAAACGACTGACACCTTTTCCACCCGATCTGGAAGCCAGGCCGCACACGACAAGGCATAGGGGCCGCCGCCCGAATAGCCGAGCACGCGGAAGCGATCGATTTCCAGGTGATCCGCCAGTCCGGAAACGATCAGCGGCCAACCCGAGAGCGAGCGTTTCCCGGCGAAGTCGGAGCGTCCCAGCCCAGGCCGGTCCGGGGAAATGATCCGCAAGCCAAGTCGCTTCGCCTCGGCATCGAGGACCTTTCCCTGGAGCCGCGAACTCGGCCAGCCATGGAAGAAGAACAACGGCAGCCCGACAGGATCGCCATACTCGGCAAAGCACAGCGCCCGACCCTCTGGATCGGTCCAGTAATGTTCGTCGTGGAAATCCGAGGTCATGAGGCTCATTGCATACAAATTAGCACATCAAAAGCGATTTCATTTCAGTATTTAGGGTGGAAGAATTCACCTGAAAGTATCAATGTACATCACGTAATCATATTCGATCCTTTGCCAAATAAGCTCTACTTGGTCAGGTTATTTTAGTGATTTTAGCAATTCACGCAAGTTAACTTGATCGCTTCTCTTGTAGTGAATGAATGCCGCGACGCCACGGTAGGCCGAGTCTTCGTAATCCGAGCAACGAATGAGAAGATCTCCAAATAATGATTCGCTCGAAGGATCGTCAGCAGAAACGGTGTTCGTAAGCAGTTCCATTATGTCAGCCAGATTTCCGCTTCGATCATGGATCAACTGGGAGCAGAGTCCGAGAACTGGAGAGAACCTCCGGGCTGTCAAGCAGCGCATGGCCAGATCCCGGAAAGCTTTGCTGCGCTCTTCTCCATTGCTGATCCTCCTCGCTCTCTGTATCGCGAGAGGGAAATCGGCTTCGGGAAGGAGAAGTATTTCGCATCTTTCTATGGATCGAGGGAGCCTTAAATTCCTGATTCGTGAGATTTCGCATGCAACGTCCACAAATGACCTAGCTGCAACAATGATAGATTCATAAGCACTGTGGTTCTTGAGCAGCGCTAGCGAGGCCTGAGCTGCGATATCCAATCGCTTGCTTGGGCTAATATGATAATTCGAATTGGAAATACGCTCATGTATAAAAATAGTTATTAAATCGACTTCAGGGAAACGACCTTGATGAACCAGTGAGGCAATGCATTTGACAAGTAAGGAAATTTTATGGCCGAGGTCGTAATGAGCTGAACTTAAAATTTTCTCCCACTCAGATTGAGAACTTGATTCAAGATGGAACAGCCGGCGTAAGCGCTCGATTTCCACTGCGACCACGAGCCGACTTTCTGAATCTTCAAGTTTTTTGGGAAGTCTGGATTCGGCCAAGCTGAGCAAATCTCGCGCAATCTTCGACATGCCAGCCTTTGCGGCATAGACAGACAAGTCAAGAAGATGCCAGTTCTGCTGATAGTAGCTTATCTTACCATTCAGAATCTGATCACGTGAGTCCAAAATCAAATGTTCAAAATTATCCTCATCTTTCGGTGGCAGGACCTCTACAATAGACCCCCTAATCTTAGCGCGACCCCAGTCTGCCGAACCACCGGGATTGTTACGGAATAAAACGTTACTCAGTCGGGATATGGCCTGAACAGGATTGAATGGTAGTTCCATGAACGCGGCCTCCGCCTCGACTTGCAATCTCTTGTCCTCCGGCAAATTTAGCCTCTTGGCGCCGGCCTCGAAAAAGCCCACTATTTTGAGGGATTCCTGCGCTTTCGCATTTAGGGTAAGATCGACAAAGGTAGGGATAATACTTCGGGCGATTTCATAATGACCCCCATGACAAAGGCAGCGGAAAATACTGAAGCGAATTTTATCCTTCCTTTCTGGATCAACACGAGATTTTTCAAGCGCCGCGTATGCAGCCCTATTTGATTCCCTGAGATAGTTAGTAAAAGGGGGGAATAGCTCGCATTGAGCAGAAATGGTCCATGCTAGGCTCACATAAGCCTCAGCTTCATCAATTGGATTTAGGTTGCTTTTAGATATGTAATTTGAGGCGCGGTTGTAGTAAAGCTCTCCCTCCTTGAAGAAGCCAAATTCATTTTGAATCGTGCCGTAATCGGCGACGGCTAGGGCGCGGTTGATTCTGTAGTCATGGGTGGTAATTGGCATCTTTGAAAAAACTCTTCGAGCTTCGCCCAATTTGTGTTGCCCGTCCGCTTCAAGTCCAAATCGCCGAAGATAATGTCCAAAATAAGAAAGCGCCTTCACCCGCTGTCTTGGTAGTTTGATTTTAGCAAGGATCCGCTCTGCTGAGAGCCAGTCACCTAGCTTAGAGTATGCAATGACTACCTCTAATGCCGCCCATTCCCGCGCAGAATCTCTCATAAATCGTCGGAGCTGGCTTTCGGCGAGTTTCGGATTGCCAATAGCCACCTCACGGACGACTTCGAGGCGCGTTTGGTTGGCAGCTTCCGGGGACATTGAGCCTAGTGTGGCCCATGCGAAATCAATGAATCCAGTCGAGGCAAATTTGTGGCTCAATTTTGCTTTGGCCTCGTCGTCGAGTCGGGAAAGGAAGTATTGCCAGCGAAAGTTGCGAGTGGGGGCGCCCGCAAAAATGAAGATGAGCGCCGCAGCAGCCATGCTGTAGCCTGGACGGAGGGCTTCGGTGACCTGCGACGGAGACAGGCACTCGTCGAGTGTATCGGCGGCCATCTGTAGCCGATTACCGCCAACATGCCATGCTGCGAGAACGAAATACCAAAGCGTCCGCTTGTCTTGGTTTTCGATGTGAGCGACCAGCTCCAGCGCTCGATTGTTGTCCCTTACTTTCACTGCTTCGAAGGGTGAGTTGTTAAAGGCTACACGTGCTCGAGTAGCACGGGCAATCGTGAGTTGACAGGCGATAGTCCAGTTAGTGTTTTGTAGGCAAAGCGCTATGCCATGGCGCAAGGTTTGTAACGGGAGGCGAGGGCCATCCAACCATTCTTGAGCGTCAAGAAAGGATGAATCACGTGTCAGGCGGATATAATCCACTAGGTGGCTCCGTTCTGAAAGTAAATCTGGAAGGTGCCGCACTGCGAATTCTCGAGATTCGCGAGACACGCTTTTTTCCTGCCAGCTTCCACAGAGTTTCAGCCAGGTCGCATGGGATTCGTCTATGTCCTCTGATAAATCTGGGTTGTCTTTAAGGAAATTGATGAAGCCTGTGTGGCGAAACATGAGGCTTCCACTTTCGGACCAATCAAAATTGTGGAGAAGCGGGCGGATTAGCAGTAAAGCATCCTTCATCTGCTTAGGGGATGGG
>JANOKL010000614.1:0-17137 GCA_031419215.1 Luteolibacter sp. | reverse complement strand
GATTACCGCTTCCCAAGCTGGCGATACCAATTACACGGCTGCGCCGAATGTTGAGCAGACCCTCACCGTTGGCCCGGCCTCTCAGATCATCACCTTCGCAGCGTTGCCTGCAAAAGCCTATGGGGATGCTTCCTTCGCTCTGACCGCCACTGCATCATCCAGCCTGGCCGTGAGTTACATGAGCTCAAACTCCGAGGTGGCGACCATCTCCGGTTCCACGGTGACCATTGTCGGTGTCGGTTCCGCGACGATCACCGCTTCCCAAGCTGGCGATACCAATTACACGGCTGCAACGAGTGTCGTCCAAACGCTGACCGTTGGCCAGGCCTCGCAGGCGATCAACTTCGCGGCCCTGCCCGCAAAAGATTATGGAGACGCTCCCTTCGCGCTGGCCGCCACCGCGTCGTCAAGCTTGGCCGTAAGTTACATGAGTTCAAACTCCGAGGTGGCGACCATCTCCGGCTCCACAGTGACCATTGTCGGTGCGGGTTCCACGACGATCACCGCTTCCCAAGCTGGCGATACCAATTACACGGCCGCAACCAGTGTGGCACAAACGCTGACCGTTGGCCCTGCCTCGCAGGCGATCACCTTCGTGGCCTTGCCTGCCAGGGTTTATAGCGACGCTCCCTTCGCCCTGAGCGCCACCACCTCCTCCGGCTTGGCCGTGGGCTACGAAAGCTCGAATCCAGCGGTGGCGACGGTGTCCGATTCGACCGTGACGATCATCGGCGCAGGTTCCACGACGATCACTGCCAGCCAGCCGGGTGATGTCAATTATGACGCCGCGGCTGAGATCACCCAGACGCTCACAGTCAACCAGGCCTCGCAGGCGATCACCTTCGAAGCCTTGCCCGATGTGACCTACGGTGACGCGCCCTTTGCTCTAACAGCAACGGCCACCTCAGGCCTCGCGGTGAATTACACCAGTTCCAACCCCGCTGTCGCCACGATCTCCGGCTCAATCGTGACCCTCGTTGGTGTTGGTTCCACCACGATCACGGCTGAGCAGGTCGGCGATGCCAACTATCTGGCCGCAGCAGCTGTTCCGCAAACACTGGAGGTGCTTCCAAACCTCGATATTCCCGTGATCTACGAACCCTTCGCAGATATCCAATCGACCCTCAGCGGCAATACTCCGGGCACCGGCCTCAGCGGAACCTGGATTTCAGGAGGGATGAACGTGAGCCCGACCGGCTTGTCCTACGGCACCCTGCCCACCTCGGGCGGAACAGCCGTCAAGCCTTCCGGAAGCAGCGCTGCGAACGCCTCCGTGGCGCTCGGTCAGGCGCTGACCAATGCGCAGTTGCTCAACAATGGCACGACCTTGTGGTTCAGCTTCCTCTATAAGAGACCCTCCACTTCCGGCACCAACGACCAGGGAGGGTTCGCCATCGGTGACTCTTCCCTCAGCAACACCAGTGACACCATGAGTGCCGGCAGCAATGGATTCGGCGTCTTCCTTAGCCGCAGTGCCCGTGTCCAGGCCAGCTATTGGAACAATGGAGCGAGAACCTCCTCCTCTCCGACCTCCACCGTGATTGCGGCGAACGCAACCGTCCTCGTGGTTGGAAAAATTGTCTGGAATGGCAACAGCGCGGCACCCGACACCCTCCAGCTTTACCTGCCGAGCGCGAACCTGCTGCTTCCAGCCACGCCGCACTCCACCACCTCGTTCATCCTGAACCAATCGACTTTCGATACGATCAGCTTCGGAGGAAAGAACACCACGAGCCCGACGATTGATGAAATCCGCTTCGGGGCCACCTACAACTCGGTTACCGGCCAGGTCGGCACCGCATCCAGCGGAGTCGTCACCCTGACCGCCTATGAAACCTGGTCCGAGGTCTATGGCGGTGGTGGAGTGATCGGTTCTCCTTCCGACGATTACGACAACGACGGGGTACCGAACCTAGTCGAGTATGCGCTCGGCACCACCCCGGACAGCTCCGTTTCAAGGCCGGCCGTGCTTCCCGAAGTTGCGGGCAATCGGCTCCGACTCAGGTTCACTCCGCAGATCGTCAACGGCCTCAATTACACCGTCCAGTCCTCCTCGGACCTGAGTGAGTGGACCGACACCCTCATCCCAGCTGCCAGTCTTTCCACTGGAGAGCCCTTCACCTTCATCGACACCGTGGACATCCCGACGTCGAATCCCCCTCAACGCTTCCTCCGCCTTCAAATCGCAGCTCCCTGATGGCCGCAATATTAAGGGATCGGAATCCAATAAGTCATGGGTCATCGGTCACCCTTTTCCGCTTTCCGGTCCTCATATGAGCGTTCTCGATGGCTTCAATCTCCGAAGCAATTTCCTAGCCATCGTTGCTTGTGGAATGGCTTGCGCCGGCGAGGTCATCAATGTGCCGGTGACGGAAAAGAAGGTGGCGGAGCTCCCGAGGAATACCACCGTGGAGGGGCCGCTGCCAAGGCACGTGCTTATCGTTAAGTTGGAAGAGCGCGGTGAATTTACTGGGAGTCGGACTGTTTCCTCATTCTGGGTTTTTGATCCGGCGTTTCCGGAAAAGAGGCTTCACAAGATATTTTCCGGTCCAGGCCAGAGCCAGTATTTGCGATTCATGACACCCCTGTTCGGCGGCTACGGAATGGCGTCCGGTCGATTGGATCCGAAGAAGGAACCCGAGAGCGATGGCCCGTGGTTTTGGTTCAATCCACTGGAGGGAAAGGCTGGACCTGACATCGAGGTCGATATGTTTCAGAAATGGATGGATCGCGGCTGCTTTGTGGGAGAACAGACGGTCGAGGGGAAAGGGGATGAGTCGGCCAGCAGGATTGTTCGTTATGATCCACTCAAGGCAATAATGCGGACGACTGAACTGGAGTTTTCTTACATCAATTGGCTCAACAAATCGGAGGTGTTGGGGGTGGCGAAATCAAAGGAGGGCGATCGAGTGGTGCGATTGGATGTGGAGAAATCGCAATACGAAATCATCGGCAAGCCTCCGCCGCGATTCGATCCGAATGGCAGCAGGGTATTTGGCTTTGAAATTTCTCCGGCAGGCAAAAACTGTCGCGACGGAATCTATGCGATCAATGGTTTTGCCCTGTATTTTCAGCCAAGTGGCGGGGAATGGCGGCCCGTCATCAGTGATGTCCACATCGTGAAAACTTTTGGCGGCGCGCCTCCTCGGCTTCCGGTCAACTACTTGGGGAGTGGCAGGTTTGCCGTGTCGAAAACGGTGAAGGATGAAGTGGAGGTTCCCAAGACAACATCCGAATACGAAGCGATGTTCGGAGCCGCCGAGGCGGTTACGATGCTCATCGACGGACCAAGCGGAAAAGTGCTCGGGCAAACTGAGCCATTCATTTACAATCATAATCCGACGCCTCAAATCCCCGACGATTGGTGGGCGGGCGGCTCGAAACCCGAGCAGTCTGAACCAGTGGTCAAGATGAAGACCCTTTTCCAGTGGGACGAGAAGCAACATGAAGTCCGTTTTGCGGCTGACAAGGTCATGAAGCTCGGTGAGGACGACGAGCGCTGTGAATCAGGCGACGGAAGCCATCTGACGATCTATCAAGAATGCCCGCGTGGTGGCGGCAAAGCCAAGACCAAGGTGCCGATCCGCATCATCGATGGCAAAACAGGGAAGGTTCATTCCGTCGAGGTGGAGTCCGACTTTTACGAAGTGTGGGTCGAGGCGTCATGGGAGGTGTTATGTGGCGAATCCCCCGATCCCGAGACGCTCAAGGATTTTCAAAATTCAGGTAGTGGAGCTGAGTGAAGGAGTCTTATGAGGCTTTGCATCAATGGCTTTTCTCTCATCGCATTGCTCGGCTATTCGATTCGCCCACAAATCACTGTTTGAAAAAGTTGCAACGCTGCCTTCGACTTTCGATTCCGGCTTCCTAGACTCCCGGCCATGAAATTGGCGCGATTGGGAGACGGCCCGGAAATTTTCCACACCCTCCAGGGCGAAGGCGTGAGCGCCGGGTTGCCTGCGGTGTTCGTGCGTTCCTCGCGCTGCAATCTCCATTGTCATTGGTGCGATACCGACCACACGTGGAACTTCGAGGGCACGCCTTGGACCCACGAAAAGGACGCCACCCCGGGCTACGCGAAGCATCGGAAGGCGGACGTCACCTTTGAAATGTCGCCCTCCGACATCGCCGATCTGGTGGCCGCATACCCTTGCCGTCGGGTTGTGCTGACGGGAGGGGAGCCGCTGATTCAGCAAGACGCGTGGGTCGAACTCATCCGTGCGCTGCGGAACATCGATCCGGGCTATGTTTTCGAGGTCGAAACGAACGGCACACTGGCACCAACGGCGGAATTCGCGGAGGCAGTCGATCAGTTCAACGTTTCTCCAAAGCTCGCGAACTCCGGCATGGGCGAGTCCCTGCGTCTGAAACCGGAGGCACTGAAGGCGCTGGCCGCCATCGGAAAGGCCTGGTTCAAGTTCGTTCTCACCGCACCGGCGGATCTTTCCGAAATCGAGGCCATCGCCGCGCGGGTGCCGATTTCCCGAGAGCGGATTCTGCTGATGCCGGAAGGCCGGACGGTCCCGAAACTCGATGAAACGTCGGCGTGGCTGGCGGATCTGTGCCGGGAAAATGGCTACCGATTTTCCGACCGTTTGCACGTCCGGTTGTGGGGGGATAAGCGCGGGGTGTGATCGCAGGATTGCCATTCGGGTAAAAATCGCGCAACTTGCCCGCAGCGACGGGGTTTCTCCAGTGAATCCCGCCTCCTCCGCCATGAACCGCCCCTTATCTCCCGATGAAGATTCGTTGGAATCCGATGCCGTTTGGAAGCTTCTGGATGAAGCCTCCCCGGTCGTTGCGAGTCCACGTTTCGCCGATTCGGTAATGCGTGCGGTGCGGCTGGATGAGGCTCCCGCTCCTTGGTGGAAACGCTTTGCCCTGCCGCTTTCACTCGGCGGATTGACCGCTGCCACGGCCGCAGTCGCCCTGACGGTCCACGCGCTTTTCTTCGTTGCTCCAGAGGTTCCAACCCAGGTTGCAGTCGTCACGCCGACCGAAGTCTCCTTCGCAGGTGTGCAGGAAGCCGCTGATTCGGAGGCTCTTGTGGCTGCCGCCGACCATCTCGACAAGTTCAGCGATACCGAACTGGTCAGCCTGATCGGATTCTAAGAGCTTTTCAGCTCCCGTTTCGCCCGACAGCCTTCCGGTCGTGTCGAACGGACTGATTTTTGATCTCGATGGAACCTTGGTGGACTCGCTGCGCGGGATCGCCATTTCGCTGAATCTGGCGCTGAGCGAGCATGGGAAGCCGACCCATCCGGAAAAGGCAGTCCGGCATTTCATCGGAAATGGGGCTCGTGAGCTGGTCAGCAAGGCACTCGGACCCGGCGTGACTGAGGCGGAAATTGATGCTCTGGAAGCTGCTTTCAAGGTCCACTACGCCGCGAACTGGGCCACCGGGACCGACGTGTTTCCCGGAGTGTCGGAAATGCTGAAACGCCAAGCCGCTGCCGGGCATCGGCTGGGGGTGCTTTCCAACAAGCCGCATGATTTCACAGTGGAAATCGTCGCCCGTCTATTTCCCGAGATCGCTTTCGATGCCGTGCTGGGCCAGCGACCCGACGTGCCGCGAAAGCCCGATCCGGCAGGGGCGCTTGAAATTGCCGCCGCCTTCGACCTGCAAGCCGCCGCCTGCGTGATGATCGGCGATTCCACGATGGATCTTGAAACCGGAGCACGGGCCGGTATGTACACCGTGGCGGTCACCTGGGGCTATCACGATGCCGGGGCCTTGCTGAGTGCCAGGCCGGACGTTGTCGCGGATTCGCTCGACGATCTGGAGCGGATGCTGCCCTGAAGAAATGAAAACGGGCGATCGGGAAACCTCCGACCGCCCGTCTCAAAACACTCCCAAAAAGCCGTCAGGCCTCCAAAGGAAGGCTGCCCAGCGCCCGTGGCATTGGCTTTTCCTTCTTGCGAAGGGCCCGGCGCATTTTGGTCAGCGCCGAATTCTGAAGCTGCCGGATGCGCTCGCGGGTGACCCCGAACTCCCGACCGACTTCTTCCAAGGTCAATGGCTTCTTACCATTCAGGCCGAAGCGCTCGTCGATGATCTGACGCTCGCGTTGATCGAGCACCGAGAGCAGACCGTCGAGTTGGCCTTGGAGGTTCTTGTCGGAAAGCATCTCGAACGGACTCGTGGCACGCTCATCGCTGATGATTTCACCATACTCGGTGGCCTCACCTTCGTTGATCGGGGCGTCGAGTGACGTCGGACGTTGCGAAGCCTGACGCAGCATCGCGAGCTTGCGACGGGGCAGGCCGACTTCATCCGCCAGCTCTTCTTCAGTCGGTTCGCGGCCGAGAGCCTCGCCGAGGATCGTCGAAATTCGGCGCATTTTGGCGATTTTGTCGACCATGTGGACGGGCAGGCGGATCGTCTTGGACTGGTTGGCCAGTGCACGCTTGATCGACTGCTTGATCCACCAAGCGGCGTAGGGGGAAAGCTTTCCGCCCTTGGTCGGGTCGAAGCGCTCCACCGCCTTCATCAGGCCGATGTTGCCTTCGGAAATCAGGTCGGAAATCGGGAGGCCGTAGTTCGAGTAATCCTGCGCGATTTTGACCACGAGGCGAAGGTTGGCGGTGATCATGTGAAGACGCGCCTTTTTGTCGCCCTTCTTGATGCGGTTGGCCAATTCGACCTCCTCTTCAGGGGTCAGCAATGGCGTTTTGCAAATCTCTCTCAAGTAGAGCTTGAGACTGCTGTCGGATTCGTAGGCCATGGTCGTGAGGACTGGTGTTTTTGGTAGGACGCGTGAGCGATTAGAATTATTCTAATTTCTTTCGGCGTGCGTTTGTCGCTACTCTGTAATTACGGAAAGTGTCAGATTCCGACCCCCAACTCAATGAGAAATTGGTGATAGGTTTATACAAGCAAACCTCATGCCCTCTCTGGAATTTGACGCAAGTCGTTCATCATCAGTATGGAAAATGAGATTCCCAACAACCGGAAATCGTGCAAGTGACCATTCTGTCGTGCAAACCGCGCCACTCTGTCCCAAATCTGCGACAATTCTGGGTGTCCTGATGAAAAATAGGTGGGTGGGCCCCTTTTCAAACCTCGTCGAGCCGATCCAAGAACTTCTCCGCGAGATCACGATGGCGATCCTGCGTTCCACAGCTCATCTTTTCCCAGGTTCGAGCCATCATTGAAAGCCGCGGATTTTTCAGGAAGAAGTCCCGGTGATCCGCGATGAAGGTCCAGAACAGACCGTCCCAGATCCCGCACCAATCGCCCTTCGGTTCGTCGGACATCCTGCGGACGTAATTCGACCCGGAGAGGTAGGGCTTGGTGGTGAAGGTGCCACCGTCGGCGAACTGCGACATGCCGTAAACATTCGGCACCATGACCCAGTCGTAAGAGTCGACGAAAAGCTCCATGAACCAGCGGTAAACGTCGTCCGGACGGATGCGGCAGAGCAGCATGAAATTTCCGAGAATCATCAGACGCTCGATGTGATGGCACCAGCCTTCGTCGAGGAGTTGGCGGATGACGCGGTCGATCGGGGGGATGCCGGTGGAACCGTCGTAGAAGCCCTTCGGCATCGGGCGATCAAACTGCCAGAAATTTCCATTCCGGACCATGATTCCGCGATGGCAATAAAGCCCGTGCATGAACTCCCGCCAGCCGATCACTTGGCGGATGAAGCCCTCTAACGAGTTCATCGGCACCTGATGCCGGAGCGCATGGGAAAGCGCGCGGTCCACTACTTGCTGCGGATCGAGCAGGCCGATGTTGAGCATCGGTGTGATAGCGGAATGAAAGAGAAAAGCGTGTCGCGTGGAGATGGCGTCCTCGTAGTCACCGAACGATGAAAATCGCTCTTCAAGAAAACGCTGATACCACTCGTCGGCCTCGTTGCGCGTGACGGGCCAGCGGAATTGTTCGAGGCTGCCGAGGTGATCCGGGAACCTACGGGAAACGTAGTTGATGGCCTCGCTGAGATGGGTGCTGGCGTGGGCTCGCGGCTCGGTCGGGACAGAATGATTCGCAGGAAGACGTTCGCGGTTTTCGCTGTCGAAGGACCACTTGCCGCCGATGGGTGAGCCGTCGTCCTCTAACAGGATTCCAAGACGTTTCCGCTGGGCTTCGTAAAAGCGTGCCATCGAGGACTTCTTCGGGCCGGAGCAGAATTTTTCCAATACCGGTCCGGGCGTGAGGAAGTTCGGCGAGGGATGGACCTTCAGCGTGACTTCGTGCTTCTCCGCGTAACGCTCGATGCGCCTCATCAGCACATCATCGGCAGGATTAGCGAGATGGAGGGTGGCGGGCGATTGAGTGAAGTAACTCTCCAGCAACCCGGCGCTGTCAGTTTCCTTTCCCGCGGGAGCCTCGATGATTGTCACTTCGTGCCCGCTTGCGGAAAGCTCGACCGCGTAGGCCCGCATCGACGCTCGATGTAGCACGAGCTTCTGGCCATGCATCGTGAGCGGCCAATGTGGATCATTCCCGAAGAACAGCGGGTCCTCGATCAGGAACACGGGGCGACCCTTTTCCACACCCGGATGCGCGGCGAAAAGCTGATGCGGATAGATCAGGGTGGCGTCCATCGATTCAGGAAACTCGGCTGACGGGGCGATCGGGTTTCGCGTAGGAAAGACGGCCCAGCGGAGAAATGCCGAAGTAGGTGTCGAGCGCGGTCGAGGCCACCGTCTCCAGACCGACGAGATCCACCGAGCCATCTTCGGCCAGCGCGGTTTCCTCCACCTGCACGAGCACGACTTTGCCAAGAATCAGCGTGGTTCCGTTGAGCGGAATATCGATGCGTTCGGCGAATTCAAGTCCCAGCCTGAAGCGGGATTCCGCGACGAATGGCGCGTGGAAATTTTCCTCGAAGTGCTCGGTCAATCCCGTGGCGGCGAACTCCGAAGTCTCACGTGGGAATCGCGCCGAGCAATGATGCGCGGCCTCGAAGATGCCGGGGTGGAGGTGGTTGATCGTCCAGACGCCGGTGGCCTCGAGGTTGGAAAGCGTGTGACGCTCGGCCACGTCCGGCCGGCTGACCATGCCGAGGATCAGCGGGTTCGACCCGAAGTGCACGATGCTCGAAAACGGCGCGAGGTTGGTCTGGCCATCGGGTGAACGGGTGCCGATCAATGCGACGGGTTTCACGCCCGGAAGGCTGGTGGCGAACTGGACGCGGGCGAGCTTGTCCATCGCGGTGATGTCGGCGGCGGTGATCGTTTTCATGAAAAGAGGCGGAGCGAGGAAAGGCCGCCATCGGGGCGAAGGATCTGGCCGCTGAGCGAACGCGAAGCATCGGAAATCAGGAACGCGATGAGCGCGGCGACCTCGTCCGGTTCACCGACACGCTGGAGCGGATGGCGCTTGGCCGCGGACTCGCGTTTCACGTCGCTGTTCAGAAGCGGCGAGGCCAGCGGCGTGTCTGTTAGAGATGGGGCGATGGCATTGACGCGGATCTTCGGCGCGAACTCGGCGGCTATCGAGCGGGTCAGCCCCTCGACTGCGCCCTTTGCAGCGGCGATGGAGGCATGGAACGGCATTCCCTGGGCCACCGCGATGGTGGAGAAGAGCACGACGGAAGCGGAGTGCGAGGCTTTAAGCGAAGGCAGCGCGGCTTGGATCGCGTTGACGGCCCCGAGGCAGTTCACCTGGAAATCGCGGAGGAAATCCTCAGCGGTGAGGCGGTGGAAGGGCTTCAGGGAAATTGTTCCGGGAAAGTAAACCAGCGAGTCAATCACCGGAGGAAGCTCCAGCGACACAGGTTCGAGGGCATCAAACGGTTGGACGGAAATCCCTAGCTGGGCCAGCGGGCCGGGACTTCGGGCGGCGGCGAGGACCTGATCGCCACGCTCCAGAAGGAGCCGGGCGGTGGCGAGTCCGATGCCGGAATTTCCGCCGATGAGAAGGGTGGTGCGCGACATGCCGCAAGGTGTACGTCTCCGCCGGTTCGTCAAGGGGGCTCAGGAGTTGCGATTTCGGCGCATAGGGTCATTAAGGCGGGTTCTGAGAATTGGATGGAATTATTTGGCGGTTGGCCACTCTATCTAGGTGTGCCAATGACCACGCAGAACTGGAAGCGCACAGATCCCAAACCAAAATCAGAGACATGAAATCCACCACCTCACTCATCGCTGCCGCCATCGCCGGAGTTTTCGCCGCCGGTGCTGTCGCCACCCATGCCGCACCGCTGACCGTTGCTGCCGCCGCAGAAGAAAAGGAAAAGGAAGGCTGCCCAGCCAAGGGCAAGGATAAGGACAAGGAAGGCTGCCCGGCCAAGAAGAAGGAAGAAAAGAAGGAAGGCACCCTTCTCGCTGAAGAAGCCAAGGAAAAGGGAAAAGAAGGCTGCCCGGCCAAGGACAAGGATAAGGAAGGCTGCCCAGCCAAAAAGAAGGAAGAGAAGAAGGAAGGCACCATTCTCTGAATCTTTCGCTCGATACCGTCGGACTCATGGTCCGGCGGTATCAGCCATCCATTCGATCCCATGGCCGGTTCCCGATTCACAGGTGGTGTCACTCTTGGCACGGGAATCGGCCTGCGGGTGCCGCATTATCGGCACATCCTTTCCGAGAAACCCGCCGTCGATTGGTTCGAGATCATCTCGGAAAATTTCATGGTCGATGGCGGTCGGCCGCTTGAGGTGCTTGATTGGATCCTCGATCAGTATCGGGTCGTGATGCACGGCGTGGGCCTGTATCCCGGCAATGCCAACGGCCTCGACTTCGATCACCTCCGCCGTCTCAAGCGCCTCGTGCGCCGCACAAAGACCCCGTGGATTTCCGACCACCTTTGTTGGGGAAGTGTCGATGGCAGCATGAGTCACGACCTCCTGCCAGTGCCCTTCACCTTTGAATCCGCGCGCAAGACTGCGGAGAATCTACGCATCGCCCAGGACTTCCTCGAAGTGCCGCTGGCGATGGAAAACGTGAGCTCGTATGTCGAATACAACGACGACGAAATGACCGAGTGGGAGTTCCTTTCCGAGGTCACCGAGCTCGCGGATGTCGGCATCCTGCTCGACGTGAACAATATCTACGTCTCATCGGTGAACCACGGATTCGATCCGCTGGACTATGTCAATTTCGTGCCGCCGGAACGCGTCGCCCAGATGCACATCGCCGGGCATTCCAAGTATGAGCGCTTCATCCTCGATACCCACGACCATCCGGTGATCGACCCGGTCTGGGAACTTTACGCCCGCGCCACCGAACGCTGCGGGCAGGTGGCCACGCTGTTGGAATGGGACGCGCGGATTCCATCCTTTGAGGAAGTCTGGACCGAGGCGAAGAAGTCCGAGCAATGGCGGGCCGCATCGGCGAAACCGGAACCCGGAGATCATGTCGCGGCTTGACGAGCTTCAGCGGGAGTTTTTCTCCGTCCTGCAACTGCCCTTGCGCGGTGCCAGTCGTCGCGTCACGGATCTGCCGCCGAGCGATGCCCCTCATTCGGAAGAGTTTTTCGAAGTGGCGGACCGGATCATCAAGCCGGGCCCGAGCATGTCCTCCGCCGAACGTCTGGAGCTTTACCATCGGCAGTACTGGTATCGGCTCTTGGATTCCATCGCTGAGGATTTTCCCGTGCTGGTCCGCGTGATGGGCGCGAATCGCTTCTGGGCCTTGATCGAGGAATACTTGCTGACCTGTCCATCCCGCAGCTTTACGTTACGACATCTAGGCGAGCGCCTGCCGGGTTTCCTTCAAACGTGGGAATCGGCAACGAAGATCGAGCGTCTCTGGTATCACTCGATCGCGCGACTCGAATACGCGCGGATGGAAGTCTTCGAGCGCAGTGAATACCGTCCGATTCTTCCCACGGAACTGGCATCCGAAGAACTCATCCTCCAACCACATGTCGTCCGTCTGAGACTGCCCGCGCCGGCGGATGAGTGTGAGGATTGGGAAGGCCTGGAAGCGGTGAAAATCCCTGACGAGCCGACGCTTCTCGCCGTCTGGCGCACGGCGGAGCGACTCCCCCAACACGTTCGACTGAGCCCGGTGGAAAACATTCTGCTCGATCGGCTCGCGGCGGGAGGAACGCTCGAATCCCTCTTCTCCGAGCCCGTGGAACCAGAGCCCTCCGATGCGGAAGTCGCGGCGTGGTTTTCAGGTTGGCAGGATCGCGGCTGGATCGCGGTGAAACCTGCCGGGGCGGAGGAAGTTGAGTTCGTTCGCGGAGTGGATGCCGACTCTCTTGGCGATGGCGTCGACAAGATGGGCTCGCAGGCGCGTTCGATGGACTGACTCACTCCGCGAACATCCCGCGTTCGGCGAGCCAGCCGAGCCACGCGTGGAAATCGAGCTGTGGAATCAACGATGTCGAAATGGCTGCGAGTTCGTCGATCGAACGCGTGCCGTCCATGGCGGCCGCCACCTGGTAGCGGTCGTCCGAGAAGCTGCATGGGGCGTGAAAGATGTCGACCAGCGCCTGTCCCCTGGCAGCGGCCATCAATCTCAAACGTCCGAGATTCGGAGACGCAGGGGGAAGGGAATCGAAGCGCACTGGCTCATAGCGCAGCAGGATCAGGTTCTGTCGCGCGGCGTCCATCACCAGGGTGGCAAGTGGCGGGAGGCTGTTCGTGGGATCAAACAGCTCCTTCATCCGGTCAGCCATCCGTTCGATGATTTCCGACATCGGCACGGACTCCGGCGCACACTCGTCGAGCGCGGCGAAGAAGGCGACTGCCAGAGGATGCTCGAAACGCGCGAGTTCCTCGCCTTCGCGGCCGATCAGGCGCGCTCCCTCTTCCGTGGCCTCGAACTCATGCTGGCAGCGAACCGAGAAATGCAGCGCGGTGGCGGCGGTGATGCGGGTCTGGATTGGCGCATCCGCCCGGCATAGAATCGAGCTGCGGAAGGTGCGGTTCGTCAACACGTCGATCGTCTGCTGAAGCGCCAGTGGATCATTGCCAAGCGGCCTGAGGATCGTGGCGGCTTCGGGGGCGAGGGAAGCAGGGAAATTGTCTGCAATCTGGGATTCACCCAAATACAGCAGCCCGGAGCGACTGGCATGGCTGGTGAAATCCAGAAAGGTGCAGGCCTCGTTGACGGGTCCGAAGTCATCGAAGTGGAGGATGTCCGAACTCTTGCCGAACATGTCGTGAAGCACGGCTGTTAGATGGCGAGCATACGGCGTGTGGCACCCCGCCGCGGTGGCTAGGTAGGCGAGGATGCTCTCAGGATCATGGCCGATTTCCTTGGCTGCCGGACGTTGGGAGATCAGCTCGGTGAGAGCGACAAGTGACTTTCGAAGCGACCAGCCCGGCAATGTGTTGTAGCTGATCGTGGCGATTCCCTCATGCGAGAGATGCGCCTTGCAGAAATCAAGCAAGGCCTGCCGAACCTGATCCGGCACCCAGGAGTAAACCCCGTGCGCGATGATGAAGTCATAGCTGTCGTCACCGGGATCATAGACACTCAGGTCTGCTTCGATGAACTCGACATTGGCCAGTCCTGCTTCGGCGGCAAGCCGGCGTGCCTCACGAATGGCGGAGGTGGAGTAGTCGATGCCGGTGAAGCGGCTTTCCGGCCAGCGCGCGGCAAGTGGCATCAGGTTGTGACCTGAGGCGCAGCCGATTTCGAGAATGTTCGCACAGGTCGGAGTCGGGATATCGAGTCCCGCCAGCTTCGCGGCGACGGCCGTGATGGCCGGATCGGTCGACGGGTGACTCATCGAGGGATAAACGAGGGACTGGTAAAGCTCGTGAACGGGATCGGACATCGGGGTGGAAAGCACGAAATTCTAAATCTGAGATTCGAAATGGAGAGAGAGCGTCAGAGTTTCTTCACACGGATGTTTTCCCAAAGTGCGCGGTCGCGGCGTTCGGGAAATTTTTCCAACCATGGATAGAGATAGCAGCCGGAAAGCACGTCGTCACCGGCCACCAGCGTTTCATTCAGACTCAACGGCGTGACCACGCTGCGGACCATCGGGAAGGCAGACTTGAGGACGCTCCGGGAGTGCGACTGCATCGCGCGGTGTCCTTTGCCGGTGACCAGGTTGGCCGTCAGCAGACCTCCGGGGGCCACGGCGCGACGCAGGGTTTCGAGCTGGCTCTTGTCCCAGGCATGAGGACGGAAGACGTCGGTCTTTCCAGCCAGATAAATGTCATCGATCACCACATCGAAACGACGCTTGTTCGTGCGCAGCCAGTCGTAGGCATCGGCGTAGTGGATCTCGATCCGGTTGGAGTCGAGGTCCATGTGGCGGCGTGCGAGTTCGACGATGCCCTGATCAATGTCGATGGCGGTGAGTTCCACCTCAGGAAGCAGATGGCGGAGGATGCGGAAGGCGGTGCCGCCGGCCAGCCCGAGCATGAGGATCGAGCGCGGTGGTCCTCCGGGGCGGAGCAAGGCACCTGCCGCCAGGTTGTCCCAGGCCAGACCTGTTAGAAACCGCTTTTGATGCCACCAGGCGTGGATCGCGCCCTCGACGCGGAACTCCGATTCCATTTCGGACTTCCACACCTCCACGCGCTGGAACGCGGTGTCGACGGATTCGATTCGAGCCAAGGGCATTGCGAAGATTTGAACATCAAACGCGGAACGTCGAACATTTGAAGTCAGAAGATCCTTGTTTCGTGATCGGAATTTGACAACGCATTATCCATGGATTAGATGGAGCCATGCAAAAGCTGCAAATTTTATTTCCCGACCCGCTGATGGCGCGCATGCGGCGGGTAGCCAAGCGGGTCGATCTACCGGTCAGTGAAATCGTGCGCCGGGCAACCGAAAGCTGGTTGGAGCGAATTCCTGAAGTGCCGCGAGTGAAACCTGAAGTTCCCACGGTGGATGCCGGGCGTTGCCTCATCGGCGCCGAGGACATGCGGGAGGCGTTTTATGAATAGCCTCGATACCAACATCCTGATCTATGCCGTCAATTCGGGTTGCGCCGAGCACGTGGCCGCCAAAGGAATTTACGAATCGATGCTGCAGGAACCCCAGAAGTGGATCCTGAGTGATCAGGTCCTGTTCGAGTTCTATCGAGGCTTGAGAAACGCCAGAATTCTGGAACGTCCGCTCGATCATCGGCAGGCTCTCCGGCAGATCGAATTTCTCCGTCAGGATTCAGGGGTACAGCACTGTGCCTACGAAACGACGTTCTGGCAGGCCCTGATGAAGGGATTTTCCAAGGAGAAGTCAAAGTCCTCACACATTTTTGATCGAGTGCTGGCGGTGACCTTGAGGCAGCACGGGGTCACCACGTTTTACACACGAAACACGAAGGACTTCCTCAGTTTCGGATTCAAGTCGGTCGTGAATCCGGTCGATGGAGATTAGAGGGAATGAATTTCCTAATACCGCATCACACGGGAAAGGAACCTCTGGCATAGCGCAGAGCTGGGATTCCCGAAAACCTGCGTCGGTGGTCCGCTTTCCTCGATGTGGCCGGCGGCGAGGAAGGCCACGTGGTCGGCGACGGCGCGGGCGAAGCCCATCTCGTGGGTGCTGAGGATGATGTTCTGGCCCTCGGCGGCGAGTTCCTGGATCAGCTCAAGAACCTCCGCTGTCATCTCGGGATCGAGGGCCGAGGTGGGCTCATCAAGAAACAGGATGCGCGGTCCGGCGGCGATGGCGCGGGCGATGCCGACGCGTTGCTGCTGACCGCCGGAAAGCTGGGCTGGGAGCTTGTTGGCGTGGTCGATGAGGCCGAAGCGATCGAGTGCGGTCCTGGCGGCCGAGAGTGCGGCGTCGGCGCTCAGACCGTGGACTTTTTCCAAGGGCAGTGTGAGGTTTCTTAGCGCGGTGAGATGCGGGAAGAGGTTGAATTGCTGAAAAAGGAATCCGTTTCGACGTCGGTGCGCGAGCAGGCCCTCGGCACTTTCGGGAAGGGCTTCACCAAGCAGGCTGATGTGGCCGGAGGTGGGAGTTTCCAAGCCGCCGAGCAGGCGGAGGAAGGTGCTCTTTCCTCCACCGGATGGACCGATCAGGCAGAGCACGCGGGCCTCCGGCACTTCCAGCGAGAGATCCTGGAGCGCTGTGTGGTCGCCGTAGCGTTTGCTGAGTGAGTTGACGCTAAGTTTCATGGCGGAAGCGTCGTTCGAGGCGGTGGGAAAGGAAGGCGATGGGAGCTGTTAGAGCCAGGTAGCCGAGGGCAAGGGGGACGTAAGCTTCCAGCCCGCCGTAGGTTTGGGAAGTGTAGGCCTTGGCTTGATAGGCGAACTCCTGCACGCCGATCACGCTGAGCAGCGACGAGTCCTTGATGAGGGAAACGAACTGTCCGGCGAGGGCGGGCAGGACGCGTCGAAGCGCCTGTGGGAAGATCACGTATCGCTGGATCTGAAACGGCGTGAAGCCGACAGCACGGGCCGAGTCCCACTGCGCTCGAGGAATGCTGTCAACCCCGCCACGGAGGATTTCCCCGAGATAGGCCCCTTGGAAAAGTGAGAGCAGGATCACGCCAATGACGAGCTTGTCGTTCCAACCCCAGCCTTCGAAGGTCCGGGAAAGCAGCGGCGCAAAGATCACGAAATAGCCGACGAGGAGCTGCACCAGCAAAGGGGTCTCACGGACAAATTCCAGGAACAATCGGCAGGTCCATTTCACCACTGGCAGTCCGCAGCGCTGGCCGAAGAGAAGGAGCAGGCCCACCAGTGTGCTGCCAATCAGCGCCCCGAGCGAGAGCAGGACCGTGGTCCGCCAGCCGCGCAGCAGCAGTTCACGGAACTCCCAAGGCCGGGTCCAGTTCCAGTCTCCATCCTTTAGGCTGCTGAAAATAGAAACGCACAACCACGCGAAGACGCCGAGGATCAGCAGGGCGGCGATGAGGTTGAGGAGGCGGCGGGAAGAAAGCACGGAGGAGAAATGACGAATGACGAAGCCCATTACCTCAGAATGAAGGGGATTCCCTGGGATTCGAGGAACTTCTTCTCATCGTCAAGGTAGCGGCTGCCGAGTTTCTCGAAGCCACCATCCTTGCGGAACTTTTCGATGAAGGTGTTGACCTGATTCTTGAGAGCGTCGTTGCCTTTACCGATGCCGAGGGCCCAGGACTCCTCGATGAAGGGCTTCAGCAGCGCGCGGGTGGTTTCGGGGTTCGTCTTGTTGTAGCGGTAAATACTAAGCTGGTCGTAGATGAAGGCATCCGCGCGACCCTGGGTGACCTCCATCACGCAGGCGGGTTCCTCGGTGAAGGCGGTGCGCTTGGCGTCTGGAAGATTGGCGGCGGCCCAGGTTT
>JANOKL010000613.1:0-12111 GCA_031419215.1 Luteolibacter sp. | reverse complement strand
TCCATGCTCTGGACCATCTTCGGGTCCTTCAGCAGCGGATCTGGGAAGGATCGGGTCTTCTGGAGGACGAATTCCTCGATTCCATGGAGCCTGCCGACGAGTTCCTGCTTGGCGGCGGCCAGCTTGTCACGGGCGGTGGTTTTTTCCAGGGTCGCCTGATCGCTACCTTCCTTGCGCACCCTGGCGGCGGCGATTTGTTCCTTGAGGTCCTCGATTTCCTTTTCGAGGCCTTCCTTGTAGTTGCGGAGAACCTCCTGATCGCGGGTCCAGTCGTTCTCCTCGACCTGGATCTTGCGCATGGTTTCCACCCATTCGCGGACGGAAACACGCAGCTCTTCAGTCGGCGTGGGTTTCGCCTCCTGGGCACTGGCGGCCAGGGAGGTGGCCACGATGAAAATGGGGATGAAAGGTCGCATGGTTGGCGTTGCCGGGACACAAAAGAGGGGGCACCGGCGTTTGCCGATGCCCCCCGTGTGACAGTTTCGTCAAATAGGCCGAGGGCCTTATTCCGGGATGGTGATGCGGTAGAACTCCTTATCGACCGTCTTTGGAATCGACAGCGTCATGTTACCAGCACCTTCCCAGGTCGTGAGTCCGGTGGACTTCTCGACTGGCAGGGTGAGGGTCACATTGCCTGGGCCAGCTGGAGCAGCGACCACGACCTGGCCGACCGAGCGGACGTCCAGGATGGTGGCTGCCGTGTAGAGGCTGAAGGCGGATGGGTTGCTGGTCACGCTGGTCTGGCCGGCCGTGAAGTTCGTGTTGAACTGCGCGGTGGTCTTGAGCGTTCCCAGGACGGTGTTGGCATCGCTGACTGCGGAGTTGAATCCGAGGGCGCTGTTGGCAGTTTCGACTGCGTCGGTGATTCCGTCACCGTCGGCATCGGCGGCTGAAGCAGCAGGCAGAAGGACACCGCTCGTGGAGAGCTTTGTCCAGCCAGCGGCCCAGTTTTCATTTCCGAATGCACCACGATAGCTGGTAGGCACTGGGGCACCTGAAATCAGGGTGGCACCGTTCGCCTTGAGCAGCGGGGATCCCGAGGCCGGGCGTGGGTCGAAGGCAGTCAGGACGCCGCTACTACGGGTATAGGTTGTGTAGAGCGGATCCTGGTTCACTGCGGAGTTCGAGTCTGTCGCAGCGCCGACGGCGGTCATGAACAAATTCAGTGAGTTCGTGCCGGTGATGTAGGTAGGAGCCGATGACGTGGTGACACTGGAACCTCCCAGAATCGTATTCGAGCTGGTCGCTGCTGCTGTAACACCAACCGAGGCAGGCCCGGTGCCGTTGGCGAGTGCAATATTGAGCGATGTATCATTGGATCCTGGAGTCGCGACAGTGGTGAGAATGATCGCAGTGCCCGAGCCCTCAACAACGTAATTGGTGGTGATGGCTGGAAGCGCCAACAATGCTGTGCGCACCTTGCCTGCCCATGTCGCAGCGGAGTCGTTAAGCGCTGCTGCCACGTTGACTGTCAACGGACTCCCGGTGACGAGTGCTCCCGTCACGGTTACGCCGACATTCCCAGCCGTGGTGATAGTCCCTGCGGCGGTGGCGGTCTCAACCTGCCTGTTCAAGGCTGATCCGAACCGACCAATGGTGTTGTTGGCGACTCGCGCTGTAGCACCTGTGGAGAGATCACCGTCGCGGAAGAAGGCGAGGTCTTGGGCGAAATCATCAATCACCGAATTGTAAAGCTCGCCGTTGAAGTAGTCGTCAAAAATGAACCCGTGGTTGCCCTTTTCAGTGAGCACTTGGCCAAAGTTCTGTGCGATGGAGGAGACGGTCCTGTCCCGACCTGGTCCAACGATGGTCGCATTGAACATTCGTGGCTTGGACAAGGTAATGCCGCTCCCCACTGTGCGGCTTGCGATAGGGGTCAAAGTAGTGAAAGCTGCTGCATAGGATGCAGAGCTGGCCAGGACGCTCTCAATGCCGTCAGCTTCGAATCCGCCGTCCGCAAAGCCAGGATTGGCGACGGAAAACAAGAACTGGTGATTGCCGGTGTGGCCGCTGTCGAAGTCGAAGTTGTCGTCCTGGTTGTATGCGAGGCAGAGGTAGCTGGTGCTGACGGTGCCGCCGAAGAACTCGATGCCGTCGTCCTGGTTGGCGAAAACCTCGATGTGGTCGACCACCGTGCCGGCTCCGACACCTGCGAGGGTGAGACCGTTGATTTCGCGACCCGCAGCGAACTCGTAGCCGCCATGGCGAATGGAAACGTAGCGGAGGACACCACTGTCATCGTTGTCATCACGGGGGAAGGTCGCATCGAATCCAAATTCGATGGCGTCGGCGAAAGCATCGGTGTCGACGTTGCCGGTGGAAAGTGGCACGAAGCCTTCGACTTCAGCGTTCCCCTGATTAACACCCGTTGTTCCTGTTTCGAGGTGGCAGACGTAGGCGTTTCCGAGGAGGACAACGCCGCCCCACTGGCCGCCATCGGCAGCAGTCGGAGCCGGGCCATCGACGGCATCGGTGTCAAATGGGGAATCTACATTCGAGCCTTGGGATTCCCAGTCTTTGACTGAGCTGAAAATAATTGGCGCGGCGGCAGTGCCTTCAGCCACCAAACGGCCTCCACGGGCTGCAACAAGCGAGCCGACCTTGTCGTCAGTTCTGCTTCCTGTTCCAAGATCGTCGATCGAGCCGTAGATCCTGGTGCCGGGCTCGATGGTGAGGGTGAGGCCATTCGGGATGAAGACGCGGTCGGTCAGGAAATACTCGTTGTTTGCCGTCCAAGTTTGGCTGCTGGTGAGGACGCGTGCGCCTTGGGTGCCAACGGGTGTGTTGGTGCCGTTGATGGCAGTGAGAGTGCCGACGACGTCGATCTGTGCAGCGCTGGCGGTGCAGCAGAGCACGACGGAGGTCAGTCCGAGGAAGGCCTTGAATTGGCTATTTTTTGGTTTCATGAGTGAGATGATCTTGGCTTGGGTAGTGGTGGTTGAATTAATCAACCTTTCGTAAACACCCTGAATGGGAGGCTCTCACTTTGTGATGCCAAATTGTGTGACAATACCGTGACTGAATGATGGTGATTTTAACGGTGTAAATCGTTGATTATAAGGATGCAGGCGAAGATTTTCTGGTGGGGTGTAAACACAGCTTCAAGCTACCGGGTGACAGCTCCGTCACCGCCTCAAAAACGAATATTCTGCTGAGATAAGATCTACAGACGAACCGCCATTTTGATCCAAGAAAGCAGCGGATGCACCCTGGTTTCAGAAGGAAATTTCAGCCTCAAGAAAGTAAGTGCGTCCGATGTTGTTGTTACTGAAGGTTCTACCATCGTATTTGTAGGTGTCCTCCGCACTGAGAAGGTTTTTCACTCCGCAGCGGACCGTGTAGTTGACGTCTTCAATCACAAGTTTCTTGGCGAGCACAAGATCGAAGGTGCTGTTTGCAAGCCTTGTGACCTCGGAGTCTCGCTCGTTTGCCTTGAGGATGGTCGGGTAAGCTCCGGTGTAATTGTAAGTGAGGTAGGCCGAGAAATTCCAAGGCTCGTATTCATAACCGAGAGTCGCATTGGCAATGATCGAAGGCTGAAATGGGAGCTGGCTTTGAACAGGCGATACCGTACCGCCTCCGTCGAAATAGTAGTTCAGCACCGCGTCGATGTAGGTGAAGTTCCCGCGCAGGGAGAAAGGGCCGAGCTTGGTGATGTCCGCTTCGATTTCTAAGCCGTTGATCGTGGCGTCGTATTCGAGGGTCTGCCCGGAGGCATCCAGAATGCTATCCCGGTAAGCGATTCCGCTACCGTTGAAGATTTGGACCAGTGGGCGTTCGAGCTTCTTGTGAAAGAGGCTGGTTCTGAGAGTGACGTTCTCTGCCGGGCGGAGTGTCGTCGCGAGGTCGAAATTGTGGATCGTGGTTTTGTCGAGTTCGACATTCCCGCTTCGGGTGATGCCTGAAGACTGATCCACGGAAGTGGTCGGCAGGAATTCCCAGAACGTCGGACGGGCGATGGTGACCGACCACGCGAACAGCACATCGAGCGCCTTCTCGAAAAGAGATGTGCCCGTAGTGAATGAGGGAAGGATAGCCTCTTGGTCATCCCGCTTCTCCCATCCCAGAATATCCACTTGGGCATCCGTGAATGGGATGAGAGGGGCCGAGGCGACGTCGATTTGGTAGCTCTCCTTTTCCTGGCGGATTCCGCCTGCGACGAAGAAGTCTCCGAGCTGGAGCTTGCCGCTGACGTAGAGAGAGTCCTGATTCAGGATGGTATCGATGTTCTCGACGCCTCCATCGCCAACTGCATAACCATAGTAAGGACCTGTAGTGATGTCACCGGTGAAATAGTCAGACAAGCCCGATGGGTCGTTGGCGAGTTCGTTGTCAATCCCACCCAAGCTGTTAGGAAACGCAAAGTTGCCGTTCGTCTCTGCGGTGACCAAGCCATAAACACGTGCCTTCACGTCCCGGGTCTTCCTTAGTTTTGAGCCACCGAGACTCAACTCAAAGAACCGCTTTTCGGAGGGGTCTCCAAAATGAAATGGAATGGTGCCTCCGAGTTGGCGATGCGAGGCGTCCTCCTCGGTGCTGTCCGTGCGGCGGAAGGCGGTGAGGGTGCGTTCGTTTTGTCCGACGATTCCGCTGACTGGGAAGATGGTCTTAATTGGCTGCAGGTTCCCGTTGACGACGGGAAGACCGGCGTTTGTCTCAATCGTTGCAGCAGTCTCTTCGCCAAGTAAGGCTGCTACTGCAGCACGTGAATTGGCCCAGGTGGCGGTGGCGGGATCCAAACCAAGGAAGGCTGCATTCTCCTTCACGATCTGATCAAGACGAACGTTGGCAGCGTCGACATAGGGCTGAAGTGCCTTCGCAGAGAAATCCAGAAGTCCGTATTCGAAGTGAGAGGAGTGGGGCCGCAGTTCTGCCGAGCTGCTGTCGGTGACCGCCCAAGTGATGGAGGCTCCATCTTCGGAGAACTTGTGGGTGCCCTTGGTTTGGAAGATTTCGAGATCTCGGACCACCGTGCCGATGTCCCAGAATTCGCGGTAATAGATGGCATCCGCGCCGTAGGTGTCGCGAACGATCGGGGTATTACCATAATTGACGAGGTTACCGAGTTCGAGGGGACCTCCCGTGACCCGTCGTCCTTGAGTGACGGTGTCCTTGGCGGCGTGCTTGTTGAAATAGGTGAACTGGACTTTGTTCAGATCGTTGATTTCCAGAGCAGCCGAAAGGAAGCCGGAGAGTTCGACTCCGCGTTCATAATCGTCCCGGATGTAGCTGCGGTTCTGGTTGTTGATGTCAGAGGTATTATTGCTGTCTCCCGAGGACTGGGCAAAGGCGGCCATGACCCCAAGTTTCATGTCGTTTGGCAGCTTGAAGGTCTGTCCGAAAGTGAGGCCGTAGGAGACTCCGTTCTCCGCATCGTCCAGGACAGGGAGCAGGCTCTGGGACTGATGAAGCTGGGTCATCCTGTCCTTCAGGTCCTGTGGGGTGGTGGTGGGAGTTGGGAGAAACAGCGGCTTGCCTGTTGCCGGATTCGTGGTTTCCAGAACGGGTGGGAGACCGGGCCTCGGTTTCCCCATGAAGCCAAGATCGCCGCCTGGATGGACGTAGATCTTGTCCTTGAGATTGGAGTTGATCTCATACTTCGCCTTAAAGCTGATGAGCTGCTTTTCCGGGAAGGCACGGGTGACGATGTCGATCGCGGCACCGCCGAAGTCCGCCGAAAGCTCGGGGGAGAAGGTCTTGGCGACGTTGATGGCTTCGATGACGTTGGTGGGGAAAAGGTCCAACTGAACGGCCTTTCTCGAAGGATCGGCGGAGGAGATTTGTGCGCCATTGAAGGTGGTGGTCACGTAGCGGTCCGCGAGCCCGCGGACGACGGCATACTTGCCATCGACGATGTTGGCTCCCGAGACTTTGCCAACGGCCTGACCGGCATCTCCGACGTTGGTTTTGGCAAAGTCATCGCGGTTGACCCCAGAACTCAGGACGGGTGTGTCTGCGTCTAGGTTCAGGCCGAGTGCTCCGGCGATTTCTCCCTGATATTCACCGATGAGGGTTTCCTCCTCGAGAGTGTATTCCTGCGAGCCATCATCGGCAGGCTTGCTGCGGAGTCCGACTCGAAGCTCCGCCACTTGCCCGGCCACAAGGGTCACGGAGCCGGTTTCGGCGAAGTATCCGAGCTTGCTCGCTTCCAAGGTGTAGGTTCCAGGCGGCAGTCCGGTGAACTTGAAACGGCCTTTCGAATCTGTGTCGGTCGTTTTTCCCGTCCCGATCGCATCGACGATGGCTCCGGCGATGGGATCCAGTGAGGCCGCGTCCGAGATCTCGCCTACCAGCTCACACTGACCATTAGGAAGCATGGCTACGGGAGCGCCGCCAGGGGTGGCCACGGGGATGCCATCCGGAGGTGCGATGGGCAGGCCTGCCAAGTCGACCAGCGGGGTCTGCAAGCTGAATGCGGGTCGGGTGGGGGCGGGACTCTGGAGCCACGCCTGATAAAGGTCGGAAGCCCGCCGGGTGCTGGCCGGCTTCATCCATGTGTTCGAGTTCTTCGACTTAAAAGACGGATTCCAAACGAAAGGGCCCTGCCTGGAGGTGGCTTGCGGGTTGAGGATCTCCAGGACGGGTGCACCCAGAAGGCAGGGTTGGAAAGCCATCACCAGCATCAGCCACGCGGCCGTGATCCTGAGATGGAGGCTCAGCTTCGTGCCTGCGCACGAATTCGTCGCAAGAACCGGAACTGCTGCGTTTTGAGTGGGGAAAGGAGCCATGACGGGCGCTGACAGCCGCAGGCAACCCGCAGCGGAACGGAACGCTAGATCGTCCCCTTTTATCAAGAAGTGGCTCTTCGTGACGAATTCGTGACACTTCCGATTGGATCGGAATCAAATCACTTCTTCTTCTTGTCGTCCTCGCGCATGTAGCTGCGTGGATCCAGGGCCTTTGAGATCCCGTGGATGATGCCGTTCTTGGCAGGCAGGTCGAATTTCACCAAGGTCGAGTCATCGTTGAGCCACATCCTTGTCGGAGTGATGGAAAGGTAGCTCGGCAGGGCGGACCACGTGATGATCTCGCGGACGATCCCGAAATCGGACTTTTTGCAAACCTCGGATTTGATGAAATGGTACTTCACCCAGCGCAGGGTGGTCTCGCTTTTCGGATTGTCCCGCAGAGCTTTCAGATCGGCTGGAGGCATCGCGGCGATGGCTTCGTCGGTCGGTGCGAAGCAGGTATAAGCGGTTTCGCCAAGCTCGGTGAGCAAGCCAGACGCAGTCAGGATCTCGGAAAACGATTTGAAGCCCGAGGTGGTCAGAGTCTCGGTCAGCGACAGAACTTTCGCGGGAGCTGCGGGCTCTGCATTTGCGGGAGCGAACCCAGCCAGAGCCAGCAAGAAACCGATCCATGCAGGCAAGAGTCGTGAGAGCGAAAGAAACTTCATCAGCCAGAGCATGCGTTGACGGCCCGATCCTGCTAAAAAACTTGTGAAACGAATTTGTCACGCCTTCCGGTCGGCCGAACGCCGCGAAGCCCCCGGCGCTTGCCGAGATCCCTGATCCCGTACACCGTTCGGCATGAAGATTGGCATCGCCCAGATCAACGCGGTCGTCGGGGACTTTCCCGGAAACGTGAAACGCCTGATGGCCGCGTATCGCGAGTGCCTGGATGCCGGTGCCGAGCTGGTGCTGACGCCGGAGATGTCGCTGGTCGGCTACCCGCCGCGCGACCTCGTCTTCAAGTCCCAGTTCGTGCCGAAGTGTCTGCAAGCGCTCGACTACCAGGCCGAGGAAATCCGTGAGGTGCCGCTCGTCGTGGGCTACGTCGACCACAACTCCGATCCAGGCCCCGGAAAGCCTTTTCGCAATGCCGCCGCGTGGTTGGAGAACGGCGCGATCCGTCACAAGGTGTGGAAGACCCTGCTGCCGACCTACGATGTCTTCGACGAGCGCCGCTATTTCGAAGCCGGGAAAAGCTGCGAGGTCATCGAGTGGAACGGACACCGCATCGGTCTGACGATCTGCGAGGACATCTGGACCGAAGACTACCTTCAGCGTCCGCTCTACGAACGCGACCCCGTCGCCGAGCTGCGTGATCAGGGCGCGGACCTGATCCTCAATCTCAGCGCCTCGCCCTTCCATTCCGGAAAGCCCCAGACCCGCCGCATGATGATCGCCGACGTAGCCCGCGAGCACGGCGTGCCGGTGGTCTATTGCAACTCCATCGGTGGCAACGACCAACTCGTCTTCGATGGCCACTCGCTCGCCGTCGCCGCCGATGGCCGGGTGCTGGTCCAGCTCGGTGGTTTCGTGGAATCCTGCGTGGTGGTCGATACGCTTTCGAAAACGGAAGCTTCGCCGCTCGTTTCGAATGCTTCCGAGGACCTCTACCGCGCCCTCGTCCTCGGCCTGCGCGACTACGTGACGAAGTGCGGCTTCAGCTCGGTCTGCCTCGGCCTCAGCGGTGGGATCGACTCGGCTCTAACAGCCGTGATCGCGGCCGATGCGCTCGGGCCGGAAAATGTCCACGGCCTCACCATGCCGAGTGGATTCTCGTCGTCGGGCTCGGTCGATGACTCGATTGCCCTCGCCAAGCACCTCGGCATCCGCTGTGAAACCGTGCCGATCCAAACCGTCTTTGACGCGGTGAAGACCTCGATGAAACCCATCTTCGGCGATCTGAAAGAGGACGTCACCGAGGAGAACATGCAGGCGCGCATCCGCGGGCTGTTCCTGATGTCGCTCTCGAACAAGTTCGGCCATCTCCTTCTCACCACCGGCAACAAGAGCGAGCTGGCCGTCGGCTACTGCACGATCTACGGCGACATGTGCGGCGGCCTGGCGGTCATTTCCGACCTGCCGAAAATCCGCGTTTACGAGGTCTCGCGCTGGATCAACCGCGAGCGTGAAATCATCCCCTGGAGCACCATCGACAAGCCCCCCAGCGCCGAGCTGCGGCCGGATCAGAAGGACCAGGACACGCTGCCGCCGTATGAAATCCTCGATGCCATCCTTGAGCAATACGTCGAGCAGCACCTCTCCGCCGACGAGATCATTGCGAATGGCTTCGAGGAATCGACCGTGCGCTGGATCCAGCGTCGTGTGGACCTCAACGAGTGGAAACGCCAGCAAGCCGCGCCGGGCCTCCGCGTCACCACCAAGGCCTTCGGTATTGGGCGTCGCATGCCGATCGTGCAACGCTTTGTCTAGTGGCAGCCATTTCCAAGGGCCGAGCCATTTCCTGGCTAAGAGGCATGGCCCTTGGAAAGGGCCGCCACGGAAAAACGAACGCTTTCCCACAGAGGGGTCCGTTGCTAGCGTCCCGCCGCGATGACGCTGGAAGACGCCCGAAAGATTCTCGGCCTGGGGCCGAATGATGATCCTGCCGCGCATTTGGCGGAGTTTCGGGAAGCTCGTGAACGCATCGCCGACTTCGTGAGATCCGCGCCGAATGAGGCGCTGGCGGTTCGTTATCAGAGCGGGCTGGAGGAGTTTGATCGCGCGCTGGCGGCCATCCGCGAGCACCTGGAGATTCCTGAAATCCCGCCGACACCGGAGTCTCCTCCGGAGCTCGTGCCGGAGCCACCACCCGCTGCCACCGAACTGATTCCCTCGGCCGAAGCCGCCCCGGAAATCGTCAAGCGCGGCGGCACCGCCCGCTTGCTGGTGTGGTCGCTGGTGCTCCTGCTGGCCGCAATCGGTGGGGGGTATCTTTACTTGCGGATGGAGGAAGACAAGCAGCTCCAGTTGAAGGGCCGCATCGCTTTTCTGGAACGTCAGGGTGCCATTTTCATCGAGAATCGTCGGTGGCAGGAAGCGCGGGAGTCGTTCGAGGAAATCGCAAAACTGGCCCCGGATTCCGAGATCGTCGACATGGGTCGACGCAGCATCGAGGCGGGCATGGACGAAGAGCAGAAGCAGTTCCTCGGTTACTGGAGCGGCGAGGCGCTGGCGGCCCTGGAGTCGAATCGCTTGGACGATGCGCAAAAGGCGGTCGAGCAGGTGCTTTCGAAATTTCCCGGTGATCCTGGTGCAATAGAAATGCGCGGTCGGATCGAGCGTTCGAGGTCCGCTGATAAGATCCGCCTGGCGGTGACCGAGGCGAAGGTGAAGCTGGACGCGCGCGACTGGGTGTCTGCGATCAAAGAGTCGGAGGCGATTCTCAAAAGTTTTCCCGGCCAGTCCGAGGCGACGACGATTCTGGCCGAGGCCACAGCGGGCAAGAAGAAGGCGGAGATGGATCTGGCGAAGGCGCTGGATCTTTTCACAAAAGCCAAGGCGCTCGATCAGGGAAATTTCAACCAGCAGGCGCTGGAGTTCCTGCGTGAGGCCGCCGTGCTGGCTCCGGCCGACAAGGAGATCGCCACGCTTCTGGAAAAAATGTCGTCCTACTCGCGCAGCCTGCGCGTGCCGGGGGATTTCGCGACGCCAGCCGAGGCCATCGCCAAAGCCAACGAGCGCGATCGTATCGTGATCGAGGCCGGTCAGTGGCAGGGACCGCTGATCATCGACAAGCCGCTGGAACTCCAAGGCGCGGGCTCGGGGAAAACGATCATCGACTGCCCTGCGGACGCCAGCGCGGTCATTTCCTTTGGCCCTGGGGCAAAGGGCGTGCGCGTCACCGGCATCACGTTCCGTCACCGACTGCTCGATCCCGGGACCGAGCGTTTCGCGGTCGGATTGGTGAAAGGCGGCGACGTGGCCTTCACGGACTGTCATTTCCTCGATGGAGCCGGACATGGGCTGGACGTAATCGGCGGAGCGAAGGCGACCGCCCTGCGCTGTCGCTTTTCTGGAAACGGCTGGGACGGCGCGTCCGCCAGCGGGGCCGGTTCGGTGCTGGACGTCCGCGAGTCGGAAGCAGTCGGGAACTTCGAGCATGGACTCGATCTCTGGGACGGAGCAGGCGGTTCGCTGACCGGCAATCGCTGCGAAGGCAACAGCCGCAACGGCATCCAGATCGACGGGAAAACCTCCGCCGTCACCGTCAGCGAAAATCAACTCAAGGCGAACCGTGAGTTCGGCATCGTCCTCGCCAGCGCGGCGTCGGGAGAGGCTCGTGGAAACGCGTTTACCGGAAATTTCCTCGGCGGTCTGGTCGTGCGTTTGCCGGCCTCGAAGGTCGCAATCACCGGCAACACCATCCAGTCCGGCACCACGCCTTCGATTGTGCTGGAAAAAGGCCTGCCTGCCGCGGCCTACAAGTCGAACCAGCTCAGCGGCGCGGTGATGGGCGATGTTTCCTTCGACGCTCCCGAGCCTCCGAAACCGGAAAAGCCCTGAGGCAATCCTCGCTTGCCCTCCGGACGGTTCCCGCCATGCTCCGCGCGTCGTGAATTCCATCCCGGTTGAGCCGTCATTCGAAGCCTTTGCCGAGCTGGCAGGAAAGGGGAACGTCATTCCCGTTTACACCCAGCTCGCGGCCGATTTCGAAACCCCGCTGTCCGCCTACCTCAAGGTGCGCGACAGCCGGCATGCGTTCCTTTTGGAAAGTGCCGAAAGTACGGACAAAAGCGGTCGATGGTCGATCCTCGGCACCAACCCGCGACGCGTTTACGAGGCCCGTGGCAAGGAAATCACCGTCCGCTCGGGACTCGCCACCCGCACCTTCACCGCCGAGGACGATGTGCTCGCCGCGCTGGAGCGCGAAATGGCCCCCTTCAAGCCGGTCCGCCATGGCAACCTCCCGCCGTTCTGCGGGGGCCTTCTCGGCTACATGTCGTACGACGCCATCCGGCAGTTCGAGCCGACCATTGGACCTGCTCCGAAAGACGAACTCGGCATCCCCGACGCCGTCTTCATGCTCGCGGACACGATCATCGTCTTCGATCAAAAGCTGCACCGGCTCCAGATCGTCGCGAACGCCTTTCCCGCCGAACACACCAGCCTGGAGGAAGCCTACACCGACGCCCGGGGCCGCATCGCCGCGATCGTGGAAATGCTCAACCGCCCTCTGCATGTTCCGGCCCTCAATGGTCTGCGTCCGATCGAAGCAGTCGATGCACAGAGCAACACCACGCAGGCCGAATACGAGGCCATGGTACTCGCCGGAAAGGAATACATCGCTGCCGGAGACATTTTCCAGTTCGTCCCGAGCCAGCGTTTCTCCACGCCGTTCCATCGCTCGCCGGTCGATCTCTACCGCGCGCTGCGCCATGTG
>JANOKL010000612.1:0-18573 GCA_031419215.1 Luteolibacter sp. | reverse complement strand
TTACGTTCAGAAGTTTGCCGCATACGAGCCAGTTTGGCCATTCACTTACATTCTAGCACGTATTAAGCGCATTTTTGCCGATGGCCATTGTGACGACGACGAGCGTAGCGAACTCAAGGCCGTGATGGAGAATCTCTGTGGTCACTTCAATGAAGCTGATCCGGGTGAGACCTATTCAACTTCGCTTCCGCTAGACACCCCACTTCCTGATCCAATCATTTTTCCAGAACGAAACTTTGTCGTTACAGGTCGGTTTGCCTACGGCACGCGACAGAAGGTCGAAGAAACGATTTCCAAGCTCGGTGGAATCCCAACTAGTTCGGCACCCACAGTAAAAACTCACTATTTGGTGATAGGAATTTTCGCAAGTCGAGACTGGGCCACCACCAACTATGGACGCAAAATCGAAAGAGCCAGAGAATTGCGCGATGAGACTCACAGCGGTATATCCATCATTTCAGAAGAGCACTGGAAGCAGTTTGTTGCATGACATTCTGCAGCCCAGCGCCATCTCAGCAGACTACCACCTTAAAAGTCGCCTCTAGATTCCTCTCCCATGGACGAGCTTGATTTGTTTTCCATTTCCAAGCCTCCTAGCCCGGAGGCGCGTATCCTAGAACTCCGAACCTCACTCAATCACCATAACTTCCTTTACTACAACAAGGCGGCTCCGGAAGTCTCTGACGAAGAATACGACAAACTCTTCCGCGAACTGGAGGAGCTGGAAAAAAAACATCCCGAGTTCTACGACCCGAACTCTCCCACCCTCCGTGTCGGCGGCAACCCCATCGACGGCTTCCAACAGATCCAGCACGCCGTTCCGATGCTTAGCATCGACGATGTTTTCGAGTTGAGCGACGATGCCATGGACAAAATCCGAATGGAGCATCCGAACAAGGAGTTAAATCGCGAGCAGGAGCTAATCGAATTCTACCAACGACTACAGAAATCCCTGAGACGTGAGGAAATTGCTGTGACCATCGAGCCGAAGATCGATGGGGTCGCCGTTTCCCTGCTCTACCGCGATGGAAAACTCGCCTACGCCGCTACTCGCGGCGACGGCCAGACCGGCGACGATGTTACCCACAACGTCCGTACCATCCGCAACATCCCGCTGGAGCTTCCCGCTCCATATCCGTCTCTGCTCGAAATCCGTGGCGAAATCTTCATGCCGAACGAAACCTTTGCCTCGCTCAATGCCGAGCGTGATGAAGCAGGTCTCCCCACCTTTGCGAATCCCCGCAATTCCGCAGCAGGAACACTGAAGTTGCTAGACCCAAAGATCGTCGCCCAGCGCCGCCTCGACTTCCTAGCCCATGGACTGGGCGCATACGAAGGACCGCCGCTGGAAACGGAACACAAGTTCCACGATCTGCTGGGCACACTCGGCATACCGCAGAATCTCCCGATCCTCAATGCCAACAACCTTGCGGAACTGCTGATCGCCGTGGCCAAGATCAACGTCGATCGCCACCACTTCGCCTACGGAACGGATGGAGCGGTCATTAAGGTGCTGAGGCGCGCTGAGCGTGAGGCACTCGGTTTCACCTCCCGCGCACCACGCTGGGCTGCCGCCTACAAGTTCCTTCCCGAGCAAAAAGAAACCAGACTAAAAGGCATTACTATTCAAGTCGGGCGAACTGGAAAACTCACACCCGTCGCAGAGCTTTCGCCCGTCCTCATTTCTGGATCCACGGTTTCCCGCGCAACCTTGCACAATCAAAGCTATATTGACGAAAAAGATATCCAAATTGAGGACATCGTGGTCGTCCATAAGGCGGGGGAAATCATCCCAGAAATCATCAAAACTCTACCAGAAAATCGCTCATTAACCTCCAAACGATTTTCTGTTATGGAACATCTCAGAGGCGAGTGCCCGACATGTCATGGACCCATCGAGGAGCGGACCAACCTTTCTGGCCCAAAATCCGATCAGCGCGAAATCATCACGCACTATTGTCTAAACTTTGAATGCCCAGCTCAGCTCATTACCCGACTTACGCACTTCGCTTCCAGAAAAGCCCTTGATCTGGATGGCCTAGATGAAGCTGTCGCCAGCAAGCTAGTGGAAACCAAGATGGTAACAAAACCACTGGATCTCTTCCAACTAAGCAAAGATTCACTAGCAACATTGCTACTAGATCCGGCCACTCTCACTTCGGGAAAGAAAACAAAGGAACGCCGATTCGGGGAAGACCGCGCCAATCGACTTCTTAACTCAATTAACAGTTCAAAAACTGACAAGCCACTATCAAAGTGGCTCTATGGTCTTGGCATTTCTCAAGTTGGCGAAGCTACAGCTCGTGAGGTTTCACGACTTTTCAAAAACATGCAAAGTTTAGTCGGCTCTGAATTGCTGTCTGAGATCGCTGAACGTGGGCTGGGAATAGCTTGGAAAATCAAACATCCGATCAGCTCAAAATTCGAAATCATTGATGAGGACACAAAACTTTTTCGCCAGAAAGAATTTGAGAAGCTTAATCCAAAGATCAAAGAATTAGACGGAAAGCTCTCGGCGTATCAAATTTCGCCTGAACTCGGAGGAGTTGCAGCCAAAAATCTAAGCGATTTCTTTAATTCTACCGTTGGCCGTGAGTTTGTCTTGCACTTGGAGAAACAGAAGATTGATCCGGTATCCGACAACTACCTGCCAATCGCAGCCGAGGTGGATCTTTCCGCGATGCCACTGGCCGGGAAGACCTTCGTGCTGACGGGAACGCTCACGATTGATCGCGATGAAATGAAGCGGCTGATCGAAGAAAAGGGCGGAAAGGTTTCCGGTTCGGTGTCCGCGAAGACGCACTTCGTTGTGGCAGGAGAAGGCGGTGGATCGAAGCGCGACAAGGCGATCCAGCTCGGGGTGCCGGTGATTGATGAGGATGCGGTTCGCGCGATGATGGGCTCATGAAATATCTCTTGCTCACGTTGCTGCTGGTCGCCGGATGCCGGAAGGCACCTCAGACGGTTCCGGCGATCGAGGCATACGTGTGGCAGTCTCCGGACCGGCCGGCGGTGGTGGCCGCGATCAGGCAGGCCGAGGGTAGCGTGGCGACGCTTCACGTGCGGGCGGCAGAACTCCGATGGAACGGCAGGGCTTTCAGCATCGATCAGCCGGTGAAAAAGCAGTTGCCTTTCCCCGGCTGTGGAGTGGTGGTGCGCATCGGCGCATCCGCCTCGCAGTTGGAGTGGACGACGGAGCAGATCAAGGCGGTGGCTGTGGTCATTCGCGAGCTTGCCACGCTGAAGCCAAAGGAGATCCAGTGCGACTACGACTGCCCGCAGTCGCGTCTGGACCGCTACATTGTCCTGTTGGAGGCGCTTCAGAAAGCCGCCGGACCCGTGCCGGTGATCCCGACGACTCTACCGTCCTGGCTTGACTCACCGGAGTTCGCCAAGCTCGTCGCTGGAAGGCCGGGCTATGTGCTTCAGGTCCATTCGCTGCAACTGCCAAAGACGCCGGACGAGCCGGTGCTCCTCTTCGATCCTGCGGCGACCCGTTCGGCAGTGAAGCGCGCTTCATCCCTGGGTGTGCCGTTTCGTGTGGCGATGGCCACTTATGGCTGCGAGGTTTGGTTCGGCCCCGATGGCAAGGTCATGGAAGTGATTTCCGAAGACCGCGCGACGGAGGGAAAAGTTCCGGCGCGACGCTCGTTCTCGCTCGCTGATCCGATCGAGAGTGCGCGACTGGTCCGGGAGTGGAACCAGAATCCGCCGCCGGGATTGAATGCGGTCATTTGGTATCGACTGCCAGTCGAAGGGGATCGGCGGAACTGGCCGTGGCAGACATTCCAGCTTGTCGCAATGGGTGAGGAACGTCCGATGTCCGTCGTACTGGAAGATGCAACGCAGGAGAAGGTCAGCGATCTGTTTCTTGCCAATCATGGTGAATTCCCCGCGCCACTGCCGGCGCACATCGTGGTGACGAGTCCGGTGGAAGCCGCTGATGCCATCGGCAGCTATCGCGTGGAGCGTCGTGAGGACGGGCTGCATTTCATCCGTCGTGCGGAAGTCTGGCCATGGCTCGACCCCGGGAAAAAAATTCCAATTGGATGGTTGAGAAGCGCTGGAAAAACGTCACGTATTGCCTGGCACTTCTCTCCATGAACCTTCGCATTGTTCCCGGCCTCGCTGCCTGGATTGCCTGCTCCACTCCCACTCCTGCCTGTGGTCCGTTTTTCCCGGACACGGTTCTGGATCTTCCACAGTCCTCACTCGGAGTGCCTCCGTTTTCCTTCTTGAGCGGACTCGCGAAACTGGCCGGAAGGAAGTTTTCTGGTGAAATTGGAAATGAGGAGCAATCGCTGGAGGTGCAGATCCCGCTGGAAGTGGAGGAGCTGCAGGACTTGTGGCGTGCGGCAGGTGTGGCACAGCCGGAAATCGAGGCACGTGTGAAGCACTACGAAGCCGTCCGAAAGGAAATGCTGGGGCGCGTCCTCGACGTCGGGCTGATGGAATTTTCGACCAAGGGCGATGTTCCTCTTGAGTTGGCCGAGCGTCCGCTCGGGGCCGGATTTCCGGGTGATGTGGCCGACTACACCGAAGGCGCGCGTTTGCATGGCTTGGGAAAAACCGAGGAAGCACGCGCGATCTGGAAAGCCATCTTGGAATGGCCTGCGGCGGACCGACGTCTGCGCAGCGTGTGGGCCGCATGGATGTTGGCAAAGACTTCTGCGGACCTTCCGGAATGCCTGGCCTGGTATGAGCGGGTGGAAAAGGAAGCTGCCGCAGGGGCCGCCGATGCACTGGGGCTGGCCGGCGCCGCGAAGTCCTGGCGGGCGGCTAGATTGGAAGACCCGATCGAGGGAATCCGCCTGTTTTACGAGGCCTATCAGCAAGGCAAGGACTCAGCCGCACGTGACTTGCGCAATCTGGTTTCGCAAGTGCTTGAGCAAAAAAATCCAGCAACGCTCGCCTTGGCGGCTGGCGACCCTCTCCTACGGTCACTGATCAACCTTGAGGTGCAGGCTTCTGTGGAAGGAACTCTCGGCGCACCATCCGAGTCGAGTGAAGAGAACAACATCCAACCATCCCAGCCACCTGCTGAATGGCTCGCTGCCCTCGAAGCGCATGCTCCCCTGCCGATGGCGGATGGGTCGAAGATCGCATGGGCACTCTACTTCAATGGACGATTCACCGAGGCCAAGCACTGGCTAGACCTTTCGGCCAAGGACGACCCCTTGTCAAATTGGTTGCAGGCGAAGTTCGATCTTCGCTCCGGCCATCTTGATGCGGCCAACGAGCACCTTTCCAAGGCGATCCAATCACTTTCCGCGGAACAGGGTTGGCACCACTTCAGCCCTTCCGAAGGTTTACGTTGGCATGCTGATGCGTCACAGATTCAAGAGCCAACCAAGGGACGCTTGCTGGCGGATGCGGGAGTGGTTGCCTTGGCGCGCGAGGATTATTTCCAGGCACTTGGGTCACTTCTTCAAGGGGGATATGATGCTGACGCCGCCTACGTTGCCGAGTCTGTGCTTTCGACCGACGAACTGACACGCTTCGTGCGGCTGCATGTTCCTGCGTGGAAAGAGCCTGAGTCGATTGCACAGGAGGCAAACGACGAAGAACCCCTCGATCCAGAGCTGGAATCCGGGCCGATCGAGCCTGCGACGGCTCTGACCAGCGGCCAGAATTCGTGGTCACCTGACATGAGTTCCGACAACCGTCTGCGCTGGCAGCTTGGCCGTCGATTGGCGCGGGAAGGCAAGCTCAAGGAGGCGCGTGAGTTCATGCCTCCGGATCTGATCCCGCTTTGGGATCATTACCTCAATCTTGATGCTGACCGCCGAAGTGAGAAATCAGAAGCCGCCATTGCTGCTTTGACATGGAGGCAAGCACGACTCCACCGCTACTGGGGAGCTGAGTTGTTTTCCTCCGACACCGCGCCTGACAGTGGGATCTATGGCTGGAGCTTTTCCTCCCCGGAATTCAACATGTTCCGCGTCCAGACTGAGGGCTGGAGCATGTCATGGGAGGATGATTCGGTCGGCAAACCCTCGGATTTCGCAGAAGATCGGCCCATTCCCGCCATCACTTCCGAAGAGCTGCGCAGGGTCGCCAGCCACCCGATGCCGAATCCGAACCGCTTTCACTACCGTTACGTCGCAGCGGATCTCGCGTGGGAGGCTGCCCGCCATCTGCCGGACAACGATCCTTCGCTGGCCCCGCTCTACAACACCGCCGGACAATGGCTGGCGGCTCGCGATCCAATCGCAGCGGACCGTTTTTACCAAGCGATGGTAAAGCGGTGCAAAGAGACCGAGATGGGGCAGGCTGCGGACAAGAAGCGCTGGTTCATTCAGGATGCAGAGCCGCTGGAGGAACTTCCCGGATTGCCGGAAGGCGTGATCCCGGCATCTGCTCCAGTCCAATAGGGTCTCCGCAGCGCAGTCCTTCGAAGACCTTGTGGGAAAAGTCGCGCTCCATGAGATCAGGGAAGACGGTCCCTTTTCCTCCAACGCGTCGAGGACAACACCAAGCCGCAGGATTCGGGACACAAAAAAGACCCGCAGGCGGCAGAGGCACACCGGCGGGTCTTGAAATAGATCGCGGCAATCAGCTCAGATGCCCGGCCGGTCGCGGTTGCGGCCACCGCCGCCGCCACCGGTGCTGAGGAAACGATAGTAAACTTCCAACATCAGCGTGCAGAGCGTGGTGCGGTAGACCTTCGCATCGGCACTTTCTCCAATGAAGGCATTGCCCGCCGCGCGGATCTTCTTGCCACCACCTGGGCTCTTCCAGGAGCCGTCCTCGTTCTGGTTCTTGAGGACCTGATCTCGGAACATGGCGTTGTAGAACTTCCAGTCATCTCCGCCGAGCTGCATCATCGCCTGGGATTCGTAGTAGTGACCATAGAGATCGGCGAACTCGCCGTTGTACTCGAACTTGCTGTTGGCAACGAGATACTTGGCACCCTTCTTGACCTCGGAGCGGCTGCCCTTGCCCCACATCTGGTTGCAGAGCATGCCGACGCCGGTGAGCGTGAAGTAATCGACTTCTCCGACTGGCTTGGGACCGGTGTAGCCGTAGCCACCGTTCTCGTTCTGGCACTTGTCGAGATACTTCAAGGCATCGTCGATGCAGCCATTCATGCCGTTGAACTTGTTGGAGGCATGGCTGCAGGCTTTGAGCGCCTGAATCTGCCAACCCGTGACCGAAACGTCAGTGTGGCCGCCGGAGCGTTCATAGGAATAAGCCCAGCCGCCGGTGGAGTTCTGGTTTTCGATGATGAACTGGCCGGCCTTCTCGGTGACGTCCATCAGCGAGGGAACCTCGATCTTCAGATCCTTGCAGAAGGTGGCGGCTTCGCCGAGGGCGTAGGTGCCGATGGCGTGCTCATAGCACCAGGAGTTGCCGGTGAAGCCGTTGGCCATGCGACCTTCATTCTGCAGACCGACGTTGACGAGGTAGACGATGCCTTTGAGGCAGGAGTCGCCGAACTCGTCGGAGATCGGGGTTTCACAATGACCGAAGTAGGCGAGCAGGGCCAGACCGGTCATCGCAACCTTCCGGTTGCTGCCCCAAGAACCATCGGAGTTCTGGTTGGCCTTGAGCCATTTGAGAGCCTTCACCACGGCTTCCTCACACTCGGGGGTGCCGCCGTTGTCCTTCAGACGCTGGAGGCGGTCTTCCCTGGAGCAGCGCTTGCGCATCTGGTCGGGGATGAGGCCGAAGAGCTTGCCCGCTCCGGCACCGCCGAAGCCAAAGCCGCTGCCACTGCCTTTCCCACCGCCGCTGCCGCTGCCGAAGCCGCTGCCGCTGCCTGCGCCGCCGAGACCACCGGAGGCTCCGCCGCCAGCGATTGAGCTGAGGGAGGACATTTCACCGAAGTTGTCGCCGGGATCGGGGATCGAGAAGTTGGAAACAGCGCCCTCGGCGAAGACCCGCTTGACGTTGCTCGTCGGGGTGATCTGGGCCTTCTTCTTCTGCTTGATGTCGTACTCCATGCCGCGCTCGCCGCCGCCACCGCCGCCGCCGCCGGAGGGCATGAAGTCGACGACTTTTTCAGGCGGGTGGTAGTACTTGAAGATGACGAAGGCACCCGCGATGAGCAGGATGACGTGGACGAGGATGGCGATGGTCAGTGAGCCGCCGCCGATCTTTGCCCAGAATCCGACCTTCTTGCGCTGGATCGGCTGAACAGGGACTTCGTAGTATTCCTGTTGCTGGTTGTCGTAGTTGGGGTCCATAGGAAAATGAGAGTTGAGTTTTTCAGTCAGGCGCTCCGGCCTGGAAGGTCACGTGGTGGATTTTGGCGCGGGTAAGGACATCGAGGACATCAATCACCCGCTGATATTCGGCAGCTTCGTTGGCTGAAATTGTGACGAAGAGTTTCGTGTTCGCTGCCTCAGTGGACTCACGAAGGTCTTTCAGGTTGCTCAGTAGTTCCGGCAAGGCCCTCGTTTCGGGAGTATCAACCGGATCGTCATTGAGGTAAACTTGGCCGTCATCCTCGATGCGAAGGATGATTTCGTCGGGTTGAATGTGGGACTCTTGTGGATCCCCAGGAAGCTTCGTCACATGGGCCTTCTCAGCCTGGATGTCCCCCGCCGCGATCATGAAATACAGGAGGATCACAAAGACCACGTCGATCATCGGCGCGATCTGGAATCCCAGATGAACCTCGGCGGACGACTTTCTTGAATGGCTCCTGTGTTTCATGGCGGTGTTGATTGGGTTACTCGGGGGCTCCGGCCTGGAAGGTCACATTCGTGATTTGAGCACGGGTGAGGGCGTCCAGCACATCAATGACCCGCTCATAGAGGGCGAGTTCATTGGCGTAGATGGTCACGAGCACCTTGGTGTTCGTGGAATCACTGCTCGTGCGGAGCTGGTTCAAGGTGCTGGCTAATTCTGGCAGCTCTTTGAGGGTCGGAGTATCGAGCGGGTCATCGTTGAGATAAACCTGACCATCGTCCTCGATGCGGATCGCGATCTCGTCGGGCAGGGTCACCTGTTCGGTGGTCGGCTCGACACTTCCGGGAAGCTTCGTGACGTGGGAGTTCTCCACCTGGATGTCACCGGCCATCACCATGAAGTAGAGTAGAATAACGAAAACAACGTCGATCATCGGCGCGATCTGGAATCCCAGATTGACCTCACCAGAACGCTTGCGTCTGTGGCTGCGTTTTTTCATGGGCGTTACTTGTTGGAGGCCGAGAAGGCGATGTCGGCAATCCCTGCCTCGCCAATGAAATTCATGACCCGCTGGATTTCTCCAGCTGGCAGCTTGATGTCACCGCGAACCACCACCCGAAGCTTGTCATCCTTCTTCTTTCGCTCGATAAGGATGGTTTTCACTTCCTCCCAATTGGTGATTTCCCTGTCGTCAAGAACCAGGATGCCTTTGTTGGTGGCTTTGTCATGACGCAGATTGACGGCAAATTCATGCTTGGTCATCGACTTGTCCTTCTCCTTGGCACTGGGCGACACCGGCAACTTGATTTTCTTGTCTACCTTGAGCACCTCGGCGGACGTGATCATCACGAAGAACACCAGCAGCACCAGCAGCACGTCGATCATCGGCGCGATCTGGAACTCGGGTTCCCCGTCTCCTCCTCCTCCTCCTCCGGCCATGGTGGTCGTTGATTAAGTGTGGGATTGAAAAATCAGGTCTGGAGCTCAGCCCTCGGCAGGAGCCTCGATCCAGTTCGGCAGGGCGGCGTAGGTTTCTTCCTGACCCACGTCGGCATTCTGGAGATACTCGTAAGGAGCATTGCGGAACAGGCGCTCGGCCTCTTCCTGGAGATGGTGGATGCTTCCCTGAAGCTTGTTGCGCAGGAAGTAGAAGGCACCGAAGGCCGGAATGGCGACGAGCAGACCGGTCGCCGTGGCGACGAGCACCTCACCGATGTGACCGGCCAGTTCGCCAACACCACCGGAGATACCGGAGGTGCCAAGGGAGGCGAAGGCCCCCTTCATGCCGCCGACAGTTCCGAGCAGCCCGATCATAGGTGCGCAGACCCCGATAACGGAGAGGTAGTTGATGCGGGTCTGGAGGGTGCTGTTGATCTTTTCAACGGTGGAGTAAAGGGCCTCCTCGGTGGAGTCCTTGCCGTAGCCGACAGAACCGAGCGCCGCGCGGACCACTTCGCAGAAGGGACTGATGCCGGCCTTCATGGCCTGGTAGGCACTGACGTAGTCTCCAGAGCGGAAGGAGGTCTGAGCGATCAACAGATCCTGCTCAGGAGTCATCTTCTTCGGGCTGGTGCGCAGCGAAATATCAATGATCAGCCAAACCATAGCGATCGAGCAAACTAGAAGAATGTGCATGACCCAGCCACCTTCGAGATAGACGTCGATGAGGGATTTCTTTGTCTCCGTGGGGGCCTTGGCAGCTTCTTGGGCAAAGGCGGTCATCGGCATGAACAGGGCAGCATAAAGGGCTGCTTGGATGGTCTTTTTCATTTCGTAGGTTCGTGAGCGGGTTTGAGAAGGATTGAAGGGATTATTTGAGACTGTCGAGACGTCGTTTGGCTTCATCGGCAAGAGCGGTCCCCTTGGCATTGCGGAGAGCCGAATTGAGAAGGGCAAGGGCCTCATCGCGGCGGTTCAGGCCACTGAGGATGTCGGCGGCATTCACTTCAGCGGCGGCGTTGAGGAAAATGCTCCCGGTCGGGAAGACGCCGGTCACGGTCAGGAAGGCCTCGAGCGCCTCCGGATCGCGCTTCTCATCGCGGAGAAGCTTGCCGGTGAAGAAGGTCGCATAGGCCGCGACCGCGGCTGGTTGGTCGTCGGTGGTGAAGTCCTTGAGTGCTTCAAGTCGCTCCTCGATCTTTGTCGAGGGCGGAAGCGTCAGGGCTTTTCCAAAGCGCACGAAAGGATCGACCCCACGGCCCGGGCGTGTGTCGGAGATCTCCTTGCCGATGGCATCCGCCCTCGGTGACTTGCCGTCGAGCGCATAAGCCACCAAGGCGGCGCGGGCGGCTTCAATCCAGAAGTTTCCGGGGATTTTCGCGGTGGGCTGGTGGACGGCAAGAACCGGCTCCAGGAGCTTTGCCGCATCGGCGGGCTTGCCGCTGGCAAGCAGGGCGATCGCCTGTCCGACGGATTCCGGGCGCTCGCCATAGATGTGGTCGGCGCTATCAAATGGAAACGACTGGCCGGCGACATAGCCTTCGACAGGGGTGGTGACCACCAGGTTCGTCCCTTGGAGGGCGAGGGCCGAGAGCGGCACGGAGCGACCGTTTTTGAAAACGATCTGCGTCGGCTCGGCAGCCATGGCGGCGGGCCCGAGCAGGGCGACGCCGAGGAGAAGCGTGCGGGAGAGAAATGTAGGCATCATGGGACGGGAAATTACTTGTTGAGCTTCTTCCGGGCCTCTTCGGCGCGAACGGTCTTTTCCAACTTTGGCAGGGTGGCTAGCAATTCAAGGACTTCTGCTGCCAGCTTGTCGTCATGCAGTTCGAGGGCAGTCTCGTAGTCCTGCCAGAAGGCTTCGGCACAGACGTCCGGGAAGCTCTTGTAGGCGCTCTGCACCCGTTGATAGGTGAAGTGGGCTTTCTTGAGCAGCTCGCGGGTGGCGTCGATGTTCGGAGCCTTCGGCGCCTGAAGACGATAGCCCTTGGCCATCAGCAAATAGGCCTTTCCGGCGGCCTCGCCACGGAACATCTTGTTGCCGACGATTTCATTGCCGAGATCTTCCGCCAACTTGTCCTGGCCGGTTTGGACAAGAGCTTCCAACTTGCCGAGATTGGCTTCCTTGAAACGGGACATGCCTGGATTCAGCAGTGCGTTGTCGAAAATCCTCAGCGCTTCATCCGGCTTTTTCCGTGCGAGAGCGACCTGGCCAAGCCCGACAGGGCCCGCATCCGAGAATGAAGAATCGGCGAAGCGGTCCTTGAGGCGTTGAAACATGGCCTCGGCCTCATCGAGCTTACCGGCCTTGAGATGAATGTCGCCGACGACAGTCAGCAGAGCCGGGCTGAGCGCGGCGGGATCGGTCGAGGTGGTGGCAATTCCCTTGAGGTAGAGTTCGGACTTTTCATTCCGCTTCAGGGCTTGGGAAAGCCGGGCACGCGCATAGTAGATGCGGGCATTGGTCGTGGCGTTCTCCTTGCCCTCGGCCACCTTGTTTAGGAGGTCGACCAATTCCTTGTCGACGGCCTCTGGGTCAATGTTGGCAGGTTTGACATTCCGCGGGACGAAGCTCTTGACGAGTTCGTCGATCAGCAGCTCCACGAGCTCCGAAGTCGGGTCTCCGATTTTGAGCTTGAGCTGGTCTGCGATCATCTGGGTGCCTTCCTTCACCTTTCCTTCGCGCTGCATGGCTTTTACAATCCAAACAATGCTGCCCATGACCATCGGGCTGTTCGGGTAGGTTTCGACGAATTTCCTGTGGAGTTCGGCGATGCCGGCCCAGTCCTTGCGGCCCTGAAGAATCGTCGTGGCGGAGTCGATCGCGTATTGAACGACGTCGTCCGGGCTCTTCGTGTAAATCGCCTTCTTGTAGGCCTCCAGGGCAATGTCCTCGGGATTCGCGCCGCGGGCCTGTTCGGCGGTCATCTTCTTGGCGGTGTCCGCGAGCAGGCAGAGGATCGAGCCAGCGGCCGGATCATCCGGGTGGACCTGGATGAAGCCGTCAAGATCACGCACGATCTTGTCAGGACTGACCGTCTTGTCATTGGAGTCGATGAAGGCCAGACGGTAGATCATGTCACCGGCGAAGTGACCATCCGGGAATTTGGTGAGGTACTCCTTACAAGCGACGAGGGTCTGCTTGTAGTTGTTGGTGAGGAAGTGGGCCATCGCCACGTAGTAGAGGGCCGTCTCGATCTTGTCGCTGTTCGGGTAGGTCTTGATGAAACCGCTGAGCAGGCTGGCTGCCTCGGCGTGGTTTCCCCCCTGGAACTTGGCGATGCCCTGATAGAAGGTATAGCGGTCAAGGTCCGGTGATTGCGGGAAGCGGGCTTTCAGATCGCCGTACCAGGTCTCGACCCGATCCCATTTGCCACGCTGAACGAGAATTTCGCCGACAAGAAGGGCGACCTGCTCGGCATTCTCGGCATCGGGATACTTGAGGAGGTAGCGCTCTCCGAGTTCCAGAAGCTTGTCGATATTCTGAAGCTTGTTGTAGAGCACCACTTCGGCGAACGCGGCGGACTTGGCGTCGACCGCCGTTTCATACTTCATGCGCAGGGTCTTGAAGCAGATAAGAGCTTCCTCCTCACGCTTCAGATTGTAAAGGCAGCGGCCGCGACGCATGAGCATGGCGGCATCGAGCTGCGGCAGGGCCTCGATGGCCTTGATGGCGGTTTCTGACTGTTCGATGGAACCTTTCAAGGTGCTGAGATACTCGCCGAGATTCGTGCGCTGTTCGATCGGCTTGGCGGCCTCGGCCTTGACCCGGTCCTCGATGATTTTGAGGTCCTTGCGCTTGCCATCGAGGGCGGCTTGCTGGATCGACAGAATTTCAGCCCGCGGCGGGATGGAACGATAGATGGCCAAGGCCTCCTCCAGCTTGTCAGCCTGAACCAGCTCATCTCCTTTCTTGGCCACCTGATTCGCATACCAGGCCATCGAATCCCGGACGCCCTCCTGATTGATGAGACGGTCCAGATAGGCAACAAGGTCGTCTAGCTTTCCGGTGTCGGCGAGCAGACCGATCACTTCGACGGCGGCGCTGGTCTGCTGGGGAGTTTTCACATCCGAACCCATCAGGCTGCGGAACACCTTGAGGGCGTCTTCGGGCTGTTTGAGTTCGTTGTAGGCCTGTCCAAGGTAAAGACCGGCTTCGGTGCGGTACTTGGGATCAGCGGCGGCGCGCTTGAGCGGGTCAAGAGCGGCCTGCATTCTCTGGGGGCCTCCCTGATCCATGATTGACTTGCCCAGCCCGAGATAGCTGCGGCTGGTGTATTCGCTCTTGGGGAAGCGCTTGATGACGTCCTCGAAAGCGGTTTCAGCCTTGGCCAGATTTCCTCCCAGCAGATGGGCGAGTCCGATGTTGAAATACAGCATGTCCATCGGCCCCTTCGGATTCGGACCGAGGGCCTTGATGAGTTCCTCGATCTTGACGATGGCGACGTCGTATTTCTTGGCGACGAAACCCTCCTCCGCCTCCTTCATCAGGCGATTCAGGGTCGCGGGACCGACCACCACGACAGGTGGCGGTCTCACAGCAGGAGGGGCCTGGGCATCCAGCAAACTGGACGATAGGGCGAGGAGCGAGGCGCACAAAATGTGGCCATACTGCTTAGGTTTGAAGGAAGCCATACAGGTAGATGAAGAGGTTTTTTTCATGGCCGCAGGGTTTGTCAAGCTACGAGGATACACCAAGGAAAACTACATCAGAAGGGACGCAGGTCTAGGAGGGTTTTGAAGATGGGATCAGGATTTTTTCCCTTCAGTTGAAACTTCTGAAATGGGCGTTCAGTAGTTGTTCGGTTTTGAGTCTTTGCATACTGCATCGCTCGGATGGCCCGCGTCGAGCCGAAACAATGGGAGAATCGGCCGCCCAGCCGGTGGCGTCCCGACCATTCTTTCCCAACTCCCGGATCAGCAAGGAGGCGCAAAAAGCCCGACTGAACTCTGTTGGTGAGAATTTTCTTTGGGCTGCTCCCGCCAACTCTGACTTCAGACAGAGGATCAATCTTGTCGCAGGGAATTTCCTTTGCCCTCTCAAAGAATCCGAGCCCGTTGCCAATGCCGTAGCTCACGGCTGAATGCTTGCCGAAGCTGCCCTTCCAACACCTGAATCCGGCACCGCCGATCACCTCCCTAATGGGCTTGTCCATGATTGGAAAACGCATCGGCGCAGAACTTCTTAGGGCTCAGTGATCGGCCCAATTCCGTGCGGCCACTTTTTCGGCCATCGCCGGGTTTTAGGCATTGCCTGATAATCAGGAAGTGTTGCACATTTCGCCTAGGCGCGGCGGGGTTTTCCGGATGGGAAGGTCCTGGCTGGGCCGTGGATCATTTTCACGCAGACAAGAATCGTGTCGAAATCCCTCAAGGTCGTGATCGCATGTGGTGGCACTGGTGGCCACCTGTTTCCCGGAATCGCCGTGGCCGAGACCTTGCAGGCGCGCGGACACCAGCCGCTGCTTTTGATTTCCCAGAAGAAGGTCGATCGCGAGGCCTCGGCGAAGTATCGAGGCCTGAACTTCGAGGCGATCGAGGCAGTGGCAAAACCGAAGACCTTTTCCCCGAAGATGCTGCCATTCCTGTGGAAGCTCTGGAAAACGACGCGCCAGTGCAAACGGCTGCTGAAGGAGTTCGGAGCCGATGCCGTTCTGGGCATGGGCGGCTTCACCTCCCTGCCGCCGGTGCTGGCCGGACACCGGATGGGCCTGAAGACCTTCGTGCATGATTCCAATGCACGGCCAGGCCGGGCGAACGTTCTGACCAGCCGCTTCTGCAACCGGGTGTTCCTCGGCATGGAGGCGGCGCAACCCTTTTTCCGCCAGAGCGAGATCGTGATCACCGGCACTCCGGTGCGCGATGAAATGGTCCACCTGCCCTCGCGCGCGGAAGGAGCCGAGGCTTTCCGGCTCGACCCGAAAAAGCCGGTCCTGCTCGTGATGGGCGGCAGCCAGGGGGCAAAGCGACTCAACGACCTCGCTGCCGAAAGCGCCGCGCTTTTTCCCGCCGACATCCAGATCCTCCACATCGCCGGCACCGCCGATCTCGAACGCGTGCAACAAACGGTGGGCAATCGCGACAACTACCGCGTCGTCGGATTCTGCGACAAGATGGCCCTGGCCTACGCCGCATCCGATCTGATCATCGCCCGCTCCGGGGCCTCCAGCCTCACGGAAATCGCCCACGCCGGACTGCCTTCGATCCTCGTCCCTTTCCCCTACGCCGCCGATGACCATCAGACGAAAAACGCCGTAGTGTTCTCGGACGCCGGAGCAGCGGAACTGGTCCAGGAATGCGACCTCGATGCGGCGAAACTGGCCCAACTCGCTTCCAGCATTTTGAACGACTTGCAAACTCACGGGCGCATGGCACAAGCCGCGCGCGCGCTCGACATCCCTGACGCTTCCGTCCGGGTCTGCGACGCGATCGAAGCGACCCTTTCCTGACATGAACGTTCTTAGCCAGCGCCTGACCGACCGCAGCCATCCGCTGCACATCCACCTCATCGGCGTGGCCGGTTCGGGCATGAGCGGACTTGCGTTGCTGCTGCTCGGCATGGGCCACAAGGTCAGCGGTTCGGATCGAGTCACGACGGCGGAAACCGAGCGCATGCAGAAAGTCGGCCTTCAGTTTTCCTCGCCGCACACCGCCGAGGCCGTTCGTGGTGCGGACCTCGTTGTTTACTCGTCGGCCATCCGTCCGGAAAATCCCGCCTACGCCGCTGCAGAGACTTCCGGGATTCGCCTGATGCGCCGCGCCGAATGCCTCGCCGCGATTCTTCATACCAAGAAAGGCATCATCATTTCCGGCACCCATGGAAAGACGACCACCTCGTCGATGACCGCCCACATCCTCCGCGAGGCCCAGCTTTCCCCGAGCCACTACGTCGGCGCGGAAATCCCGATCCTCGGAGCGAATGCAAAGTGGTCCGAAGAGGGCGAGTTCATGGTGGCCGAGGGAGATGAAAGCGACGGCACGCTGGCACTCTATCGTCCCGAGCATGCGATCGTGCTGAACATTGAGGCCGAGCATCTCGATTTCTACCGCGACCTCGATCACATCCGCGAGGTGTTCGCGCAGATGATGTCTCAGACCACGGGCCGCGTCGTTTACTGCAAGGAGGACCCGGTCGCCGCCGAGCTTAGTGGACCACGCGAAAACTCGGTTTCCTACGGCTGGTCGGACGCGGATTACGTCGCGTCCGATCTGCGCGAGCTGCGCGGCTCCAGCGCCTTCACCGTGGTGCGTCGTGGCGAGGTGCTTGGCGACATCGAGCTGGGCATTCCCGGCCGCCACAACGTCCTCAACGCCCTCGGAGCGATCGCCCTGGCCGATGGCTGCGGCGCGGACTTCGCTCTAACCGCCCGTGCGCTTTCCACCTTCGCTGGAGCCAAACGTCGCTTCGAAACGAAGTATCTCTCCTCGCGCATCCGCATCATCGACGACTACGGCCACCATCCGTCCGAGCTGGCCGCCACGCTGCAGACCGCGCGTTCGTTGAAACCGGGTCGCGTCGTCGTGCTTTTCCAACCGCACCGCTATTCGCGCACCCAGGCCCTGGCGGATGATTTCGGAAAGGCCCTTCAAGCCGCCGACCGGGTGTTCATTACCTCCGTTTACGCCGCCAGCGAACTGCCGATTCCAGGCATCAGCGGCGAGACGATCGTCGAGGCTGTTCGAAAACACGGCGACATCAAGGTCACCTCGGTGCCCGATCTTTCCACCGCTCACCACACCGTCGGCAACGCGCTGGAGGAAGGCGATCTTCTCATCACCCTCGGCGCGGGAAATGTCCACGAGGCCGGCACGAAGATCGCGCGCGACCTGAAGACGCTCGATGAAATGCTGACCCTCGTTCCGAAAGGCGACATCGACGGCAAGCTCTATGAACCGATGCGCCGCCACACGACCATGCTCGTCGGCGGGCCCGCCCAGTTCTGGCTGGAGCCGCACACCTTCGATGCCTTCGCCGCGCTGGTGAACTACTGCAGAGATCGTAGCATCGCCGTCCGCGTCGTCGGCCGCGGCTCGAACCTCCTCGTCCGCGACGGCGGCATCCGCGGCGCGGTCATCCATCCCAACGGCGGAATCTTTTCCGAAGTGAAGGTCGTCGACGGCCTGCTCGTCGCCGGAGCCGGAGTCCGTTTGAAAAAACTCGCCAGCACCGCAGGCGATGCGGGCATCGGCGGCTTCGAGTGGATGGAAGGCATCCCCGGCAATGTCGGCGGAGCCCTGCGCATGAATGCCGGAGCGATGGGCATCGAGACCTTTGACCAGGTCGTCAGCGTCACCTTCCTCGACGAGGACGGAGAGATTCGCACCCGCAGTCGCCAGGAAATCGTGGCCCACTACCGCAACGTTCCGGATCTGCGGAGAAACTTCGCCTTGCAGGCGGTCTTCAAGGGCACTCCCGACAGCGCCGAACACATCAAGGAACGCTGGGACGCCTCCCGAGCCAAGCGCCGCGCCTCGCAACCGATCGCCGCCAGCGCCGGCTGCATGTTCAAGAATCCGGAGTCCACTCCCGCCGGAAAACTGGTCGACGAACTCGGCCTCAAGGGAACCTCTTTCGGCAAGGCCGCCGTCTCCGACATCCACGGCAACTTCATCATCAACTCCGGCGGAGCCTCGGCAAGCGATGTGCTTGGCCTGATCGAAAGCATCCGTAACACCGCCCGCGAACAGCGCAACATCGAGCTCGAACCCGAAGTCAAGATCCTCGGCGACGACGACTACACCTTCTGACCCATGATCGACCCCAACCTTCTCATCGCCGTCCTCATGGGCGGCCCCGGTTCCGAGCGCGAGGTTTCCCTGGCGTCCGGTAAGGCCGTGCTCAAGGCCCTCCAGGAACGCGGCTTGAACGCAGTCGGCGTCGATGTCACTGGCAAGGAAATCAACCTTCCCGAAGGCACCGGACTCGCCTTCAACGTGATCCACGGCACCTTCGGCGAAGACGGCCAGCTTCAGGACATCCTTGCCGCGAAAGGCGTG
>JANOKL010000611.1:0-3011 GCA_031419215.1 Luteolibacter sp. | reverse complement strand
CGAAGTGAAGTCCTCGACACTCGGGCCTTTCGCGCACCGAACCTCGTTGCCGGCTCCGCCCTCCACCCCAGCTTCATCGCCATGGCGAATGGCGATGAAGCTGGGTGGAGAAAGGAGCGCCAGATGTTCCTCAGCGACTGGGATGCCGCAAGGTATGCGAGCGGATGAGATCCCTCACTTCAGCGAATGGAGGTAGGAAACGACGTCGGCGAATTGATCCATCGTCAGCGCGTCCAGCAGATGGGGGCCCATCAGGGTGGAGGCTGATGGCTTGACTTCCTTCACATCGGCGGCCTTCAGCGTGGTGGGGATTCCAGCGATGTTGCGGATAACAACCTGGGTCTCTGACTTCTCGACCAGGGTTCCTTGCAGCGTGGTGCCATCCTTGGTGGTGACATCGACCCAGGACTTCGCGATGCCGGCATCGGGCTTGAGGATGGCTTCAGCGATGGCTTCGCGGTTGAGTGTCAAGCCGATCTTGTTGAGCTCAGGGCCGCGTTTCGGGTCGTTTTCCCCGATGCTGTGGCAGGCGATGCAGGCCTGGGTTTTCATCAGTTCACGGCCTTTGCCGGGATCCCCCTTCTGCTTGTCTAGGGCGAGCATGATGTTCTCGATGGAGATTTCGCCGATGGTTTGTTCCTTCTTACCGCCGGTTTTCTCGACCTCGCCGATGCCTTCGAGGTTCATGCGGTGCTTGTTGGCGAGATAGGTCAGGAATGCTTTCTGGTCGGTGTCGGCGGCGGCCCAGACATCGCGGAAACGTTTCTCGATGTCGGCGGATTTTTCCCAGCGGATCGGCTTGTAGTAGGGGCCGCGGGTATCGGGCTTGGTGCTCCACCACCAGGAGCCGTCGTAGGGAGCCTCCTTGGTGTAGAGACGGGCGAGGGTGGTGAGGATTCTGTTTTTCAGCTCCGGATCGGTGGCGGAGGAGTGCTTCGCGAGGAGTCCGTCCACGGCGGCCGGATCGTGCATGAGGTGGAGGGCGCGAAGGGCTCCGTCCCGGCTGGCTCCATCGACGGCGGCGAGGCTGTCATCCACGGCTTTGAGGGAGACGAGGGAATGGACGGCCAGATGAGGTATGATGACGGCGGGATTCGGCGTGGCGTGCGGGCCTTCGTTGGATGTCCCCGTGCCATCGGGCGGCTCGGAGAGGATCCTGAAGTTGACGACCGAGTCGGCGTTCTTGGAGGCGCAGAGCGCGGCGGTGACCTTGAGCTTTTGCATGGCGCCGGGGATCACGTAGTGGATGACCGACTTGGCATGGGTGCCGATGGCTTGGGTGTGCGGTTTCCCGTCGGCGCGCTGGATGGGTTGGCCGCCGGGGGCCTTGTTGATTTCGGTTTTGCCCCAGCCTTGGGTGGCGGATTTCCATTTGATCTGGGTCAGAGGGACTTCCTTGCCATCGCGGTTGGTGAGAATGGGATCGAACCAGCCGGCGTGATCGCCGCCGTTGCCATTGCCGCCTTCCTCGACGACAAGATAAAGGTTGTTGATACCGACGAGGCTGATATCGATCTCGGCCGTTTGGTTGCCCGAGATCATTTTGCTTTCGAAAAGCGGTGGTTTGGGTGCGGCGGCAGGGGCTTGTTTGCCGACGGGAGGAATCGCGGCGGTGAGCAGAGCTTTAGCAGCCTCTTTCTTGCCGATGCGGCCGAGGGCAACGGCGGCGGCGGCCTGGACGCGCGGGGCGGGGCTGGCAAGGGCTTTCTCGAAGGGCTCCAGCGGGAGGTCGGCGTTCTGCTTCAGGCGGTCGGCGGCGGCGCGGAGGGCAAATTCCGTCAGGGCGGGATCACCGGCGAGTTCGAGCAGGGCGGGGTTGGCGGCGGCACCGAGGAGCTGCTTGTAGGTGAAGGTCGCGGCGACGCGGGAGGCGAGGGAGTTCTTGGCGTCCTTGGCGATGGCGAGGATGGCGGGGGCAAGGGTCTTGTCGCCGCGGGTGAGGATTTCCTGCTGGGTGGCGAGGCGGGTGGTGGCGCTTTCGGTGGATAGGCCTTTCACGAGCGCGACGGGAGCGAGTTTTGCGAGATCTGGGAAGGGCTTGTAAGTCCAGCCGTTCGGGACGACGCGCTGGACGAAGCCGCGCTGCGGATTCCCTTTGTAACCCGCACCTTCCCAAGCGGCGATGTAGAGCTGGCCGGAGCCATCGACATCGAGATCCGTAGGTTGGGAGAGTCCGATGAATTCCTCTGGCTTCTGGGTGAACGAGGCCGCATCTGGGGTGAGGCGGTGGATGAAGATCTGGTTGCGCCCCCAGTCGACCATCATCGGGGTCTTGTTGTATGTTGCCGGCCAAGTGGACTCATCGAGAAAGAGGGCACCGGTGCCGGAGCCGCCGCCGAGGTCTTCGAGGGCGGGGAGAATCTCGTCGGTGAAGTTTTTGAAGAGAATCGGGTAGCCGTATTCGCCGGACTGGATGTGGTGAGCGAAACGAACGTTCCAGCCGCCGCCATCGTTGGTATTCTCGCGGCTAAAGACATTTAGGAAGGGATCGATGGCGACATCATAGACGTTGCGGTGGCCATGGGTGTAGACTTCCAGTTCGGAGCCATCGGGGCGGACACGGACAATGCCGCCGCCAAGCATCGTGAGCGTGGATCCGTCGGTGCCCTTGGCGTTGACGAAACCGAAGTCACCGACGGCGATGTAGATCCAGCCGTCGATGCCCATGCGGATACCGTTGGTGGTGTGGTCGGCGCCGCGATCCTGGTTGTGCTTGGGGACGGAAATGTCGTGGACGAGGATTTTCGGAGGGCCGTCCGCGATACCGTCGCCGTTTTTGTCTTGGAGAACGGAGAGGTGCATGCCGGTGAGGACGCCGGTGTCCTTGGGGATCACGGTGTGGAGGACGTAGAGCTTATCGCCAAAGGAGATGAGGCCGCGCGGGTTGTCGATCTCGGCGAAAATGGTGTGCTTGTCGGCGATGCCGTTTTGATCGGTATCGACGAAGCGGACGATGCGTCCTTTGCCCGGGCCTTTGCCGAGCGAGCCGAGGAGATCGACACCGACATAGA
>JANOKL010000610.1:0-1252 GCA_031419215.1 Luteolibacter sp. | reverse complement strand
GCCGAAGCTGCTCATGGTTTTCCAGACTGCGTTCTTTGGATCTGCTGTCAATCATGCGCTCACCCGCAGTCTTTTCTGACCCTCTCGGGCTGTCTTGAGAAAATCACGAATCCTGTCCTGATCGGGATGGTCCGTTCGTTGTCTCCTTGAAATCATCGACCCTTATGACCACACCTCTTATCCAACCCTACCTCTTCTTCGGCGGCCACTGCGAGGAGGCTCTTGCTTTCTATCAAACGACTCTCGGTGCCGAGATCGAGATGGTCATGCACTTCAAGGACAACCCGGACAAATCCGATGACTGCCCGATCCCCGCCGACTTCGACGACAAGGTGATACACGCCAGTTTCCGCATCGGAAGTTCCACGCTGATGGCCTCGGATGGCTGCGGTGAAGGCTCCGAGTTCAAAGGCTTCTCGCTGTCCCTCACCCTGCCGAACGAGGACGAATGCCAGCGGGTTTATGCCGCATTGCTCGCAGGCGGAGAAGCGACGATGCCTCTTGGGAAAACTTTCTGGTCGCCCTGCTTTGGCATGGTCACCGATCGCTTCGGCCTCTGCTGGATGATCACCGTGCCGGGCTGAGTTTCCTCAGGCGAATACGCCACCCACCGGCTTGCCTTTGTTGCCGATGGTGAAGGGCCTGCCGCTTGGGCTGACGACCGGAGTCTCGATCGGCATGCCGCAGGCATGGGCCACGGTGGCGTGAAGATCTCCGACGGTGACCGGATCGCGATCCACGTCTCCGCCGGCCGCATCGCTGGCACCGTGGACGTAGCCGCGCTTGGCACCGCCACCGGCGAGCACGCAGGAAAAGACCAGCGGATGATGGCCACGGCCGCTGCCATCGAACTGTGGCTTGCGGCCGAACTCGGTGGCCACCACGACCATCGTGCTGTCGAGCAGCCCGCGTGAATCGAGATCACTGATAAGTGCGGCGAAGGCGGTGTCGAACTCTGCACCGCGATCCTCCATGCCGCCCTCGATGTCCTTGTGCATGTCCCAGCCACCGCTCTCGACTTCCACATAACGCACGCCGCCCTCGACGAGCCGTCGCGCAAGGAGACAACCCTGACCAAAACGGTTCTGCCCATACTTCGCGCGCAGGCCGGCGGATTCCTTGTCGAGATCGAAACACTCGAGATCCCTGCCTTTCATCAGCCGCAGCGTGCTCTCATAGAACTCATTGTAGGCGGCGACGCCGCTGTCTTTCACTTTGTCCGTGAAGTTGCGGTCCATTTCGGCGAGCAGCG
>JANOKL010000609.1:0-6402 GCA_031419215.1 Luteolibacter sp. | reverse complement strand
CGTGCTCGGCGTGATCCTCGTCCTTTTCCTCGTGGTCGGCGGGATCGAGATTGTTTCGCTGATGAAGTGAAGCTCGATGGATGATCAAACACCTGAGGCCAAGTGCAACTCAACAAAAAGAACGTCACCAAGGAAGGCTCCGATAGAAGACCTCCAACGCTTGGTAAGCAGAAGCAAAGTCCGGCAATGGTTCCTGAACTTCATCCGCCAAGGTGCCATAGTCGGCTTGAGCGCGTCGACGGACTTCCGGGTCAGAGAGGGAATCCATCGTCGGCTCGATCCCTCGCGACCTCGATTTCTCCAAGAGACTGGTCAGAATCAATCGTTTCTCACCCTCATTGATTTCCAACGCCAGCAGCTTCGCCAGATCATAGACATCCTGCCGCCGATAGCGGTCACGCTCTGGTTGCTGGAGCAGGGAACGAAGCTTCTCCGCGACGAGATCCGTGAAGCCATAGACCTGGATCGACTCTCCATCGGAAATTTCGAGCGACTCGATCTCCAGAATGCGCTCGTTCAGGCTGAAGTCGATCGACACCACACTCGGTGAGGCCCCCGCGAGCAGCCGCTTGTGCTTCGGAGTTCCCTTGTAGGCATGTCCTATCTTCAGCTCGATATTGGGGAAACTGGCCTCCGGGCGGTTCGCTGGGTTGGTGCGGAAACCCTGAAGCCGGCAGTCCAAACCGTAATCGGACTTAGCCACCACGATGGCTAGCGCGGCTTCGAATTCCCGACGGAACGTCTCACGGTCCAGCTCTTTCAGGCTGCGGGTCGTGGAGAAATCGATGTCCTTCGTGAACCGGGAACTCCGGTACCGGATCGCCATGAGAAGTCCTCCCTTCATCACCATACCCCGCCGGAGGTGCGCATCGGACTCGATGGCAGAAAGTATCAGGTGAACGGCCTCGCGAAACTCCCGTTCTCCGGTGGCGGAGGCTCCGACCCATTCGGGCAGGCGCCATGCTTGATCAATTCTCATCGTCAGTTCAATCGAGGTTCAGAGACAGGCACCACTTGTCGGAAAAGACCGGCGCATATTCGCCGGAGGCATTCAGTTTCCTGGAGCCTCCTCGCTGGGCGAACGCCACCCAGCTTTCCACGGTGTCATTCTTCAGACCCTGCTTCTCGCTGAGAAGATATCCGGCCCGGACTTTGTCGATGGGCTTCCCGTGCCGATCCACCTCATCAGAGATCAAGCGCAAGTAGGTCGCGGCATGCTCCTCGTAAACCTCGACGACATGACGCATCCCTCCGCACAACTCCGGATTCCTAAGCATGTCCAGAAAGGTTCTGCCAATTGTGGAAACACGGAGCATTCGGCCGCGCGTGTTCTTGAAGGCACCCCGATGCATCGACGCAAAGCGACTGATCTCCACTCCGTTGATCTTCTTCATCGCCACCCGCAACAACGCCGGCATGCCGCCCTCTACATAGTCTGCAATGCCAGTGCCCAAATCCTTCTCCATCCTTTCCTCAGCCTCAGCATTCCATTCCTTCGCAGGCGGCGAAGAAAGGAACAGCTTGGCAGGTATGCGATTGGTCAATCCGTGGTGCGCCATCGCGCTGAGATGAGACACGTAGCAAAAGGGATCGACCGTACAGACCACATCGGCAGGGTCTTCATCCTTTCTTCCAAGAAGACGGAAGGCGGCATGCTTCAGATCTGGGTGAGGCTTCAGAATTCCAGCATCTTCGAGTGACAGGAGGCTTTTATTGAACTCCGAACTGCTCGCATGCTCTTTCCGAATTCGGTTCAGAGATTCTCCGTGGAAAGACTTTTTCATGTAGAGATCCGCCACAATGAGGCCCAGTCGATAGCGGGTCACAACGGGCTCTTCCAATTCTCCGAGCGAGAGGGATAGTGCTTTTTCGATTTCCATTGGCGTGCTAGTGCATGTCCTTAGGACATGCACTAGCACGCGGATAAACCAATGTCAAGAGCTTCAATATTGGGGGGCGAGGTTTTTGAAAAAACGCTGGGAATTGAGATCAATATGGGCCATGTTAGACGTCCTGAGGACGTCTATCATGGTCTGAGAGACTACAGGCTTAAAATGTCTTAGCCCAACCTGGCCACCAGATCCTCCAGCCGCTTCTCGGAAACCTTGCCGATGACTTTGATGTCGGGAGCAAAGAGCGAGATGCGGAATTCCTCCAACTGCCAGCCGAGGTCCCAGAGTTGCGGATTCTCGGGCTTGGCGGTCCATTTCACCATCCAGGGGTCCCAGAGTCGGCGGAAGCGTTCGGTTTTCTCGAGGTCCTTGATCAGGGGAAGCGAGGCGATGCGGCCAAGACGCGAGCGGATGGCACGAAGGCGCAGCGGGTAGTCGAGGAAACGCGCATAGCCAGCCCGCCAAGCGAAGCGGGCGCGGAACAACCACGCGAGCTGTTCCTCCAGATCGCGGACAATGAGTTCGTGGTTGCGGCTGCCGCGATGTCCTTGAATCCAGGTGCGGACGTCGGGGAGATGAAGCAGCGTTTCATCGAGCGCGTGGCCGATCTTTGATGCGGCATCATGCCACTGTCCGCGTGCGGCCTGAGCGACGGTGTGAAATTCGTTTGGCGAGCGCGGAAGCAGACGACCGAGCGTGCCCTCGGCGGTTAGTGCGATGAGATCTTCCAGCGCAGTGCCGCCAACCCCGAGGCGCGGAAGTTCGATCTTCGCCGCCATGCCGAGTGGAAAGCGCTTTTTCAGGTGATTGACCTGATCCGGATGCGCGAGATGCAGCAACCGCACGCAGCCGCCGCGATGGGCCTCCCGAGCTTCGGCTTCACAGGCAAAGGCGCGAACACCGATCGATCCACCCTCATCCACGAGAGCAGGAAAAGCGGTGCCAGTGCTGACGTCGACTTGGATGGGCAAGGCCTCGCCGTCCCAGGCGTTGAGCCCCTTGCGTTCCCAAGACTCATTGGCGGCCGCTTCGAAGCGCGAGCGAATCCGCCCGGCGAGCTTCAGTTTCAGCGCGTGAAGTTCGGTGCCGAACGCGATCTCGTTTCCCTCGTCGTCGCAAATCCAGAGCTTGGTGATGAACTCAGGAGGAAGCTTCTGGAAATCGAAATCTCGCGGCTCGACTGGATAGCCTGAACGCTCCCGCAGATACTCAGCGAGACGCTGGGCGATCGGGGCATCAGGTGGTGCACCGCGCCAAAGAAGGAAAAAGCCATCGGCCATTTCTGCGACCGGCTGACAGTGACGGCGCATGTCCTTAGGCAAGGAGCGGATCAGGATCTCCGTGCGTTCACGCAAGGTGCCGGATACGCCCCAACCGGGCAGCCAGTCCGGAACGAGCGGAAGCTGGTCGACATGGATGCCGAGCGTGAGCCCATCATCACGTTCGCCGGGAGCAGCGTGGTAGTAGCAGGCATAGTCCTGCTCATCGACGGTGATCGAGTCGGGGAAATCATCGAGGTTCAGGTCGTCAAGATCCTCCATTACGACGTCTGACGTAGAAAGCAGCAGCTTGTCCTCGTGACCTTCGAGCCATTTGAAGAACGCGGCGGCGGTGGAAATGTCGGCCGGGATGACTTTTTCAAAGAATGCTTCGACCGCCTCCTCGCTCCAGAGTCCACCGGGGCGGCGGAGCTTCTGTTCGATCGCGTCGATCTCCTCGCGAAGTCCGTGGAGCTGATCGAGGAATTCGCATTTCCGGCGCAGCTTCCCGGGCATCAATCCCTCGCGCATGAAGATCTGACGAGCTCCTTTCGGATCGACGCGACCGTAGTGGACTCGACGCCCCACGACGATGTGAAGGCCGCCGCAGATGACTGTCTGCTTTCCATACACCGCACCCTGCTCCTCATCCCAGACGGCTTCACCGAAGCGGCTGCGACAGAGGTGCGCGGCAACTTGCTCGACCCATTGGGGATCGATGCGGGCGACGCGACGCGCCCAGAGCCGGGAGGTTTCGACAAGCTCCATGCCCATCACCCATTCCCAACGCTTTCCACCAAACAGACCGGAGCCGGGAAAGATCGCGAAGAAGCCACCGGCAGCACTGCGATAGGATTTTGATTCGCGATCCCAGAGGCCGAACTGGCGCGGTGCACCGGCGAGCAGGGCGCGATGGATGTTCGGGTAAGCCGCAATTTTTCCGGCATCGCTTTCCAACGCGGGCACGTCCCATTTCAGATCGCGGGCAAGGAGGTCGCGGAGTTCGTCATGGACGTTTGCCCACTCGGTGACTCGGCGGTAGTTGAGGAAGGTTTCCTTGCAGAATTTTCGCAGTGCGTTGCGCTTCCAGTTGCGGCCATCGCGGAATCGGTTGAGATCGATCCACATCCGGATCAGGCCGATGAAGTCGCTGTCTGCATCCTTCCAACGGGCCTGCGCGGCATCAGCCTCACGGGCTTTTTCCGGCGGGCGTTCGCGGGGATCATTCGACTCCAGACCGGAAACGATCGGCAGGATCTCGGCGAGACATTTCTCCTCGCGCGATTCCAGCAGCATGCGGCCGAGACGCGGATCAACAGGCAGGCGCGCCATCTGGCGACCGGCTTCTGTTAGATTCTTCTCCTCATTGAGCGCTCCGACCTCGCGCAGCGTTCGATAGCCTTCGGAAACGGCCTTCGGTGCCGGTGGATCGAGAAAGGGAAAGTCCTCGATCGCGGGCAGGCCGAGGGATTTCATTCGCAGGATCACTCCAGCGAGAGAGCTGCGGCGGATCTCCGGGTCGTTAAATTCGGGTCGCTCGGCGAGTTCGGTTTCCTCGTAGAGACGTAGACAGACGCCCTCTCTAACACGGCCGCAGCGGCCCTTGCGCTGGCGGGCACTGGCCTGGCTGACGGGTTCGATCTGAAGACGCTGGACACCACGCCCCGGAGACCAGCGGGAAATTCGGGCGAGACCGGAGTCGATCACACAAACGATGCCGGGAATCGTCAGCGAGGTTTCGGCGACGTTGGTGGCCAGGATGATCCGGCGGCGGTTGCCGGGATTGAAGATGCGCTGCTGTTCAGCGAGGCCAAGGCGGGCGAAGAGCGGGAGGATTTCGGTATTTTGAAAGCGGCGGCCATCGAGGGCATCGGCGCATTCGCGGATCTCGCGCTCTCCAGGGAGGAACACGAGGACATCGCCTCGCGGGTCGATGCCGTTCAGCCATTCGACGCCACGGACGACATGGCCAGAGAGATCCTCATCGTCGTAGGGCGGCAGGTGGAATTCCTCGACCGGAAAGGCGCGCCCCGGTGCCTCGATCACGGGAGCACCGCCGAAGAAGTCTGCGAAAGCTCCGGCGTCGAGGGTGGCAGAGGAGATGACCAGTTTCAGGTCGGGCCGCTTTTCGAGCAGGCCTTTCAGGTAGCCGAGGAGGAAGTCGATGTTGAGCGAACGCTCGTGAGCTTCATCCAGGATCAGCGCCCCATATTTACGGAGAGTGCGGTCGCCCTGCGTTTCCGCGAGCAGGATTCCGTCGGTCATGAACTTGATCCGGGTGTCGCGCGACATCTTTTCCTCGAATCTGACCTGATAACCCACAAATCCACCGAGAGGCACATTGAGTTCCTCCGCCACGCGGCGGGCCACACTGGCGGCGGCGAGACGCCGGGGCTGGGTGCAGCCGATCCGCCGGGGATCGTCGCCGAGGGCCTCGACGACCATTTTCGGGAGCTGGGTGGTCTTTCCCGAGCCGGTCTCGCTGACGATGACCACGACGGGATGATTTCGGATCGCGTCGATGATTTCCTCGCGGTGGGCGACGACGGGCAGCGCGTCCGGGTAGTTCAGGAATGGGATCGGCTGCGGCACGGGCGCAGGGGGTAACCGGGCTGCAGGGCATTCTCAAGCAGCAATGCGACTCGCGGGTTGCCAATGAAAGGTCCGGAGCCTAAAGAGCGTCTCTCATTTGTTCTTTTTGTAACCGATTATGAATCCGTCAGACATCCCATCGAATCAGCGCCGTGGTTTCCTCAAAACCCTCGGCGGCCTTACCGCAGGTCTCGCCGCATTTCCTGCATTCTCGTCCGCCCAAGGCGGCAACAACGCCCCTTCCCGACCATCCGGCGCGAAATACATGGGAGATTTCGCAGCACCTAAACTCGAAAAAGTGAAGGTGGCGATTATCGGGGTGGGAGCTCGCGGGTCCGGTCATATTTCGCAGTTGGCCACCATCGAAGGCGTGCAGGTCGTCGGGATCTGCGATCTCAAGGAAGGTCTTGCAAAGCGCTCGGCTGACAACGTCACAAAGAAGGGCCACAGCCCGAAGGTTTATTCAGGAGATGAAAACGCCTGGAAAACGATGCTTGCTGAAACCAAGCCGGACGCCGTGTTCATCGCCACGCCATGGGAACTCCACGGGCCGCAGGCCGTGGCTGCGATGAAAGCCGGTGCTCATGCATTTGTCGAAATCCCCATCGCCCTGACAGTTCAGGAAATGTGGGACATCGTGAACACCTCGGAGGCCACCG
>JANOKL010000608.1:0-7399 GCA_031419215.1 Luteolibacter sp. | reverse complement strand
TCAAGCCCCGCCCGGTTCGTCCGCGGCGGGGTTTTTCGTGTTCGGAATTACGGCAGATCCAGTAGCAGCAGCGAGACTCCCTGGCGTGGCAGGGCGAAGGGGACTGTGGCCGATCCATTTCGGATCGGTGTGTTCGAGCCGCCCTTCAACTCGGCCAGCTGCCCGGCCTGTTCGAGTTCCTTGTATTGCGCTTCCGTGGGTTTCTGCGGGGAGCCCATGGATTGCCAAAGCGTGTAGGCATTGCTGTGGCTGTCATCGATCCGGCAGTGCCTGAGCTTCGCCTCGCCGCTGGATGGCAGGCCGGGAATGGTTAGGGTGACATCCGCATTCGGGCCCGGAACGTCATCATCGAGGTAATGCCAGACCATGACGGCGAGCTTTTTGCCATCGAGGCAGGCCAGCGCAGAGACGTCCGGCTTTCCACGCACGCCTTCCTTGAGCATCGTTTCCAGGGGCGTGGCGGCATCGCTTTCCACCGTGAGGCGCTGGCCGTTCATCTTGCTGAACATGCGGAAAACATTGAGCACCGGATGGTCGATGCCGTTGCTGGCCAGCACGCGGAAGCCGGCGAAATACGGTTGGTCCTCGAACTCGAAGGCCCAGGTCAGCGCACCTTCAAGATTCACGCCATGCTTCGCGGCGAGGTCGTGTTTCCTCGCGAAACTGGCGGCGGTGTAGCTCGAATACATCGTGCCGTTCCGATAGCCATTCTGAGGGCCCTGGCAGGCAGCGCAGCCTTCGGGGTCCGATTCGCCGATGACGATCGGCAGGTGCTTCAGGCTCGGAAACGTGGCGATCGCCTTGAACGCGCCATCAATGTCCCGGAGCTGGCTGGAGATGCCCATGCGGACGTGGCCGTCGACAAGTTTCGGCTGACCCTTTGCATGAAATGAAATCAGGTCGATGGGCGTGCCTTTCTGTCCGGTGACGGCATTGGTGCCGTTGATACAGTGGTTGAGGAACTTGTTCAACGAGCCGCCGCCAGTGCCGCCGGCCGTTTCCGGGCCGCCGATCTTTGCGGTCGGGAGTGCGCGGCGCACGGCATCGACCGAGTAGTCGTAGAGCTTGTAGAACTCCTCTTGCGTGCCCTTCCAGTAGCCGATGTTCGGTTCGTTCCAGAGCTGCCACCACCACTGCTCGACCTCGGCGCGACCGTACTTCTCGACGCAATGTTTCGTCCACTGGTAGCAAAGCTCGCCCCACTTCGCGTAGTCCTTCGGAGGATAAGTCCAGCCGAGATAGATGGTGTCGTATTTCGCCTCCGGCGTCCAATGATGGCGATAGGGTTCCGGTTTGGTCGAAAGCGCCTGCGGCATGAAGCCGAGCTGCACGTAAGGACGCACGCCGCGTTCGAGGTAGGTGTCGAAAATCCGATCGGTGATGGTCCAGTCGTAGATGGCCTTTCCCTGAGCATCCTCGGTGTAGGCATTCGTGCTGCCCCATTTCAGTGCCGGAGTGCCGTCGCCGGTGGTGAGCAGATTGTGGGTCCGGAAATAGACGTTCTTCGGCGACATCTCGCCGAGCCCCTTGAGCAGCTTCTTGCCGTCCTTCATGTAGGCGTAGTTCGGCTCGTCCGCTCCGAAGTAGCGCCAGATCGGCCGGAGTTCGCCGAGGGGTTTTGAAACATCGACCCTGATGGCCACGGGAAAGGCCGAGGTTTCCTGGGCCTGGACGGAAGCAAGCAGCAAGGCGGCTGCGGCGGAGCGGAGAAGGAGGGGCATGGGTTCGGAGAGACAAGAGTGGAAGACTCAAGACTCAAGAAAAGAGGGGACCTTGCCGCAAGGCGGTGGTCAGTTCTCTCTCAGCTTGAGCCGGAGGAAATTCCTATCACCCGATACCGGACCTTGCAGGCTCTTCATTCCACCCGTTTGGGGGAGGCCTTCGTTCCCGGGGATGTCCCAGAGGGTCCAGTTGGAAAGATTGGAGGAGGACTCGACCTGGATGGACTTGTTTTCCGGGGCGTAGAAGCTGAGTCGGAATTGGCCGTTCACGATGGAGGGAGTGGCGTTGAACACGCTGCTTCCTGAAAGCGGGTCGGTGGCGGCGAGGAATTCCTGCTGGTTGGTCCGGCCATCGCCATCGGGATCGGCTCCGGGTTCGCTGGCAGGGGAAGTGAGTGAGCCGAGTTTTTCCTGACGCCACTGGGTGTAGGTCTTGCGAGCGGGCAGGGACTGGGTGATCCATTCTGTTAGAAGCGCGATGCTCGTGGGATCAGTCTCGTTGCTGGCGATCGGAGGCATGCGTGAGAAGCCGTTCGCGGCGGCGACGCGGTTGTAGACGACCGAGTGATCGAGATCTCCAGGGATGACGAGCTTGTTGGCTGCGTTGCCGCCGTTGCTAACGGGGATGCCGTTGAGCAGGCCGGTTTCATCCAATGTGAGGCTGGCGCGACCGTCCCACGCGGTGGGTGCGGTGCCGCCGGACTTGTGGCAATAGGCGCAGTTCACATCGAGGTAGGAACGGACACGGGCCTCGACGGGAAAGGCGGTTTCATCCGAGCGAAGATGGCGAGGCAGGACGTTCGGTCGCTCGATGACATTCGAGAACATCCCGGAGTCGTTGAAGAGATCGAGCTGGTTGCCGGTGAAGCCGTTGATCGTATAGCTGCGGTTCAACTGGCGGGTATTGAATGAGAGGGCGTATCCAGCCTGTGAGGTATGGCAGACAAGGCATTCGGCCCGGCTCGGAATGTGCCAGCGCTGCGTGCGTGGGGTGCCATTCTCGGTGATCGAAAGATCGAAGTCCTCACCACTGTCTCCGACCAGGGTGGCCTCGGTTTGCGCCTCATTCCACCGGTAGCTGACGCCATAGACGCCCGTGCTGTTTTTCACGATCAGCCGGGTCTCCAAGCGCTTCTTTGTGGACGGGTTGCCACGGGTCATTTCCATGTCGAAGTGCTTCACCCAGATCATGCCATCCGGAAAAGTCCACGAGCCCTCACGTGACCATGTCATTTGGCTCGTGCCGTCCGGGATGATCATCCAGCGGCGCTTTACGGCGTAGTCGCTCCAGAAGGGGACGTTGGGCTCATAAGGCAGCAGACCCGGAGCCGGGGAAAGGTCGACGACGTCGGTGAACAATCCTGTTTCGCTCAAGGTCGCCGGGAACGTGGAGACTCCGTCACCTGCAATCAGGCGGCGAATGACACCGCTGTTGATGTCAGCCATCAGCACATCCTTGTTGGACGGATCCGTTCCGAACGCGACAATGCCACCCTGTCCAAGGATGCGCTGAACCGTCGGATCGCCGCTGGTTCGTCTCAGCGACCAGATGTTTCCCGTGGAGTAGTCCGCGAAAATGTAGGCACCCTGGAGGCCGGAAATGCGGTTGCCGCGATAGACCACGCCACCTGTGATCGAGTTTCCCTCGAAGCTCGAATTCGAGGTCTGCCCGCTGTGACGGTACTCGTAGATTGGATCGATGGATGTGAATCCACTGGGAGCCTGGCCGGATTTCACTCCCGCATGCTTTCCTTCGCGAAAGGCCCAGCCGTAGTTGCCGCCTTTGGTGATGAGGTTGACTTCCTCGTAGTTGTATTGGCCCACATCCGCCAGCCAGAGTTCGCCATTCTCAGGATCGAATGAAAACCGCCATGGATTCCGCAAGCCGACCGCCCAAAACTCGGTGCGCAGGGTCGAGGCGGAGACCGCGCTGCCGTTGAAGGTGGTGACGCCGACGAAGGGATTGTCCGGAGGAACGGCGAAGCGGGCGACACCGGCATCGAGCGGAATGGCGGCGTGGGATTTCGGTGCGAGCGAGCCGGGCTTTTTGTCGACGTCGATCCGCAGCAGGCCGGCGAAGAAGTCGAGGTTGATGCGCTGGGAGTTGTTGAACTGATCGTCCGCCCCACCTTCGTCACCGACCGAGATGTAAAGGTAGCCGTCCGGACCGAAATGGAGGTCGCCGCCGTTGTGGTTCGAGGCTTGGTCAAACTGGTTGAGGAGGATCAGTTCGGAGCCCGAGACGACCGTGGGCACCGCAGCGGCGGGGTTGCTCATGGTGAAGCGGGAAACTCGCTGGTAGACCGATCCAGCCTGGTTCACGGAATAGAAAACGTAGAAGAAGCCATTGGTCGCATACGATGGATGGAAGGCGAGTCCGAGAAGTCCCTGCTCGCCGCCTGAGTTGACATTCGCCGGTGTCAGTACGGTGGATGACGTAGGAACGGAGGCGGTGACATCGGGAATGACCTTGAGAGCGCCTGTCTTCTCACAAACAAAAAGCTGCTTGGTGTTTCCCGGAGGACTGACCAGGCAGACGGGCTGGGAAAATGTCAGCGAACCGAAGGCAGTGGTCAGGCTGAGGACCGTTGAGGGCGGAGTGGAGGGGACGTTGATTGCGGTGTTAGGAATCCGCAGGCTGGCTGCCGGTGTCAGGGTGATGGGCGCGGGATCAGAGGTGCCACCATTTCCAGTCACGCTGTAGGCGAAGTTAATCGGCGAAGAAGTGCTTCCATCGTGCTGGTAGAGGATGCGGCCGGAAGCATCGACATTGGCAGTGCCGTGGGAGGGTGGCTGGATGATGGAGACGGTGGACGGATCGAAGTTTCCACTGTCATTGGCAAGGACGTTGAGGCGGATTTTCTGACCGCGATGCAATGTGGCGGCGTCAGGTTGGGCCGTTGGAGGCGCTAGAATGACATCCGGCCCTGCGGTGTTGTTCGCTGCAACTTGAGCGGGGGTGAGCACATGGTTGTAAATACGAACTTCATCGTAGTTCAGCTTGGCGACGCGTTCGGTGCTGACCTGCGAGCGGCCCAGCCAGTTGTTCATGTCCTGAAGACTCGACAGATGAAACGGCACGTCTTTCGAACCGACCTGCACGCCATTCCGATACCAGATCATCCGCCCGCCGCTGCTGCCAAAGGTGCCGATGCCATCGGCGAAGGTTAGGACGTAATGGTAACGGGTGTTCGCAACGGTGGTGAGCGTTGAGGGGATTTGCTGTTTCGTCCCTCCATCCAGCCGGGCCTCGGCCAGCGGCGGATTGGTGAACAGCGATCCGCTCTGAACGGCGAGGCTGAGATTGTCGCTCGAAGAAGTGGTGCCCGGCGCAGTGGCACCCGTCCATTCCCCGGCCCCGCCGAGGCCGTCGCCGGTCGCGGCATTTCCGAAATCAAACAGCCGCTGCCAGGCACGGGCGGCGGTGGGAGTGGCCCAGATCTCGACCGTCAAGTTGGTCTTCGAGGAAATGATCCCGTTCGGCAGGTTGACGTAGGCGGAGATGCTGGAGTCGTTGTATTTCCCGGTGGTGCTGCCGGGGAGGACGAGCGCCGAGCCGTTCAAGGTCGCGCTTTTTCCCCGGACAACTGCAATCGCGCCTGAGATCGTGTCGGAAAAGCTGGTGCCGTTCGCGGCCGTGCCTGCGGAATTGTTGAACGACCAGCGGTGGACCATCGCGGCATCGGTGGAGACCATGAGCGCCAGACCCAGAAGGGGGATCTGCAAACGTGAAAGGCCGATGGCGCTTTTAAAAAACATTGCCCATAGAAAGCACGGTTTTGCGCGAAAAACAATCCCGCGCGTTCAGGTAGGCGAAACAAGAAAAAGCCGGACGGGTTTCCCCATCCGGCTTTTGGATTCGTTGGTCTGGCGCTTGGAAAGCGCCGCCACGACTTAGAAGTCGCCCATGCCGTGATCGTGGCCATGGCCACCGGCTGGAGCATCCTTCTTCTCGGGCTTCTCGGTGATGAGGCACTCGGTGGTCAGCAGGAGGCCGGCGATCGACGCCGCATTCTGCAAGGCCGAACGGGTCACCTTGGTCGGATCGACAACACCGGAGGCGATGAGGTCCTCGTAGGTGTCGGTCGCGACGTTGTAACCGTAGCCGTCCTTGTGGTTCTTTACGTTCTCAACGATCAGCGCACCTTCGCGGCCGGCGTTGGCAGCGAGCTGGCGAAGCGGAGCTTCCACGGCGCGGGCGACGATGCCCATGCCGGTCTTCTCGTCTTCGTTCGAAGCAGCGCTGCAGCAATCCGCATCCATCGCCGCCTTGAGGGCGCGGATGAGGGCGGTGCCACCGCCGGGGACGATGCCTTCTTCCACGGCCGCACGGGTCGCGTGAAGGGCGTCCTCGACGCGCATTTTCTTTTCCTTCATCTCGGTCTCGGTGGCGGCACCGACGTTGATGACGGCCACACCGCCGGCGAGCTTGGCAAGACGCTCCTGGAGCTTCTCGCGGTCGTAATCGCTGGTGGTTTCGTCGATCTGGCGGCGGATCTGGTTCACGCGACCGGAGATGGTCTCGCTGGAACCGGCGCCTTCAACGATGACGGTGCTCTCCTTGGAGATGGTGATGCGCTTGGCACTGCCGAGGTCGGCGAGCTCGACGCTGTCGAGCTTGATGCCGAGGTCGTCGGTGATGACCTTGCCACCGGTGAGGACGGCGATGTCCTCAAGCATGGCCTTGCGGCGGTCACCGAAGCCAGGAGCCTTCACGGCAGCGATGTGGAGGATGCCGCGGAGCTTGTTCACCACGAGGGTGGCGAGGGCTTCTCCTTCGACGTCTTCCGCGATGATGAGCAGCGGACGGCCGGTCTTGGCGACCTTTTCAAGGAGCGGAAGCATGTCCTTGAGGGACGAGATCTTCTTCTCATTGATGAGGATGTAGGCGTTGTCGAGAACGGCTTCCATGCTCTCGGCGTCGGTCACGAAGTACGGGGAAAGGTAGCCCTTGTCGAACTGCATGCCTTCGACGACGTCGAGGGTGGTTTCGATGCCCTTGGCTTCTTCCACGGTGATCGTTCCGTCCTTGCCGACCTTGTCCATGGCGTCGGCGATGATGCCGCCGATTTCAGCGTCCCAGTTAGCGGAGACGGTAGCAACCTGGGCGATTTCCTTGGCGTCGGAGACGGTCTTGGAAATGACCTTGAGCTGGGCGACGATGGCCTCGGTGGCCTTCATGATGCCGCGCTGAAGCGAGATCGGGTTGGCACCGGCGGTGACGTTGCGAAGGCCTTCCTTGTAGATGGCCTCGGCAAGCACGGTGGCGGTGGTGGTGCCGTCGCCGGCGATGTCGGAGGTCTTGGAGGACACTTCGCGGATGAGCTGGGCGCCCATGTTTTCATACGGACACTCGAGTTCGATTTCCTTGGCAACCGAAACACCGTCCTTGGTGATGGTTGGAGAACCGAACTTCTTGTCGAGGATCACGTTGCGGCCGGCTGGTCCAAGGGTCGCCTTGACGGCCTTGGCGAGCTTTTCCACACCGCGCAGCAGGGCGTGGCGGGCGGCTTCGTCGAATTGCAGTTGTTTAGCCATGGTAGTGTTAGTGAGTAGTAATTTGTAAGTCGTGAATGGTGGAAGAGCTTGTTTGGTGGAGGTGGCGTGGAAGTGGAAAACCACTTACCATTCACCACTCACGATTCACTCGTCCCTCTGCCTCAGCCCACGATGCCGAG
>JANOKL010000607.1:0-2314 GCA_031419215.1 Luteolibacter sp. | reverse complement strand
GCTGGATGTCTCCGGCGCGATCCTTGATGCGCTTCCAAGCTTTCGGATCGAAGACCTCTGCGGCTTTCGGATCGGCAAGCTGAAGGGCGTGCATGCGGTGGGTTTCCCCGGAAAGGTCGAAGGGATCGAGGCCGAGGCGGGTGACGGCTTCGCGCTGATCGGCGTCAAGTTTGATTTCGAGGCGCATCCACGTGCCATCATCCATGCGCACATAGCCACCGCGGGCGGCGACGAGTTGGCGGATCTGGGCTTTCGAAAGGCTGGCTCCCTGGACATCAATGACCACGCGGAGGTCGAACCAGTCGATCTCCTGATTGACCACCTCGAAGCGGACGGAGGCGGTGACCGGGTCGTTGAGGATCGACTTCAGGCGGAGATCGATATCGAGCTCGATCTGCTCCGGCATCGTCTTGATCCACTCGGCGAATTTCTCCGGAAATTGCTTGGTGATGCGAGTCTTGAAGGCGAGGAGCTTCTCGTCATAGGTAAGCCCCATTTCTTCCAGAGCATGCGGCACTGGATAGAGTTCCTCGCGGGCGAAGCGCATGAGCTGCTTGCCTTTGATCGCCTGCTGATCGACTAGCTCCCAGCCTTCCTTGGTGAGACGTTCCGTGCGACGCCCCTTCGACTCGATCGCGGTGACATCAATGACTAGGTGCTCGGTTTCGGCAGCGGTCAGGCCAGCGACGAGCTTCATTTCAAACTTCGGCTTGAGGTCGAGATCGACGACGCGCTTCTTCAGCGACTCGGGCAAGGTGGCCCCGATCTTTCGAAGGAACTCGACGCCTTCGAGCGAATCGATCACGCGGCGCGGAATCAGATAGCGCGGCATGACATCGGTCTCCTCAAGCCAGCGTGGCGGGCCGGGGAAAACGGTTTCGTCGGACTGATAGAGTTCCTTTCGTCCCGGAAGCAAACGCACCGAGTGGGAAACGTTTTCTCCAGAAGCCGTGACGAGCTGGATGGCAAAGCTGTTAGAGTCGTAGGGATCGTCCTCGCAGACCCAGCTGAGGGCATCGGTGACAACCTTGAAGTCCTTGTCATCGAGGTTCACCAGATAGCCGTTGAGGGCCGGCTGGCGGAACAGACGGTTCATGAAGCGGCAGGCATCCTCGTTATCGAAGTCCAGCGAGGTCTCCCCCGTCTGGCGATAGTAGGCGAGGAAATGCTCCCACAGGATCTGGCTGGAGGCATCCATGCGCAGCGCCGCTTCCTGATAGAGGGCGACGTAATGCTCGATCTCGTTCTTTTCCCGGAAGGTGATCCAGACATCGGCCTTCTCTTCCTTCACACCGAGACGGGCTTCATTGATCGTGGCGACGAGGCGGAAGGCAACATTGAGCGGAGCATCCTGGGGTGGACGCTCATTGACCTGCTCAATGCGGTCATACCAAGCGGCGACATCGCGCTCCTGCTCCCAATCCGCCATCTTCTTCTGAACGTTCCCGAGGTCGGTGATGACGTTCATGAAATCCGGATACGGCAGCTTACGCTTGTAGAAGGCGTAGGCGATGTAGTTCCAGAATTCGAGAATGTCGCCCGGTGGGATCGGCCACAGCTCGAGGGGCTCGTAGGTGGTGATTTCCCAACGCGGCGTGATGCGGACCATGTCGTGGTCATGCAGTTCGCCCTCGATCACGTAGCGGCGATAGCGCTTCTCGATCTTCGTAACGAAATCCGCCTCCTTGTCGTCGAGCTCGCGACCGAGCTTTTCCTCAATGATGTCGAGTACCGGCGTGTCATCGAATTCGTTAGGAGACTCCGGCAGATCCTCGCCGCGATGCATGCGCTCCATCATGGTCGCATACTGACAGGCACCGGCGACAATCTCGTCCTCGGCGGTGCAGGAGCCGAACCAACGGTTGCCCTGAAGGCGGAGGCTGGTGCGGAAGGTGCCGGATTCATCCTCCACCCGGCCCTGGATGAAGAGATGGTTGCCGAAAATCTGGGTAACCGCCCCGTCCTTCTGAAGCATTTCTCCGCGCTTGCGGGACTCTTCGGGGAAGCTGTTGAGGAAATTGAGTGTCGCTCTGTCTGGATTCATCGCTGGTAGGTCGAAAACCGTGATCTCACGCAAGCCCGGCGGAACGACCTCAAACGATCACCCCGACGGGAATGCGGGGAGCAAGAGTAGGCACCTGCATTGAATTCCGGCAACAAAAAGTCGCCCCGATGTCGCGTAAGACACTGGAATGGCTGCAAAATCGAGCATCCCGGCGGCTTAGGCGATCATCTCGAAAAATGTGCTACAAGATGCCCATGCTCGTCTCCAGGTTGTTTCCGAGCGTCGGACTTGCGGAGATTCCGCCCACGA
>JANOKL010000606.1:0-23051 GCA_031419215.1 Luteolibacter sp. | reverse complement strand
TCGAGCACCTTGGCTCCCGCCGCGAAGACGAACTTGTCCAAAAGATCCGCCGAGAGCATGGCCATGAAGAGGCCGGGCGAGAGCATGGGGTCGACGAAGCCGAAGGCATCGCCCGCCGAGACCCAGCCGGGGCCGTGGCCGCGATCCGAGATGAGCTGATAGTTCGTGTAGGTCATCACCTCGGTCACGCGGCGGCGGTTTTTCCCGGCATCCTTCAACAAGGGCTCGCTGGCGATGATCGACTCCAGGCGTTCCTCCGGCGTGGTGCCGTGGGTTTTCGCGACGTCCTTGTCGACCACGACGCCGACCGAGAGCCTGCCTTGCAGTGGAATGCGCCAGCTCCAGCCCTTGCTCAGCAGGGAAATGACGACCTGTCCGTCACGGGCCGCGTCGGCTTCGAAATCCTCAAAGTGGGCGAAGTAGGCGATGTCGTTGCGCTTGCCCCGGGACGCTCCGATGCCGAGGGTTTTCGCGAAAGTGCGCGCGCGGCCGGTGGAGTCGACGAGGAGCTTCGGATGGCGGCCGCCGAGTTCGGGAATGCTGGCGAGCGTCTCGGCATCGAGCTGGATTTCGCGACCGCTGCCGGGCGTGCCTGCTTCCAGTGCGACGCGGCGTTTCACGAAGACAGCCCCGAGCTCAATGGCGCGATCCCGGATCAGGTTGTCATACTCCGGGCGCGGGACGTTGTAGGCGTAGTTCGGCAGATTCCCGAGGGCCTTTTCCGGGAAAAAAAAGTCGAGCCTGCTGCCAGTCCGGTGGATGAAGGCGACGCCGGGCTTGTGAACGGAAAAGGCCTTCACGCGATCCTCGATGCCAAGGCGGCGCATGAGCATCACGACGGTCGGCAACAGCGATTCGCCAACGAGAAGCGAGGGGCGCTTTTCGTCATCGAACACGATCGCCTTGATCCCACGCATGGCCAGGAGCGCCGCAAGTGTGCTGCCGGCTGGACCACCACCCACGATCGCCACGTCGAACTGAGATTGCATGGCGCTTATTTAGGTCCAGATCCCGTTCTGTGCAAGGCGTCTCAGTGCCGCCTGATCTTGCCGCTGGCGGTCAGTGGCAGTGCGTCCACGAATTGGATCACCGCTGGCACCTTGAAGGCGGAAAGGCTGTGCCGGCACCAGGCTTTCAAGGCCGGGGCAGCGACCTCCTCCACGAGCACGACCTCCGCCACCACGACGGCCCCGAGCACGGCGTGGTCGCGACCGTAGGCGCGGCTGCGTTTCACTGCCGGATGACGGTCGAGCACGGCCTCGATTTCCTCGGGAAAGACCTTCATGCCACCGATGTTCAGCACGCTTTTTTTCCGACCACAAAGCGTGACGCGTCCGGCGGTGTCGATCCGCGCGAGGTCTCCGGTGGCGAACCAGCCCTCGACGCAAATCTCCGCCCTCGGCTGCCACGGAGACAGATAGGCATCGAACATCCCCGGCCCGCGCAGCCACAGCTCGCCGAGGCCATCCGTCACGTCGCGCAGCTCGATTTCAAAGCCCGGCACTGGCTTCCCGACCGAGCCCGGCGCCTCGCGGGCGGAGGCTGCATTGATCAAGGGCAGCCCGACCTCGATGATCCCCATGCTCTGCACGAGCGGTTTTCCAAAACGGGCGTCGAAGTCCCGCGCGGTGGCCTCAGGCAGGCCCGCCGCCGTGCTCACCGGCAGGCGGAGTTGAGGCCATTGGAAATTTCCCGCATCGGCCGCGAGCAGGGCGTGGTGGAAGGGCGCGCCATAGATCACGGTGGCGCTTTCGGTTTCCGCGAGCTCCAGCACATCCGCCGCGAGGTGGCTTTCGCCGACCACGGTGCAGGCCCCGAAGTAAAGATAGAGCACGATCGACACCGCGAAATGGTGGGCCATCGGCAGCATCCACAGCACGCGGTCCTCGGGGCCGATTTGAAGCACCTGGTTCGCCGCCGTGATGCGTTCCAGGAGCGACTCATGACTCAGCACCACGCCCTTGCTGCGGCCGGTGGTGCCGGAGCTGAAGCGGATGAACGCCGGATTCAGCGCGGCAAATTCCGCCTCACAGTCCAGCGGCGGCTCATCGAGCGGAATCCAGCCTGCAGTGCAACCGGGCTCGCGTAGCGACGAGCATTCCCCTGCCCGCCACGTTTCATCTGGTCCGATGAGCAAGCCGTGCAGGCCGGTGCGTTCGATCACTTCGCGGCGTTCCTCATCGGTCAACTCGCCCGCGATCGGCACCAGGCAACCGCCGGCCTTCAGGATGCCGAGCGCCAGCGCGATGTAGTCCAGCCCGTTTCCGCAAGCCAGTCCGACCCGCGGCACCGTCGCCCGACGAAACCCCGGCGAGGCCTCCAGCCAAGCGGCCACTTCCGAAGCACGGTCCATCAGCTCTCCAAACGAAAGCTTCCGCCCATCCGCCACCACGGCGGTCTTTCCGGCCTCCGCACGCGCGGCGATGGATTCGACGATGTTCAACGGCCTTGGGTTAGCGGAACCGGCCAAGCGGGGGAATGCGGAAATGTTTTCGTGAGTGACGCAAGCCTGCCCAGCGCTTCGAAAATCATCTCGTCAGAAGGCGGAGGGTTGAGCAGTTTCTTGTAGCAAGTGTGACCAGCTTCGACAAAAAATGACCGAAGGTGCCTACTCTGCATCGCCGAGTGCCAGGAAAGTCGTTACGATTTTTCTTGGCCTCCCACTGATTACCTTCATCTCGTTTGGATTTCACCTTGTCTCCTTGGACGTGTCGGCATTCCCAGGTGGTTACATGAAAGACGGACATTACTTCGTCGGAAATCATGGCAAGGTGATCGAATTGACACGCTCGGAGTTCATTCTCAGCTACGTCCACGGATGTTTGATGGTTGGCACAATCCTCCTCTATTTCGGGGTGGTGGCCTACTTCCACTGGAAGGGCGATTTGAAGCGGCAGCCTTTAAGGACAGAGCCCATCATGGGCTTTCCGGTTTACCAGGTTTACCACGCCCGCATCACCCCATAGGCATCCAGCGCGGCATCGGCAGAGATGATTCCCAGCCGATTGCGGGTGGCCTGACAGACGAGCAAACGGTCGAATGGATCTCCGTGATGTTTCGGGAGTTCCTGGAGCAAGCGGAAATCCAGAATCGTCGGACTGAGCAGAGGAACTCCGATGCGTTTCAGTTCTTCTGGAAAGACCTGTTCCCAATCATGCTCGATCTCGAAATCGAAGCCCTTTCCCGACAGCTTGATGGCCATTTCCCAGAAGCTGGCGGATGAATGATAGAGCGACAGACTGCCGTCGATGAGTTCGCGGGCCTTTCTGGTTAGGCGCTTATCGCCGTGAAGCATCCATAGCAGTGCGTGGGTATCGAGCAGCCAGCCCTTCATGGCGGCGGGCTTCATGAGTCAGTGAAGGACTTGGCAATTTCCTCGTTCAGGACGGGATCATTGAACTTCGAGCCCATTTGAAGCTTTCTGCCCTTGAGCCCACCGATGCGGGTTTTCCCTGCAAATCCTCCGACGAGGTTCAGTTGCACCACCGGTTGATCGCGTCGGGAAATGATCACCTCCTCCCCGCGTTCCACGGCGGCGATGAGCTTGGAGAGCTGGGTTTTTGCTTGATGGATCGTGACCTGCATGGCGCCGCCAAGCTAGCTAAGATGACTAAGATTGTCAAATGGCCTTGGGACACCGCCGTTTTTCCAGATTGGCAGTTTCTGCCAATCTCCCATAGTCGGCGGACGATGAATCTGAATCGCCGAGGTTTCCTGACCGCTTGCGGGGCCACCGCGCTTTTGCCGCAGGGCTTGTTTGCGGCGACAAAGGACGCTTCCTCGAAAAAGGGCTGGGCGGGAGGCGATGCGTCGCTGGTCGAGAAGTTCGGCGCGAACTGGTACTACAACTGGGGCCCGGATGGAAAAAACAGCACGGCGAAGGAATTCGTGCCGATGATCAAGGGCGAGCGGGATTTCAGCAAATTCAGCTCGGTGGAAGGCCAGTCCGGCATCAAGCATCTGCTCGGTTACAACGAGCCGGAGCGGAAGGATCAGGGCAATCTGACTTTGGAAAAGGCGCTGGAAACCTGGCCGAAGCTGGTGGCTCTGGCGGAAAAGAAAAACCTGCGCCTGGGATCGCCTGCACCGTCGTCGGATGGACAGGGGATGAAGTGGCTGGACGATTTCATGAAGGAGGCGAAGAAGCGGAAGCTGCGGGTGGATTTCATCGCCGTGCACTGGTATCGCAGCCGGGATGCGGGGGCCTTCGAGACCTTCGTGAAGGAGCTGGCACGGAACTACCGCCTGCCGGTGTGGATCACCGAGTTCAACGGCTGGACGGGTCCGGAGCGGGAGAATTTCGAGTTCCTTGAGAAGTCGTTGAAGTTCCTGGAACGCAGCAAGGACGTGGAGCGGTATGCCTACTTCGAGCCTGGAAAAGGCAAGGAGCACAGCCTGATGAAAGCCGACGGATCGCTGAGCCGCATGGGCGAGCTCTACCGATCGGCCGGAGTCTGAGGCAAATCAGGGAGCCGGAATGGTGACCGGGACCTTGGTGACATTGTTGGTGTAGTCCCCTTCGACGATCACGTTGCCGGGATTCATGGTGACCTCGAGCTGATAATTTCCCGCCGGGATGCCGTCGATCTCCACCCACTGTCCTGGAAGGCCACTGTCGTAGATGTCGGACCAGCCGTCCTGGATGCCCTGATTGTCGCAGGTGTAGATGGGATTGCGCGGGGCGGTGTTGCTCCAACGGACGACGTCGAGGAGGCAGAAGCTGACTTTTTTTCCGAGCTGAACGACGTTGTCATTCGAATCGAGGAGGCGATAGGAAGCGAAGCCCTTGAAGTGGTGATGACCGTGGCATTCCTGATACTCGAAGTTCGGATTTCCCTCCGGGGAGGGCAGTACGATGTCCGCGCCGCCGACGTTGCGGGACTCCGTGGTGAAGCGCAGGAGGCGGTGGGCTCCGGCGGTGATCATGCCTTCCTGGACTTCGCAGGAAGCGGCATCGAAAGACTCGTTCGTAATGTAGGGCTGAAGTCTCGGGCCCCAGGCGATGAGGTCGGGCAGCACGCTTGAAGAAACGGCGATGAGCGAGCGACCGGTGAAGGCCCCGCGACCTTCGAGGAGGATGTGGTAATCACCGGCCTTGGTGTTCTTGATCTCCACTTTCTTCGCTCCGGTCCAGACCGCATCGGACGTCGTGGCGGGCCGGACGACGGGAGGTGCGCCGAAGCGGACCTGGAGGGAGGTCGATCCAGTGCCGCCCTCGGCTTGGACGGTGAGGGTGTTTCCGGCAGGCACGCTGATCTTGAAATAACGGCGGCTGGTGTTGCTGCCGCAGAGGTGATCGACGGAGATTCCGCTCTGCAAGGTCTGGATTTCACCTTCGGGATGAACGGTGTAGTCGGCCGTGGCGATCGGGCCGAGCGCGCCACTGCGGGTCTTCAGGCGGGCGCGGATGGTGGTGTCCGAGGTGAGGGTGAGGAAGCCCTTTGCCACGGGTGAGAGCAGATCGGGATCACTGCCGTTGAGCGTGTAAAGCACGCTGGCTCCGGCGAGCGGAGACTTGAAGGAAATCTTCGCGCCGCCACCAAACACGCCCGAGCCCGGAGTGAATCTCGGGACGGGAATCGAACCGGGAACCAAGGGCGTCGTGAGCGAAAGCCGGACGCCTGAGTAGGTGGCGTAGGAATGGACGCCCACGTACCAAACCCCGGGTTCGGGATTGTTGTAGGTGATCGATTCGCTGTTGGTGGATCCCCTGCTGGAAGCCTGATAGAGGTCCTCCTCCAGATCCGGATGGGCGCCAACACGGAGGTAGAGATCGCAGTCGCCCTTCCCCCCGGTAGTGGCGAGCTTGATCGCACTGACACCGGCGGGCACCACGAAGCGGTAGACGGTTTGGTGGTCCGGCTCGGTGGAGGACAGGTTCGTCAATGGGATGCCGTCCTGCACGAGCTTCGGGAACGGGGTGACCCCGCCGTCGGCCATCGCGTGCTGGGGGAACAGTGAGAGGGCGAGCAGGCCCGTCGCGAGAATTGTGCGGCCAATCAGGGAGCTCATCCGGTGCATGGATTCTTGCTAGTCTTTCAGGCGGGTTCCGCCAAGGACGGAATCCCGTGACGATCTCAGATGGTGGCCAGTGCTGGACGAATCGATCCGCCGGGCGTACAGGAGCGGCATGTCCGTCCGCACCCGCTTCGCCCCATCCCCGACCGGCTATCTGCACGTCGGTGGCGCGCGCACCGCCCTGTTCAATTTCCTCTTCGCCCGCCATCACGGCGGAACCTTCGTGCTCCGAGTGGAAGACACCGACGAGGCGCGCAACACGACCGAAGCGCGCGACGCCATTTTCACCGGAATGCGATGGCTGGGGCTCGACTGGGACGAGGGCCCGGAAGCCGGTGGCCAGCACGGCCCGTATTTCCAGAGCGAGCGCCGGGGGATCTACGACACCTGGTTCGACGTGCTGCGGGCGAACGACCGCGTCTACGAGGACGAGGGCGCGTGGCGGTTTCGTTTCGAGCGCAAGCCGATCACGATGCACGATCTCGTCTGCGGGGAAATCACCATCAACTACGCCGACGAGAGCAACACGCCGGACATGGTGATCAAGCGCTCGGACGGCTCCTACGTGTTCCATTTCGTCAACGTCGTCGATGACCTCGAAATGAAGATCACCCACGTGATCCGCGGCGAGGACCACCTGATGAACACGCCGAAGCACTTGCAGCTTTTCGAGGCGCTCGGTGCGACTCCCCCGCTCTACGCGCACATTCCGCTGATCCTGAATGTGGATGGCTCGAAGATGTCGAAGCGCGATGCCGGTGCTGCGGTCGGTGACACGGGCGCGAGCCTAGGCTACGCACGACAGGGCTTCCTGCCGCAGGCGGTGGTGAATTTCCTCGCGCTGCTGGGCTGGTCCTCGAAGACCGAGGAGGAGGTCTTTACGCTGTTCCAACTCGTGGAGCGTTTCTCGCTGGAGTCCGTGAACCGCTCGCCCGCCCGCTTCGATGCGGAGAAGTGCGCGTGGCTGAATCAACAGCATCTGATGGAGCTTTCGGACGAGGCGTTTGCCGCGGCGTCGAGGCCGTTCGTGGAAGCTTCTGGCCTGCCGGTGGGTGAAAATTTCAAGGCGATCACGACGACTGTGAAGGAGAAGGTCCGCCTACTCCAGGACGTGCCGGAAGCGATCGGTTTCCTGCTGCACGATGAGTTCGCCTACGAGACGGAGGCTCTGGAAAAGGTGACCGCGAACCCGCAGGCCGCACCCTTGTTGAGGTCGCTCGCGTCAGCGTTCTCGGATCTAACAGACTGGTCGGCCGATACGGCGAAGCAGGCGATCGGCGACACCGCGAAAGCCGCAGGCGCGAAGCCGGGTCAGCTCATGTTTCCAGTGCGTGTGGCGCTCAGCGGAAAAGCCGGTGGCCCGGATCTCGGCGACATCCTTTCCCTGCTGGGCCAGGACCGCTGCGCGGCGAGACTGACACGTTTCAATGAGGTCCTCGCCGTATGAGCCGACTTTACACCTTCGACGACCTGCTTTCCCGCGAGGTCCTGGATGCCGGTCATGAAAAGCCCGCGCGGCTGGCGGTGATCGGTCATCCGGTGGCGCATTCGTCGTCGCCCGGCATGCATCAACCGGCGCTGGACGCGCTGGGGATCGATGCCCGCTACATCAAGGTCGACGTGCCGCCGGAACACGTGGCAGAGGCGTTTTCGCGGATGAAGGCGCTGGAGTTCATCGGCTGCAATGTGACGGTCCCTCACAAGTTCGAGGCACTGGCCGCCTGCAACCACGTACACCCCGGCGCCCGCTCGCTGGGTGCGGTGAACACCGTCCGCTTCGACTCTGATGGCCTGCATGGTTTCAATACCGACGGGCCAGGTTTCGTGCGGGCGATTTCCGAATCGTTCGACTCCGTGCTGTCCACCTTCCGGGTGATGATCCTCGGAGCCGGTGGCGGCGCGGGGCAGGCCTTGGCGACTCAGTGCGCGATCCAAGGCGTGCCGAATCTGGTGCTGGTGAACCGGTCGTTTGAAAAGCTGGGCCCACTGGTGGAACGTCTGCGTGCCTTGGGGCCCTCGACGATCGTGACAGCACTGACGTTCGAGGATGCGACGCTGGAGCTTCACTGCAGCACGAGTGATCTGATCGTGAACACCACCTCGGTCGGAATGAAGGCCGGTGACGGATCGCCCCTGCCGGAGGAATATCTGCGGGCCGGACTCTGCGTGTATGACACCATCTATCAGCCGCCAGTCACGCCGCTTCTGGCAGCGGCGAACCGGGCGGGATGCAAGACGGCGAACGGGCTTTCGCTGCTGCTCCACCAGGGCGTGCTGGCATTCCAGCACTGGTTCCCGCTCACCGACCCGCAGCCCTACATGCGTCAGGCGCTGCTTCAGTCGGTCGGCTTGATCAGGTGATCCTTGTCTCGACTGGCGGAGTCCTCTTCCTCCAGTTGCTCAGTCGAAAGCGGGGCGATGCCGGGCTCATCGATCGAGAGCCAATGGCAGGCATCGACCCTCTCGATGGAAAACTCACGGCCCTTTTCATTCACGGTCCGCCGAATGTGGACGCGAACGCGAATCATTTCCTCGGGATCCCCGTTGGAGAGTCCTCCATCGTAGGGGCTTTTCCCTGCTTTTCGTGCCCGGAAAGCAGCTGCCAGGAGCCGGCCTTCGGAGCTGTCGCGACGCACCATAAACTCCGGCGACGGGCTGGTGGGATCTCCCGGATAGCCGATGCGCGCGCTGTAGAGCACGACGTTCAGATGACTTCCAAACGCCGATTCATCCCCTTTCTTGAGCCGGGCCAGCAGGCGGAAGTCAGCGGTTTCGTTGCCACTGCCAGCGAGAAACAACGGCCACGGCACATCACAGTAGCGCACGAACTGTTCCCAATCGAGCCGCCACTCGCCATCCTCCTTGAAAAACACCGCGTCCAATTTCTGCCCGTCCACCACGTTCCAGACAGTGGCCACGGCCGGCCCGCTGGGAAGCTTCAGCAGGCTTCGCTGAGCGTTGCTGATGTCCTTCGGGTTGATCTGGAGCAGCGGATTCATGCTGTAGAATCTGGCCATTTTCCCCGCGAGGTTGATCGGCTTCGAAATGTACTGGTTCCGCTCTTCCGGCGTACCTGAGGCGAGGAACCTTCCCAACGAGCTGCCACAATGCGGCAGGGCATCGTCAAGGATAGCGGCGGTTTCGTTGTCCAGGCCGTCCAGCTTCAGCTCCGGCGTCCTCACCTGCTGGCCGAGCTTGTTTTCCTCACTCCACATCCTGGTGCCGTAGATCACGATGAACACCACGAAGATCAACCAGCCGCCGATGATTTTCAGGACCGTGTGGTTCTCCCGCCGCTTCCGAACCGTGCGGGTATGTGGAGAAACCTCCTCCTTGATGACCTTGCCGTGGACCCCATCTGCAACCGACTGCCTGGGTGCCGCCTTGGGTACGCTTTCTCCAAACGTGGACGGATCCTTGCCGCACTCGGTGCACAAGCGCCGACCGTCCCCAAGCTTCGCCTGGAACAGATGGCCGCATCGACCACAGTGGAACCATCCGGGTTTTTCCTCGTTCACGATGTTTGTTCTACGGGGTCACCCAGCCCTTGTGAAGCACGTCGAGAATCAACCATTGATTCACCATCGCGCCGTCCTTCCCGCGCTTCAGCCGGAGACGGACCTTGCTGAGCGTCGGCTTGTCGGAGAACTGACGCTTTTCCATGAAAATCTCCTCCATGGCCTGGTCCGCGGGTGACCCCCTCACGACATAGCCCCAGACGAAATTCTCGGACTCGCCCAGAACCAGGCGGAATGCCCGGTAGTGGTCCTCCGGAAAAGCCATCGTGTAGTAGGCCACCGGCGAGGCATCCACACGGACCTCCGCCGATTTCAGGCTTGGATCATTCAGCTCCTGCAACCTGTGCGTGCCCGAGCCCTCGGAGGCCTCCCAGTCCACCAGCATCCTGCCTCCCTCACGCACCAGAAATACCTGATAGCGGCTGAAGTCCGGACGCGTCCCCACGATGACCGCGTAAGGAACCTTGCCGACCGAATCATAGCCAATCACTTCGGAATCTGAAATCTCCCAGTCCGACGGGACGCCCCACGACTTCCAAGTCTTCGACAAAACGGGCTTCAACTTTTCGCCATGACGGATCACCGGCAAAGCCTCTTCCAGCGTCCGCGCCCGGGCGTAGATCGCCATGGCCTGATGGATCTCCCCCACGACCTCGACCGGATTTTCATCGAAAAACACCATCGGGTCCTCGGTATTGACCACATCCTCCACGACCCGCAGTGACTTGAAGGGGTCTTGTTCCGACTTGCCATCCTTCTCCTCCAGCAGCGGCTGGACGAGGAGGCCGATCAGCACCATCACAGCCACGGCTCCGGCCGCCAAGCCGAGCCACTTGTATGAATGCCTTGCAGCATTTCCCCACTCGGAGGATATCTTCGCCTCCCCCTTCGCCGACTTCGGACCGCGCGGCCGCATTTTGGGAAGCGGATCGTGACGCTCGACGTAGGGAGCCGTCACCTCGGCTTCCAGCCGCACAACTTCCTGTCCATGCTCCTGAATCTGAAGCTTCTGTCGCGCCTCGGTGGCTTCTGCACGATCCGTCGGCACCGCTAGAATCCTTGGTGCGATCCGCAGTCCTTCATTCTCGGCAGCGGCCTTTTCGACTTCACGAAGCCGGGCCGAGACCACCACACGAGGCTGGATGGGAACCCGGGCCTCTCCCACAAATGAGCGACGGAAAGCGGGGCCGCTCACACCCTCCGCATCAGCCCACTCGTCGGATGGATCGAGTGCGTTTGGTGGAGGTGAGGAATCGTCAGTCATGCCCAAGTCAGTGGGAAGCTTCACCGCAGACCTCTGGAACGCAAGCCACGATCACTCATTCACCAGATAGACGCCGGTCGAGCGCATCCTCCATCGCCTTCTCCACCAGCCGCGCAGCCAGGGCCTCGGTGGCTTGATCCAGTCGCTGCACCGCCGCCTTGAGAGGATTCGCCGCGCCCGTGGCCAGCGCCGATTTCACCGCCTCGCTGGCGGCCTCGATCTCGACTCGTTCTCCGTCCGTCACCAGACCTTGGGAAAGCACCATTTCCACCGCAGGCAGAAGCTCCTCGGCCTTCATGCGCGCCTCGGTGAAGATCCGCTCGGCCATGTCGGTGAACGCGTGCTCGACCGATTCGCCCACCATCGCCTCGACCGCCGCATCATCGACATTCACCGCTGCACTTTTGATTTCCACCACCGTGTCGATGCCGGTGGAAACATCACGCGCCAGCACCTCAAGGATGCCGTTCTCATCGATCCGGAACTGCACGCCAACCCTCGCCTGGCCCTTCGCCAGCGGTTCAAAGCCGACCTCGAATTTTCCCAGCTCCCAGTTGTCGCGCGCCATCTCGCGCTCACCCTGGAGCACGCGGATCCGCATCGACTGCTGGCCGTTCGCGGCGTTCGTGAACATCTCGCCCGCCTTGCACGGGATCGTCGTGTTGCGCGGAATCAGCACGTTCATCAAGCCGCCGAACGTCTCGATCCCCAGACTCAGCGGCGTGACATCCAGCAACACCATCTTCCGCAGGCTGCCGCTCATCACGCCGGCCTGGATCGTGGCGCCGAGCGCGATCGCTTCGTCCGGATGTTGGGAAAGGTCCGGCTCCTTTCCGAAAAGCTCCGACACCGCCCGCCGCACCGCCGGGATGCGCGTGCTGCCGCCCACGAGCACCACGGCATTGAGGTCGGAAGGCGATAGATTCGAGTCCGACAAGGCCTGGCGACAGTGCCGCACCGTCCGGTCGATCCACGGTTTCATGATCGACTCGAATTCAAGCCGCGTGACCTCCATTTCCAAACTACGGGAGCCATCGTAGAACGGTACACGGAACACGGCCGTCTCCTCGCTCGAAAGCAGGCGCTTCACCCGCTCCGCCTCTTCCAAAAGCTTCACCTTCGCGGAATCGTCGAGTTCGTCGAAAGACACGTCATTGGCCGCCGCCGCTTTCCGGGCCAGCGCGTGATCGAGATCATCGCCACCGAGACGCGTGTCGCCATGGGTGGCCAGCACCTGGAAGACACCGTCCTGCATTTCCAGGATCGAAAGATCGAAGGTCCCACCGCCGAAATCGTAGACCGCCACACGAGCCTTGTCGCCCAGCTTGTCGAGCCCGTAAGCCAGCGCGGCGGCAGTCGGCTCGTTGAGGATGCGGACGACCTCCAGCCCGGCGAGTTCTCCGGCGCGCTTCGTGGCCGCGCGCTGGGCGTCATTGAAATAGGCGGGCACCGTGATCACCGCTTTGCTGACTGTCGTTTCCAGCCTCCACTCGGCGATCCGTTTCAGCTCCTTGAGAATCTCCGCACTGATGGCTTCCGGTGTGCGGTCCAGCACCCTCAGTCCACCGTCGCTCGTTGGGGCCATCGGCACACAGAAGTCGGTCTCCTCGCCAAATCGCCGCCCAATCAGCCGCTTGATGCTGGTCACCACCCGGTCCGGCTCCAGCCTCCGCCGCCGAAGCGCCTTGTGGCCGATTTCGATCCTGCCATCCCGGCCGATCCACACCACACTGGGCGTGATCCGCTTTCCCTCATCGTCCGCCAGCAGGATCGGAAAGCCCGAGTCCACCACCCCGACGGCGGAGTTGGTCGTGCCCAGGTCGATGCCGAGAATCGTGTCGCTCATGGCCCAAACCTCCCTGCTCACACCGGAGGCGCAAGGCTGGAATGACGACTTCGTGCCTCTGCCGGAATGGACAAACTCATGGATCGCGCCCGGATTCCTCACCCCCCGATCACCCGCTCCGCGACCTTTGCCAAGAACACTCTACCTTTTCAATATCGACGCCGCAGTGATCCGCGTACGCTCATCCGGGCTTTCCTTAAGGCGTTCTGCAGCGGCTTGCACTTGCTTGGCGGAAGCTAGCTCCGGCACCTGCTCGCTGAGACGGTGCAGACTGATCAGAGCGGTGCCGAGTGTCTGCGGGTCGTTTTCCTCCAGAGTCTGCCAAATGTAGTCCACTCCCTCCGGCCCGATCACACCGCTGGTCACCAAGTGGGAAATGTGCTGTATGCTGTAATCCCGCAACGCCGCTGGGGCGGTGCTGTCCGCTGCGATGGACTTCAAATCCTCAAACGCGGACTTCGGCATGTCCTGCCGTAGCGCCGTCATCAATTCATCCCCGATCCAGTTCCGGGCACTCTCCGGCCAGCCCAACAAATCCTTGCCCCGCAGGAAATCCATCAATTGATCCCGATTCACCTCGAAGCGATCTCCGCCACGCAAGGCGTTCACCAATAGATTCGCCGCGCCCTTCCAATCCTCGGACTTGATCGAGCGTGGCCCTGTAGCCTTGTCACCGGCTGACGCGGTTTTCGCGGCCGCTGGCAAGACTCCGCCACGGATGAGAATATCATCGTCCAGAAGCGACAGGCGCGTAGAAGATGCCGAAACAGCGGCCTCATTGATCCTTGCTTCCACGCTCTTCTCCTCCAGCGGCCGCGCTGGCAATTCCAACGCCCGCGGGACTGGAGGGGGTTCATTCTCCAAACCTATCGCTTTCTGATGCCGCCCTGATTGGGAATCCCGCCTTGAAGCCACAGAATGATCGACGCCGAATGTCATGCTTTGACCATCCACGAATCCCGACCCGTTCTTCGCATGGAAAACCCATGCAATTGCCATAACAAGGCATGCAACCCCAAAGACAAACTTAAGAGACTTCATTTTCATGGAAATCTTTCGGAAACTACAACAATGGCATCATTCATAACATTAATCTGAGAGGGCGAACAGCACGGACAACAAGACTCTTTTGCTCTCTATTCAAAGCCGATTTATCCTCCATGCCATCACTGACTCTATCGACGGTGGAAAACTACGAAATTCAGGAACAATATTCACCACCCAGTTAAGAGGATTGTAAGGACTGATTGATTCATTTCGGCCTAACCCATTTGTATTGATTCTCGCCAATTGACTCTAGCCTCGCACCGCTTGCTCCGAGAGGAGTATCCACGGCAGGGGACCTCCAGGATGCGACGATTTTTAAAGATGGATCGGCTGAAACTAGTAAGGTCAATGCCTCGTTGTCACCGATTCTGTGGCAGACATAATGAAGCTTAGCGGACAAGCCAGACGCCCCATGGCTGATATTTAGCTTAAGATCGCTATTGGTCGTCTCCACTGAGATGGTTGGATAATATTTAGATGTATAACAATACCCAAAGCTCCAAAGCGTTTCCTTCGTGGCTGAGGATGTAATTTTAATTGAGAATATTTCAACATCAGGTTGAACTCCACCGCGGATTTTTATTTTTTCCCCCGTGTCTCCAATTGTAGCCTCGAATTCGGGAGCTTCGACTCGTTCCTGCTTTACGATTTTCTCTTGGACCATCTCCACCCCAATATCCGAATATTTATGCTCTTCTTCCGAAAAGATCGGCATAAGCGACAAGACCAATGACATTGCAATGCACTTTTTCATGAATTTCATCTAGTGAATTTTATAGATCGAGAATCTTCACTGAATTAGCCCTATCAAATATAATATGAAACTCAAGGCCGGGCTTCTTATAGATACCAACAGTGAATGAAAGCGATATATTTTCCCAGTCCCTTATGTTATCAGGCTTCTTCCCATATGAGGCATCATAGATCACTTCAGAAGTGCCGAATCTTACGACGGCATGGTCAGCGAAAACGTCCTTCGCCGGTTTTATCGTGCCTTGAGCAGGACTAAATGCGTTCCTGGTGATATCCTTATTAGCGTCAATCTCTTTCTGATACGGTGGGGCCCCGGCGCATGTATGATCTTTTACGATCATGGATATCACGGTTGGTGCAACCTCATTTACAGTTACGGGATCCCCTTCTATTTTGCTTATTTTTGATGGATTGTCACCATGGACTCTTGATGTTTCTCTGAGTAACGAGGCCCATTTTTGGCAGGGCCCGTCAGCTGTGTCAATGAGCTCTGGGACAGAAGTGAGATTCGTGTAGGCCACAAACGGGACTTTTGAATAATAGCCCATAACAACGCTATCCATACGTTTAACTTCTCGATCCGAAAATTCAGTCCATATTTTATCAAAGACAGCTTTTCCTGCGTCAGTGCCTATGGTCATTCCGTTCGATGTCTCGCAAGCGAGATTGAACAAAGTCTCCTGTCTTAGTGTAGTAGCAGGCTCATCCCAAGTCACATAGATTGTGTGGGTTGATCGACTTGTTCCGACCAGACGGTCGTTCTTGTCATATACTGTCCATTCAATTGTCACAGGACCGAGGTTTGCTGCGAGATCTGTCGTGCCATCGGAGCGTGCCACTTTGCGGTTGGGGGTAACATATCCTTGTATTTTCCTTGCCGTAACGATGTTTGCCGCCGTTACGGTTGCCGGGTAGCTTGTATTTCCAGCAAGTTGCGTCTTGGGCAGCTTAAATTCACAATTCGGCGAGTTAACCACCTCGCCTTTCGCTGAGTAGGGCTTGCCCTCTTCCGGCGGAGGGGTCTTCCACTTGAACACAGCAGCCACCATTGGCCGCTTGTTGGAAACATAGCTGTATGCGTAGGATTTTACGGCATTGGGACCAGCAGTGACATTGGCAACCTTGTCCGGTTGTCCGTCAGGAAAAAGATCATTTTGGTCCGCATTATTCACCTTGTCCTCCCACTGGGTGGGAGGCATCGTGCCGCCCTCGTCAAATGTCAAGGCTGTTCCTTGCGAGAAAGCCACTTCCGATACCCTCACTGGTGAGGGAGTGGGATCGTTTGCAGCTTGCGCCTCAATGACGAGCAACCCGAAAAGAACAAGGGCGTGATGGTGAATCTTGAGCGTCATTGTGGGAATTGGTGTGAGGAGGTGATTTGTGATTTTCAGTTGAAGGTTGCTAGGCAAACGCCTGCGCTCCAAATACTGAATTGACGACAGTTCGAATGGGCGCTGTTCGACTTGATGAAGAACAGTGAAGCAGAGCCAAACGGGTCGAAATCGGGCGCTCGGAGTGTAAACGTGGTGGTTCCATCCGCAAAAGTGACCCCGCCGATGATGATTTTGCATCGGATTTCTGCATCGCCGAAATGGCCATTGGCGACGACGGGGAGTTTGAGAGTCGTGGTAGTGGCGTTATAGGCTTCCACAATGTTCCCAGTGAAATCGTTCGTCCTGACACAAACACTCTGGACCTCCGAAGAGCCGAGGATGAGACCGTTCGGACCCTGGCGGATGAGAATGCGCTGGTTCTCTGGGGTGGTGGTAAGGAGTGAACAGGTGTTGGCTACAGCCTCTTGCAAGCGAACAACTCTGTCGTCGATCTGCATGGTCGCTCCGGGTGGGAGAGCGGGATACGTCCAAAGTCGCTGGTAGCCGGTAACGCAGAGGGGAGCGGGAATGTTGACCAACGGGAGAACATTGACGGTGATAGTGCGGTTTGTCACGATGGCACCCGCACTGGTGTGAGTAAGCTGAATGGTAGCCGTGCCGGGTGTCGTGAAGACCTGCGGGCTGGGCTGATCGGCGGTGTTCGTCACGGTCTGGCCGTTGGTGATGATGCTGTAGGTTTCCAGACTGGCTTGCTCGGCATTGTTGAAGGCCGTCAGCAGCAGGCTGTCGCCTTGACGGATGGTGAGGTTGTTTTCGAGGAGCAGGTTGGTGGGCAGCCAGTTGACGGTGACGCTATCGTTAAGGCCACCGTTTTCGAAGGTATAGTTCAGGGTGCTCGGAGAGCCGGGGATGAGCGGTTGCTCGTGGTAGAACCTGCCGTTGGGGGCCTGCTTGAGGGCGGCCCCCCCAGTGCTGACAAACTGTGGGTAGCGGGCATTGCCTTCCAGCACGGCGGGACTGGTCTTGCTGTTTAGAACATGGTAGTCAAAGCCATTGTCGGTGTGAACCCGGATGTCCACCCAGTCCGGGATTTGGTTATCGTTGGAATCGGTGCCGCTGGCGGCGAGGATTTCAACTTGGTCCACTGAGATGCGGCGGAAGTTGTAGGAATTGTCGACAAACAGTCGGATAGTGTAGGTTTCTCCAGCATTGAGCCACGGGGTAAGCACGCCGAGGGACGCGCTGCCGTTCTCCTCAATGGTGATGGTCTTGAAGGAAAAGTTCTTCCCGTTGAGAGCAAACATGAAGTCGTATTGCTCACTTTGCGCTCCATCATTCTGTGAGGTGAGCTGGAACTTGAGGGCATAGACACCGCTTGTTTGGACAGTGACGGGGTACTCCACATAGCCGCGCCGACAGGCCTGCATGGCCTTGCCTACTGCTTTTTCCCATTCCCCGAAGCTGCCGGTGTAGTCATCGCCGTTGAGGGTGGCTACAGAGGCGAAAGGGCCGATGTCGTTCGCGAGGGTGGCGCTGTTGAAGAAGTTGGCCTCGTCGTAATCGCTGACTCCGTCGCCATCGCTGTCTGCGAGGCCGGCTTTGGTTCCGGCTTTCATTTCCTCCTCATTGGTGAGACCATCGCCGTCGAGATCGCCGTAGGCACCGTCCTTCGATCCCGGGGACCTGCCATTGTCGGTGATGCTGAGGCCGTTCGCGAGTTCGTAATCGTCCTTAAGGTAGTCGTCGTCCTGGTCATTGGCCTCCCCTGCGTAGGAGGACAGGTATTGGGAGGGGATCAGTTCGCGGCTGCCGCCGGGTTTCTTCCAGGCGACGGAGTAGTAGGAGCCGCCGATGCCTTCCTTGTGCCACATTTCAAAGTAGTACTTCTGTCCGGCGGTGAGGGTGATGAGGCGGGATTTCTGGGAGGTGTCCACATCGTAGCTGGTGATGGGGGTGAAGACCTTGTCGTCAAGGATGAGCTGGCGGTAGAACTTGGAAGCGGTGGTGGAAAGGAACATGTCCACATCCGAGTCCGCAGCCCCCCAGAATTGATAGGCACCGGTGACGGGAGCGGTGATGTAGCCGCGGACGCGGCGGACATACTGCTCCCCATGGTCGAAGGCTTGGGTGGTGGTGATGTTGTGGATTTCGTCGGGATCTCGGGTGAAGGCGGCCTTGTAACCGGCTACGGTGAGATTGTCGCCGGAGATGTTATGCCAGATTTCATCGACAAGGATACCCGGCACGCTGTCCCAGATGTTAGGATTGGAGCTGGCGTGGATTTCATTGAAATTGGAAATTCCGTCATTGTCGAAATCCGCCGTGGCATCGCTGCTGTCATTCGGATTGAGCCCGTTGGCCAGCTCGACGTTACTTGGGATGCCGTCATCATCGGGGTCATCCGTCAGCGATGGCACATAGGAACTCATGACATCTGCGGAAACCAAGCCACGCAGTCCACGTCCCGAAGCTGCGGAATCCGTGCGTCCCCAGACATTGATTTCACCGAGGTGTAGGTAGTAGGTGCCTTCGCGGTTCGAGCCCAGCAGTTCGACTCTCACCTTGCGGCCCGTCACTCCCTGCGGAAGTTCCCAGCGAAATGCTCCCTGCACGTTGCCACTTGTCCGATAATAATCCTGCGATGCCACAACCGAATCTTGCGCATTCAAAACGCTCACGCGGAAATTCGACAATCTGTTCTGGGCAGCATCCTGCCGGTTGATCAGTTCCAGCACATCAATGGTGCGGTCCGCGCCCAAGTTCACCTGTACCCATGAACCGACAGTATTGTTAGTGTGGTTGAACGTGTTGACGTTCCCATCAATCACATTGGAGACCGGATAGGCGTTGTTATAATAAGTGGATGCGGTAGCCACGGCAGTAGACTCCCGCGCCCAGTTTTTCACGATGACATCGGGGCCATTCACCTTCGCCTCGGCCAGATGGAGATAATAGTTGTTGTCCCGGTTCGGGCCGAGAAGCTGGATTTTCACGCGGCGACCGGCCACGGTTTTCGGTAAGGTCCATGTTTCAGAGGAGCCGACATGGCCGGATTTTTCGTAAAAATTCCGCGCGGCCACCACCACGCCATTCACATCCTCCACCGTCACCCGGAAGTTAGCCAGACGGTTCTGGCAGGCGTTCTGGCGGTTAACCAGTTCCACCGATGAAATCGGGCGATCCTGGCGGAAGTCAGTCATCCACCATGCGTTCACATCATTGTTGGTGTGAAAGAAGGATGCGGTATTGCCGTCCATTGCGTTCGCCGCCGGATAGGCACCGCCATAATTGCTGGAAGCAGTCGCCACCGCGCCCTTGGCGGTCGTGGCCCAGTTGATCACCTTGGAGGGATCCGCTCCTTGAACCGAGCATGCCACTGCCGCGTGATCATCGCCGACGCCTTCTTTCAGGAGCATTTCGACGTAATACGCTTGTCCCGCCTCCAAATAACGGGAGGCCGAGCGCTGCTTGTAACTCACCTCCCAATTCTGCCGCGGTGTCCGTGAGGAATAGCCGGCAATCCGACTGGCAGCCCACTTCGAGGCACTGGACGAGAAGAACAACTGCGTCTCGTCATCACCGGAAACCCAGAAGGTATATAGACCGCTGACGGCCGGGGTAATGTAACCGCGTGTCCGGGCACCGTAATTATCCCCAAAGGAAGTGAATGCGGAACCCACCAGTGCGGTGGAATCCGGTGTTTGATAGAAATCAGGGGAGTCGGTCAGATTGGCGACACTTGTTCCGCCAATGCCGTTCCACACCTGCCGCTGCCATTTGCCAGGAGTGGAAGCGGTTTGACCGGAGGCAACAGTGAGAGACAGTGCCCCACTCCCAATTGCCAGTAACGCCCAACGAGCAGCACTCTTTGATAGATGAGGTCCAGTCATGCCCTTAGAATTTGGTGGCTCGACAACGGTCGTCAATATTATCCGCCGAAAATAATGTGTCCATCTAGTCACCAAGATTTCTTTCACTAACACCGTGGCACGATGAATGCTAGGGGAGGTGGCAGGCACCAATGTCTACATTACCACAAACACGACCACCTGCACATCATGCCAAACGACAACCACATATCCGAAACCATCACCAGTGAAGCGAAAACACAGATTCTGGGCAAGTTCCAGGATATCGCGGAATTGCTGCCCTTTCTCGGCAAGCTGGACAACAGCGAGAAGAGAGGCATCACCACCATCGGCACCGAGCGCGAGGCGATGGATGCCACCTTCAGCGCGGAGATGGCGGCCCATCCGGAGCTCATCCCGTCCTATGTGGACCAGGCGGAACTGGGGCGCGACCGCGAGCTGCGCGCCGATCTGCTGGAAATCTTGCAACGCGGCCGCGAGGTGTGCGAGGCATTGGAGGACAGCCTCCACCTGGCAGGCAGCGATGTGCTGCTGGCCTATCTGGCGTTCTATAACAACGTGAAACAGGCGGCGGAACGCGCAGTGCCCGGATCTGACACGCTGGCGGCGAACCTCAGCCGGTTTTTCCCGAAACGCGCCAAAGCGGCGACTTCGCCTCCCCAAGGGTGAGCGGCGGAAACTGCGCTCCCTGGGATCCACGCAAGTCCCTGGAAACGGGGCTATTGTGGAACTGGCGATCATCGATTTCCGGTCGATGACGACGGGAATCCAGTCTATGACGACCCTTTTTCGGTCATTCACGCTCCCTTTCCAGTGGTGACTGCTGGAAATCAGTGGATGACAAACGGTTTGGGGGTCGTGAACGTCGGACAAGGGATCGTGAACGACCGGTTTTCAGTCGTGGACCGTGATTATCCAGCGGTTCACGGCTGATTTCCGGTTGGGACGGGCGGCGGGCGAGGAAGGGGCCAGTGGACCGCTATACAAAGAACTCGCAAGGCTGGAATGACGAAGAACCACGGGATCGCGGAACGCGCTTCTGCTCGGTTGCACTTTGCGCCAATTCCCCTATCTTTCGCGTTTCTGAAAGAAGTTGAGATCCTGCTGATCCGATCCGATGAATCCAAACTTTCCCCAAGCCTTCCGATTTTTCAGTGGACTTTTCCTGCTGTCGGCCATCGCGCAGGCTGCTCCGGTCACGCTCTGGCAAATTGGTGATGACGAGGATCCCTTTGCGACCGGATACGCCCCTACCAACGAGTTTTCCCCTGAAAATGGCGGCAGCGATGCGGCCCCTGGAACGGTGACCCGCATTCCGGGAGATCCTCTCTACAACGCCGGGTCGAATCCTCCGCTCGACGATCACTTTTACCAAGCTGGCACCTACCCGGTCGGATTCAACGGGCTCACCTCCCCTTTGGTGGTGCCGAATCCGGAGCCTGCCGCAGCGTTCGAGCGTGCCTTGCTGAACAGCAATCCGACGAACTACATCCATTTCCCGCTCGATGCCGCACAGGCCGGCCCACAGTCTCGACTGCGATTGACCTTCGAGCTGGTGTATGGCGGCACTTGGTCGGAAGGGACCGGCAGTGGCGACAATTTCGGCACGCACAACATCGAGGTCCACTTCGGAAACACGCCGATCCTCCAACGCAGCGGAGTTGATCGCGACACGCGATTCACCATCGACATTCCGGCTTCGGTTGTCAGCGCGGTCACCGGGACCAACACCCTCCGGATCACCCGAACCGGACCCACTCCCGCAGCAGGATCCTATGCGTGGATCCAGTTCGACTTCGTGAAAATGGAGGTCGACACCGATGCCCTCGCGGACGGCGATGGTGATGGCCTGCCGCGCTGGTGGGAGCTCGACAACCACCTCAGCGACAGCCTCCCGGGCGATGCCGCCACTGACGAGGACGGCGATGGTCTGAGCGCACTTCAGGAATACAACGGCGGGACGCTTTCCAGTGATCCACGCCGCAAGGACACGGATGGCGATGGTGCATCGGATGCCATCGAGCGCACCGCTGGCTGCAATCCGAACCTTGCCGACACCGACGGCGACGGTCTGAGCGACTACGAGGAAATACTCACCGCCCCGGTTTCATCGCCGACTCTAACAGACACCGATGGTGACAACGCTCCGGATGGTTGGGAACGCCGTGTGGGATCGAATCCCAGCACCGCCACCAGCACGCCCACCGTGTTCTCCGGAGCCATCGGACTGAATTTCGTCTGCAACGAGGATGCGGGGGGCAGCGTGGGCGAGATCACTCCAGCGGGCGTCGTGCCGCAGTTGAAATGGAACAACACGATCCCGCTGCGCAACTACGACCGCCTCTCGGGCAGCACTGCCGACATCGCCTCGCCGATCGCAGCCGCCATTTCGAAAGCGAATGGAATGATCGTGCCCGGCATGACCGCGCAATGGACCTCCGACCAGAACTCAAGCTCCTCGAACGACGGCAGCGCTGACCAGAAGCTCATGAACGGCTTCCTCCGCGCCACTCCATCAACCCCCGCTTCGCTGACGGTCAGCGGCATCCCTTTCACCACGTATCACGTCTTCGCTTACGTGGGCGGAAGTTACGATGGCCAGACCGCCTCCGTGCAGCTCAATGAGGAGCTCGACACCAACCATCTCTTCACCACCTCCACCAGCCCGCCCCAGAAGTCCTGGGTCGAGATTGCCCCATTCACCTTGGCGAATCCCGCTCCGATCGGAAACTACGTCCGCTTTGCCAATCGAACCGGCTCCTCCTTCACCCTCAAGTTCACCAACATCAGCGGCTACAGCGGTGGCCTGCATGCCATCCAGATCGTCGATGCCACGCTGGACGCCGATGGCTCCGGAATTCCGGATTGGTATGAAATGCAATACGGTCTGCAACCTGCTGGCCCCTCCACGGCAACCGCCGATCCAGACGGTGATACCCTCACGAATCTCCAGGAGTTCCAACGCGGCTCCGATCCGAAGAAGTCCGATACCGATGGCGATGGCCTCGCTGATCATGTTGAGTCTGCCGCAAACTCATTAAGGGTCGATAGCGACGGCGACGGCCTCAGTGACTACGCCGAGGCTAAGGCATCACTGCCCAGCAATCCGAATCTCACCGACACAGATGGCGATGGCATTTCCGACAAGCTGGAAACCCTGATCGGCCTCGACCCCGGCGTGAATCCTATTGGCACCCCAGGCTTCCTCGGATGGACTCCCACCTACTCTGCCACGCCCGCAAAATGGGAGTGGAAGCTCGATCCGATCCAGCTCGTTTGGGACCACGGCGCGGGTTCCCCCGGCGGAGACAATGGCTACGACGACACCTTGCTCGCGTTCTACGTCGGCAATGTGGAATCCGATTCGGATCGCAGCATCGACCTGCGGCTGCGCTCGGTAAA
>JANOKL010000605.1:0-9497 GCA_031419215.1 Luteolibacter sp. | reverse complement strand
CTTCCCCGGACTTGCCCCCGATCCTGATCGCCTGCGGCTCCGCCTGTCCCGGCGAATGAAAGAGTCCGAGAAACAAGCAGATCAACCGGCCCAGGGAATTCGACTTCATGCCCACTCAACGCCGAAGCAAGTCGAGGTCTTTCCGTTCACTTTTCGTGATTCGGTGCCTGGATGAACTGGAAAACCTCCTTCACGAAACGCGCATCCTCGGGGGCGATCAGGCCGTTTGGCTTCAACTCTGAAGCCGCAGGAGCCGCTCCCTGCGCGGAAATCGGAGCGGCTGCGGGCGGAGGCGGGGACGTATCGGCCTCCTTCATGGCCTTGATCAAACTCGCCACCTCAGCGCGATTTTCCGACGAACTGAAAAACAGGGCGGCTCCCCCTCCCAGGATCACCACCAGCACAATCGAGCCAATCTTGCTTAGCTTGCCACGATGGGTCTCAAACTGACGATCACGGTCCTCCAGCATCTGCCCCAATCGCTGGTCCGGCAAATGGTTGTGGTTTTTTAAAGAATTGCGACCCGACACAATTCGAAATTTATCCCAACCATCAGGATTGGTCAAATTTCAAAACCCACCTGCCATGCGGGCAAAAAAATGGCGGCCCGACCGATCCACCCCATGGAAAACCCATTAACCAGGAGGCATCTCAGTCGGACCGCCTGTGCGTCGCGACACATCCAACTAAGCAGCAGACGCGCCAAATCTTTCGGGCAAAGTGAAAAAACTTCAGCGCTCTGCCCGGCCAGCGTTCGACGCCGACTCGAGAAATATTGTCGAGCGTTCTAATAAATCCGGAGTCTGGACGTCTGTGCTGTGAAATCCCACATCACCATGGAACCCAACTACGAACCACAGGAGTATCAGGAATACGACGAAAGCCAGGTCCAGCCGATCCAACGCAAGAAGGTCGGCTTCTGGGCAAAGATCGGCGGCGGCTCACTGTCCATCGCCATCCTCGTTCATGTCGTCCTGCTCGTCGCAGGTGCCTTCATCATTTTCAAATATACGCATCCAAAGGAGAAAAATCCTGACTTCTTGCCCACGGGCGGCGGCGGCGGTGGCAGCGGTGAGCGCGGCTTGGAATATGATGTGAAAAAGAAAAAGCAGGCCCAGATCACTCCAACGAGCAGCATCAAGCGAGTGATCGCCGAAGGTGCGAAATCCGACTTCGCAGCATTGGAGGTCGGTGAAAACTTCGGGCAAATCTCCACACTCACCTCCATCGCCGGCGGCGGAGCATCCGGCAGTCTCGGCGGTGGGGGCAATGGCGACGGCTTCGGCAGCGGCAAAGGCGGAGGAAAAGGCAATGGCGACGGATTCGGCTTCGGCGGTGCCGGAATGGGCAAGCTCTTCCCTCCACTGCCAGAACAAATGCGCAAGCGCTGTTCGCAAGAGGATCGGCTCCAGCGCATCAAGGAAAACGGCGGAACTCCCGAGTGCGAGGAAGCCGTCGTCAAGGCCCTGAAGTGGCTCAAGGCCAACCAGAACTCAGATGGCTCGTGGGGCAGCAGCAGGAAGGTCGCCATGACCGGCTTTGCCTTGCTCGCTTACCTAGGCCACTGCGAAACCCCGATCTCCGACGAATTCGGCGACTCCTGTCTCAAAGGCATCGTTTACCTCATCAACGTCGGCCTCCAGAACGAAGGACGCCTGGCCAACGGCTTCACCGGAAATTCCTGGGTCTACGAGCACGCCATCGGCACCTATGCTCTCGGCGAGGCCGCAACCTTCTGCAAGGACATCAAGTTTGAGGTCCCCTCGCTGATTGAAGTGACCGAGAAGGCAGGCCAGTTCATCATCGAGAACCAGAACTCCACCGGCGGCTGGGCCTACTCCTACGAACGCTCCGGCGGTCATAGCGACGTCTCGGTCACCGGCTGGCAGATCCAGGCACTCAAGGCTTGCAGCCATGCCTCCAACAAGTTCAACGGCATGAATGGCTGCATCGACGATGCCTTGAAGTATCTCGACAAGTGCCAGAACGAAAACGGCGGCTACGGCTACACCGGCCCCAAACCCGCCGGAGAAGTTGAATACTTCACGCTCACCGGCGTCGGCATGCTCTGCAACCAGATGTGGGGCAAGGGCAACCGCTCCGAGGTCAAGAAGGGTGCCAAGTATCTCGTCGCCAACAGCAAGTTCGAATACAATGGCGAGTTCGCCGACCTCTACGGCCACTACTACGAATCCCAGGCCATGATGCAGCTCGGTGGCACTGACTGGAAGTTCTACAACGAGATGTTCCGCGATCAGGTCCTCAAGAACCAGAACGAGGACGGCTCCTGGAAGAGCCCAGGTGGTGGCAAGAAGATCCGCGCGGCCGGCAATGCCTTCGTCGGCGAAAGCGCCGATGCGAAAGTCTACCGCACCACGCTCTGCACGCTGATGCTGGAAGTTTACTATCGCTTCCTGAGCACCGGCGGTGGCGGCGGTGCCCGCAACCGCGACAGGCCGGGCATCTGAGGATGATGGCTTCCAAAGGCCGCTGCCATTCCGGCAGCGGCCTTTTTCATTTGCCTCACGACCCGAAAGATCCCGATCCGAATCGGACCCGTTCTTATGCTCCGATCGGAGCGATTGATTCAAGCACGAGAACCGGTCGGGCCTCCGCATCGCTGCGATCCAGATCGACCGTGAACCGCATCGACCAGTCGTTGTCATCTTCGGGATCGACCAAGGTCTGCTCGCAGGACCAGCGGCGTGGCCCCTCGTCGGTCAGTTCTTCGATGCGGGTGTGCTTGGCATTCCGCGCTTCGGGATCGAGCCGTATGCGTTCGTGATCGGCAAAATATGCATCTGTTAGAGCGATCAGTCGCTCTCGATTCCACGCAGTCCCATCGGAGTCCTGCGACTCGATCCGATCGAACAGATCCTCGAATTTTCCATAGGATAGAGCCTTGACCACATCAAAGACCGCATTGCGCAGCGCACGAGTGAAAGCCGGTCGATTTCGAGTGAAAGGCTGGGCCTGCCGCTCGGTAGGCGGACGGTCGGCCACAGGCACATACTCGGGATTGCGGAGCTTTTCCCACTCGTCGAGCAGACTGGAATCCACGCTGCGGAGGATGTCCTCGAGAAAGGTTTCCACCTCCAGCACCTCAGGCGTCTTGGCCGATGGCGGAACGGTCTGCGAAAGCACCTTGTAGACCTCGGATAGATGGCGCAGCAGGACCGCCTCACTGCGCTCCAGTCCGTAGGTCTTCACGTAGTCCTCGAACGACTGCCAGTTCTCGAACATCTCACGGGCGATCGACTTCGGGCGCACATTTCCCTCGGCCATCCACGGACGTCCGGCGACGAAGGCATTGAAGGTGTCGTAGATGAAATCCTTGCCGGGCTTCGGCCACTCGACCTCTTCGAGCTGCAGCATGCGGTCCTCGTACTCGACCCCTTCGTTCTTCAGCTTGCCGATGAGTTCGCCTTTCAAGAGATCGCATTGCTTGCGGAGGATGACCTCGGGATTTTCCAGAATCGCTTCAACTAGTGAGATCACGTTCAGCGAGTACTCCGGAGATTCGATCTCCAACTGCGGCAACGCGTCGATCAGGTAAAGCCCGAGTGCCTGGTTCATCGAGAAGTCATCCTGGAGCTCGACGTTCAGCGCCACCTTCGCCGGTCCCGTGCGCTCGGCAGGTGGGAGGATGCGGAGAATGTTTCCTTCCACGAGTCCGCGGAAAAGCTGGAAGGCCCGCTTCTTCAGTGCCCGCTTTTTGGAGTCCGGTTCGTGGCAGTTCGCGATGAGCCCCTTCATCACCGCGCAGCCATCCTCGTCCTGACGACCGAGCACATTGAGGAGCATCGCGTGATGGACCGGGAAGCTCGACACCAGTTTCTCCGGGGCGGAGTCAAGCAGCCGCCGGAAGGTCTTCTCATCCCAAGCGACGTAGCCCTTCTCCGGCGGCTTGCGTTTGACGAAGGACTTCTTGCCGTTCGATTTTTTCTCCAGCCGAAGGTTCTCAATCACGTGCTCCGGAGCCTGCGCGACGACGTAGCCGACGTTGTCGAAACCCCGACGTCCGGCCCGCCCGCAGATCTGTTTGAAGTCGCGCACCGTGAGGGTCTTCGTGCCGGTGCCGTCGTATTTGCAGAGCTGGGTGAAGACGACCGTGCGGATCGGCACGTTGACGCCCACGCCCAGGGTGTCGGTGCCGCAGATCACCTTGAGCAGGCCGCGCTGGGTCAGTTTCTCGACCAGGATGCGGTATTTCGGTAACAGACCCGCGTGGTGGATGCCGATGCCGTGACGCAGCAGCTTGCTTACCTCCTTGCCGTAGGGGCTCTTAAAATTGGCGTCGTGCAGGGCCTCGGCGATCTCACGCTTTTCCTCCTTCGTGCAGAAGTTCGAGCTCAGCAGGTTCTGCGCGCTGCGGGCGCAGGCGAGCTGGGTGAAGTGGACCAGATACACCGGCGAGCGACCCGCCTCGACCAGCTCGATCACCTTCTCCTCCATCGGCGTCTCACTGTATTCGAACTCCAGCGGCACCGGCCGATTTTCGGAACGAACCAGCGAGGTTTCCACCCCGGTGAGCTCTGTTAGAACCTCCTCGAAAAATGCAGTGTCACCGAGCGTGGCGGACATCAAAAGGAAGCGCGACTGCGGCAGAGTCAGCAAGGGCACCTGCCAGGCCGATCCACGCGAATGATCCGAGTAGTAGTGGAACTCGTCCATGATCACGTCGTCCACCTGCGCCTGTGAGCCTTCACGAAGAGCAAGATTGGCGAGAATTTCTGCCGTGCAGCAGATGACCGGCGCACCGGGATTCACGGTCGCATCGCCGGTGATCATCCCGACGTTTTCCGGCCCGAAGATCTGGCAGAGCGAAAGGAACTTCTCATTGGCCAGCGCCTTGATCGGCACCGTGTAATAGGCTCTGCGCCCCTGGCAGATCGCCTTGAACTGGACCGCCAGCGCGACCATCGATTTCCCGGATCCAGTCGGCGTGTTCAGGATGACGTTGCGACCATCGAAAAGTTCAAGAATCGCCTGCTCCTGATGGTCATAAGGCTCCACCCCGGTTTCGGTCAGGTAGTCGAGAAAGGCGCTGAGGATCTCGTCCGTGGAGGATGGATCGCTTAGCTTCGATGGGTCGAGAAATGGCATGGTGCGCGCGGACCATGCGGCGAAAACCGGGTGGCGGAAACCCTGAAAACCGGAAGTCGGAGGATTGGAGAGGATCACCTGCCGCGAGGCCATTCATGCGGCTCGGGAAATGATCTTGGCAAAGGATTCAGTGGCCTTAGGTTCGAGTTTTACGATGCAACGCGCTTTCTCCAATCGTGCCGAATGCCGGAAGGCGGGTTGTGGTCTTTTCATCCCGATGCGGAAAATGCTGCCGTTTCTCCTGTCCATCTGCGGATTGATTCCATCGGCCCTCGTTCACGCCAAAGACGAAAAGCCCGAACCTCCGAAAGCTGCGCCAGTCCCATCCTACGCACCAGCCCAGCAGCCTGTCGCCACCGGCGAGTATCCGGTCGGCGTCATCACCATCCTGTTCCGGGAAACCACGCTCACGGATGGCATGACCCAGGCCACTGCGAGCATGAACACGGTCAAGGGCGGCACCAACGAATCCGGCTCCAAAGACGATCACGGCAACAAGGGCGGCAACTCCCCGGTGAGCCAGGAGGAGTATTTCAAGATCTACAGCAACGGCATCGTCTGGCCGAAGATGATGATGATGCCGGATGAAACGACGTTCTACCAGGATCCCCATTTCTACGGCTACTACTGTGAATACGACTACTGGGAAAACCCCATCGGCTGGATGACCGAAAAGGAAGGCGCGGAGCGGGTTGAGAAAATGAACAAGGCCGCGCTCAGATTCGCCGAAAAGAATTTCCGCGGTCCCACGCCCAAGGTCACCTGCTACAACTACATCACCACCCGGCCCGCAGCCCCTGATTCCCAGGTGACTGCCGACCTGCTCAACTTTTACCAGAATCGCGGAGAGGATCCGGATCGCGTGAAGGCCGTCAAGACTCGCAAATCCCGGAAAAAGCAGGTCCAACCCGCCAACCAGCTCGACCCCTGGGCCTTCTACGCTCCCGTGTGCAAATGGGGCGAGCCGATGTGGCCGAACTCCAAGATCCAGATCCAGGACTCCGCCGGCGGAACCCTTGCCCATGAGCTGGGTCACTGCCTCGGCGCCCCGGACGTCTATCGGATCGGCCGCTACAACGACGGGATCAGCGGAAACGCCAGCCTGCTTGCCTATGGGCCCACCGCAAACGCCTTCAGCCGCTTCTATCATCACGCGTTCATCAAGGAAAAGAACAACCCAACCCTGAAGTCGTCCGGATCCTACACCCTCTATCCACGCCATATCACCCCGAACGATGACCAAGCCATCGGATACCTGATTCCAACGAACCATCCCCATTACTTTTACCACGTGGAATACGTCCACAAGGAGAACAGCACGGTGGGCATCGGACCGGCCCGCGAGGGCATGCTGATCTCGGTGGTCAATCTGGGCAGGGAAAACTACCTCGGCTCACCGGACTATTTCAACGTCTACCGCCCGAACGATCCGTTTTTCCTCGGCCTTGGCGATGTCGAACAATGCCTGTTCGGAAAGGCCAAGAAGAGGACCGAGTTCAACATGCAGACGGAGCCGTCCTCACGCCTGCCCAACCTGCTCGACAGCGGCGTTTCCTTCAAGAACATCGAGGAGCATCAGGGCACCCTCACCTTCGACCTCGAGATCAACCATCACAAGATCACCGGCAGCGAATACACCCTCTCGATGCTGCCACAGATCCGACTCGATGAGATCAGCGACGTGCGGCCTAACAGCTTCACCATGGACGCCACGATCAAGTTTCGTGGCGAGCCGATCATCACCTCCTACGGCTTCTGCTGGTCCACCTCGAAGAACCCCACCGTGAGGGATTCCACCTTCACCCTCTGCCATCGCGAGTGGTATCGCGGCCATGCCATCGACCTGAAACCCGAGACCACCTACTACGTCCGCGCCTTCGCCACCAACGGACTGGGCTTCCGTTACAGCGACGAGGAAAAGGTCATCAAGACCCCGGGGATCAGTTCGGCTCCCTCGACCATCGCCCCGCTCCTAACGGATTCTTTTTCCCACAACGGCTACCTCTTCACCCGTTACAGCAACGAGACAGCCGAAACCAGCGAGGCCTTCATCGGATACAGCCCCACTTGCATGCTGGCGAAACTCATTGCCTACTATCGGCCTTCCAAATTCCTCTCGGCCGCCGAAGAGGGGGCAAGGCCGAAGCCCGTGGACTTCGATCACATGAGCTGGCGACCCGGTGCCGACGACAACCCGGCGCGACTCGATGAAGTCGACGGCTTTTTCCAAAGCGTCTACGACCAAAGCCGCGCCCTCGGTCTTCACAATCCGAAACCCGCGAAGGATTTCCTCTCCAACTTCGTCAAACTCACCGGCAGCCGCAGCAAGCCGGTCATGCAGACGGTCACCGAGGAAAACCTCAAAACCGTCTCTGATCTCATCCGCAAGGACCTGCTCCTCAGTCGACCCGTGTTGGTGGTGTTTGCCTATGACGGCGAAAGTGTGGCGGATCCTGCCCGCTGGGCCTTGATCGACGGCATCGACGAGCGCGGCCGTCTTCATTTGGAGTTCCCGCAAAACACGAGATTCTTCGTCGAAGGCAACACGGTCGAGATCAAGTCCGGCAATATCCCCGCCGAGGCCCTACTGGTGCCGCTGTATAAAACCCACGTCATCACCTCGGTCGATCTTTCGAGGCAGTGAGCCTGCCGACTTATTGACATTCGACCACCCTGCGCAAACGAGTCGAGACCAGCAGGCAGCGGACCTCGGCATCCGGATGCATCAGGCTCAACGCGCTTCGATACGCCTGCATCTGGCTCGCGTAGCGTTCGATGAGTTCCTCCGGTTGCTCCACCGCATCGGTCTTGAAATCGACCACTTCCAGCAACGTCACCCGTCCCGACTCATCCCGGTGCACGTGCAGGCGATCCATGATGCCGCTCATCCACACGCCATCGACCACGACGTCGAACGACTGCTCGCGATGCAGATCCATCAAGCGGCCCTGTCGTTCAAACAACGGCCTGAGCAACGGTGAAACCATCAACTCGCGGACCAAACGACCCGCCTCGGTCTGCGGCAATCGAAGATCCTCCTCATCGATCCAGGCAATCCTCTCGAAAGCCTCATGCACCTCGCTGCCGAACTTCATGCCACTGGCGGATCGGGCAATCGCAACGCCAGAGGATTTCTTCGTGGACGAAGGAGTCGATCTCTCCCGACGCGGCACCGACTCGCCAAGAGCCGGCATTTCCTGCTGGAGCTTGGCCTCTCTTGATTCGATGGATCGGAACCAGCCGGGGTCGCCGGATTGAAAGATCGTCGGGCCATCCAGCCTAGAGGCAGAGCAGGTGATCCAGCTCGCGGGCGAGGACCAGGCTTCACTATTCTTCCGGGATTTCGGCGGCTCCGGCAGCAACACGTAAAGACCGCGCTTCGCCCGTGTCAGCGCCACGTAGAGCACACACATCGCCTCGTAGCGTTGATCGTCCGCCCACCGTTCTTCGGCTTCTGCCAAGGCGGGCACCAGCCTTCGAACCCAGCCGGATGGCGGTTCGAGCAGCCATTTCCGACCCGAGGAAACTCCCTTCGCGATGGTGAAATCCCCGCGATCCGGAACCTGCGTGTCCTCGATCTCGGGAAGAATCACGACATCGAATCCGAGACCTTTCGACTTGTGGACGGTCATCACCTGCACCGCCGCCGTGCCGGGACTCTGGGCGATTTCGAGACCGTTGAGCCAGCGCGCTGCTTCACGGGCGCTCGACCCACCACTGGCATCGAACTGCGCCAACGCCGCCATCACATCGCCCGCACGACGTCTTGAAAACTCGGAGAGTCCCTCCCACAGCGGCTCGATCACACTCTCCGCCATCGTGGCGAACCCCCGTGCCTGCGCGTCCTCCAGCAAGCCTTCCCACGCCTTTTGCCAGACCTCTCCGAAGCTCGAGTCGATGATCCCGAAAAGCGGCGACATCGCGATCAGTTCGCGCGCGAAGGCATCCGCTGGATCGGCCAGCCACTTGATCAGATGGAACAAGGCCACGCCCACCGCATTGTCCTCCAGGGGCCGGCGACGCCCTTCCTCAATCACGTCGAAACCTTCCTCACGCAGCAGCGAGGCGATCTCACGCACCTGCGTGTTCGTCCTCACCAGCACGCCACAGGTCAACGCCCGCTCACCTACCCCGATCTCATGCAAGAGTTCGATAAGCCGATCCGAGCGCTCGTCCTTCGACACCACCTCAACCCGCGATTCACCGGTGAGCGTGGGCTTTACTGAAACGTGATCCTCCCACAGCCAGCGCGCCGCCATGGCAGCTCCGAAGAGTTCGCCAACAGTCGCCTTGTCGCCGCAAACGACGTTCACCAGATCCAGCACCGCCGGACACGAACGCCACGAGTCAGGCATCGTGCGAACGCCCAGCGAGCCATCGCGATTGTAGCG
>JANOKL010000604.1:0-1016 GCA_031419215.1 Luteolibacter sp. | reverse complement strand
CAAAGTGGCGAACTCATGCGACGCCCACCGCAAGCTCGATGATTCAGAAGGGGTTTCGATGACCATCCGACCAGCTTGAACCCAACGAACGTTTAGTACCAGTCCCGCGTGGAGAAATGTGGGTAACGGGGAGGACAAGTCTCCGCAGTCCAAGGCCTTGCGCTAGCCAAGCCGCGCCCGGTCCAGCCTCAGGGTCCGGGTTTCCTTTCTCAAATGGCAGTTTCCCGTGGCGTAAAGATGCCCTCCGGGAACTAGGCGAAAGACCGACTGCGGGGTGAACTTCCGCATCGCGCCTGGAGTCGAGCCGCCGTGGTAGTAAACCGTGACCTGCCCGCCGCGCTCGAGGGCCGCGAGAAAGGCCAACGCCACCGGATCACGGGTGTTGCCGGGTGGCAGCGGGTCTTTCGGCTGGAGAGACTCCCGTGGTAACGAAGGCGCGGCCTGAAGTGCAGGAAGACTGAACAAGGCACCGAGGAATCTGGCAAGGGAACGGCGGGTCATGATGACACCTTCCTCCCTGGCCTCGGACAATCATGGGGTCACCCCCAGTTTTCATTCCCCTTTTAAGGCCGCAAGAATCTCCTCCAGCGGCACACTGGCGATGACCGTGAATTTGTCGCTCATGGCGTAAGGGAGGATCAGCCTTTCACCGTGGACGAGCGAGCCGCAGCTATAGACGACATTGGGCACGTAGCCCTCCCGCTCCACGCCTTCCGGACAGAGCAGCGGCACTTTCAGGCGACCGATCACTTTCCTCGGGTCCTCCAGATCGAGCAGCACAGCGCCGATGCAGTATCTCCGCATCGGTCCGACGCCGTGGGTGATGACCAGCCAGCCCGCTTCTGTCTCGATCGGCGAGCCGCAGTTTCCAACCTTCACCGACTCCCAGACCTCTGCCGGACGCATGAGGATTTCAGGGTCGTTCCAGTAGTGGACGTTGTCGGAAAACATGATGAACAGGTTCTCGTCGTCCTGTCGGGAAAGCATCACATAGCGGCCATCGATCTTTCTCGGGA
>JANOKL010000603.1:0-19154 GCA_031419215.1 Luteolibacter sp. | reverse complement strand
GGCTGGGTTCACGCCGTTCATGTTGGTGTAGGAGCGGACGGCCTGCTGGACGTTGCGGATCTGCATGATGCAGCCGGCACGGTCAGAACCCTTCTTCCAGGCGCGGGCACCGATGAAGAGGATCGAGATGAGGGAGAGCAGGACGAGGATGACGACCGTCAATTCGAGGAGGGTCATGCCGCGTGTGCGCTTTGAGGAGGTGATTTTCATTTGATTAGGGTAAGTTGTAAGGAACAAATGCAATTTAGGATTACCAGTCGCTGAAGCTGCCTGGGACGTGCTGGTCGCTGGTGGAGAGACCGCAGGTCATATAGAGGGTGCCGACAGCCGGGACGGTGTCGCCACCGTAGGTGTAGGTACCTGCAGCCGGGCAGGCCGGTGTCTTCTCGACGAACTTGCCGGTTCCGATCACGAGAGCCTGAAGGCCCGTGACAGTGGCGGCTGGGTTCACGCCGTTCATGTTGGCGTAGGAGCGGACGGCCTGCTGGACGTTGCGGATCTGCATGATGCAGCCGGCGCGGTCAGAACCCTTCTTCCAGGCGCGGGCGCCGATGAAGAGGATCGAGATGAGGGAGAGAAGGACAAGGATGACGACCGTCAATTCGAGGAGGGTCATTCCTGCCTTGCGCTTCATGTTCCGGGTGTTGGTCAGTTTCATGTTTATTTGGGGTGTTTGTTTTTCTGTCTCTTGAAAGGCCGCTAGGAATCAAATGATATCCGAATCATTGCGATTCATCCTGGCACTCTCAAAGGTTTGTTCGGTGATCAGGCCCTGGCGGAGCAGCCTGCGAAGATTGGTGTCCCACTCGATGTTTCCTGCACGGCGGATGACGTCCTCCAGGGAACGTGCGCCGCCCTCGTAGTTGGCGATGGCGCTGGAGACCGCGTCATCATTGTTCTGCAGGAACTCATAGGTCAGCACGCGGCGGTTGACGCCGTTGAGCAGACCCTGCGAGTGGATGAAAATGAGGATTTCCGAAAGGCGGCTCAGGACCGAGCCATGGCTTTCCTTCGGATACATTTCAAGAATACGACCGAGGGTTTTGACCGCACCGGTGGTGTGAAGCGTGGAGAGGACAAGGTGGCCCGTCTGGGCGGCCTCCATGCAGGTTTCCATGGCCTCGCGGTCACGGATTTCTCCAAGAAGGATGACGTGCGGCGCTTTTCGTAGCACATCCTTGAGACCTTGGCGGTAGGAGTGGAGATCGCGGCCGACTTCCTGCTGGGTCACGATCGATGGGCTCGGAATTCGATGCCCTGCAAACTCGGGGTCGGGCATGTCATCGGGGTACTGATATTCGATGGGATCCTCGACGGTGACGATGTGCTTCGGATGGTTCCGGCGGAGCCAGTCGATCAGGGCAGCCAAAGAAGTGGACTTTCCTGAACCCGTGGGACCAGTGACGAGACAAAGCCCGGCACGCTTCAGGACTGAACGGCGAAGCGTTTCGGTGGTGTCGAGATCAATGCCAAGGGCTTCCAGTTCTGGAATGAAATCGTTCAGAATACGGCAGGTAACGCCGAGTCCGGAGGAGCTAAGGTGGGCTTGGACGCGAAGTCTGCCGGAGCGTTCGCCATTCTCGCCCATTGGGATGCCGTCGCAGGAGAAGTCGGTGACCTTGGTTGTGGAGAATTCCTTGATGGCACGGGCGATCTTGTCATCCACACGCTCATGCAGGTTTCCTTCCTCGCCGAATCCGTGGCTGGCGCTCTCGCGATTCCGGATGAGGGCTTTAAGGATATCATCCATCTGCCGCCCTGAGAGGATGCCGAGGAAGTCCAGCTTCTCCATGCCCTTGTTGGTATGGATGTAAACGGGACGGTCAGCGCGCATCTGGATGTCTGAGACCCGAAGCTCCTTGCAAACCCGGAAGATCATTCCAAGCAGGGCCTCACCGGTCATGCCATCGACAAAACGCACCGGTGCTGCAACCGGAGAGGCTCCTGGCAGCGGCGGTGGTTCGATGACGGCGGTGAATACGCTCATGACTGGATCAGTTCGAGGCTTGTCCGAGGTTTGGCTTGCCTTCCAGGCGGAGAATTGTGCCCTCCGCAGCGTCGCGGACGCGGCTGAGGAATTTGAATCGACTGACGATCTCCTCCTGGCGCATCGGGGAGATGAGTTCCCAGTTGCCGTTTTCCAGCCACTGCTTCGAGATCTCCTGGTGGCGGGCGAGGCTGAAATCGACGATCGCGAGGCGGTTCCTCATCTGCTCTTTCGTGAACCTGGCAGGCTCGTTGAACATGAGCTCCAGTTCGTTTTCAGCCGCTGCGGCGGCGGTCAGCGCGGGCCTTGGGTCGTCATTGCGACGCAGGCAGTAGTCGATGGTGGAATCCGCCAACTTTGCGGCTCCGGGCGTCAACTCCGGACGAGTTCCGAGTTGTGGCTCAGTCAGGAAGAAGTGATACGAGTTATAATTCCCGTAGTGCGACGGATCGAGTTCGTAGGCAAAGCGGAGCTTGTTCTCGATCTGCCGGCGCATGTCGAAAAGGTGGGCCTTGGTCGCAGCCTTGGGGTTGGTTCTGGTGCTGGCCACTTCGTTGAGTTCATTCAGGAAGTCGCGGTAGGAGCTGGATTTCTTGGCCGCTTGGTCCTCGTGCTTTGAGGCTTCGACACTAGTGCCGCCGTCGCCTGTTCCATGAGCTTCGTCGTGATCATGGTCGCAGTGCTCACCATGCTCGTGGTCGTGTCCGCAATCCGCTCCAGCGTGCCAATAGAGATCGATCGGGCCCTGCATCGCCATGGCGAAAACCTCGCCATAGGGGCTCATCTTGACCCCCATTGGATTTGACGGGATCAGCATCGAAGGCTCACCAGCGAGTGGCCGCGAGTTCATCGTCCACGCCAAAGCGCCCGCGCCAATGAGCGCGGCTGACAGAAGGTTGGAGGAGAGGCGGGACATCAGGCGATGGTTTTGGTCCTGAAGCAGAGACGGGAAAGGCCGGCGTAAACGGCCAGGATGCCGGTGAAGTAGCCGACGGTTTTCCAAAAAAGAGGGGCCGGAATGACACCGAGCTTGAAATACAGGCGCTGGGTCAGATCAGCCCAACGATATTGCGGTGAGAACAACCAGACGCTTTGAAGGATGGGGTTTTCCTCCAGCTTCAGCATGTTGTCCAAGTAGCCGACTCCGTAGAGTCCGTAGATGGCGAGCCCGAGAGTGACGGCGAATCCTGCAATGCCACCGAAACGGGAGGCGAGGGCGATGGCGAGGCCCATGAGTGGGGCAACGGCGAGAAGAAAGAGGGTCAGGTATTGCAGGTTGACGGTCCACCACATCGAGCGCTCGAGTGGATCGCCCGGCATGGCGAACATCAGGCAGATCGCCGTTCCCAGAATCGCGAGAGGGGTGATGAAGGTCATGACAGCCAGCCAGATTTCAAGCAACTGACGGGTGGAGGTGACTCCGGTGGTGAGGAAATACTCACCCAGGCCCGATTTGGAATTCAACTCGCCCTGCCGAGCAGCAGTGAAGAGGCCCCAAAGAAGCGAGCAGGCCCAGACAGTGCCCCAAGCGGCATGAATGCGAGCCGGTTGAAGGATGGTCGGCCGTTCGCTGGCCATCGAGATCATCGGCAGGAAGAACGGAAGCCCCAGCACCGCGAGGGTGCAGATGGCCCACGCCTTGCGGCGGAAAATGGTCGAGAGGGTGAGGCGGAAAAGTCGCATGGCTCAGTTCAAGAGGGATTTCAGGCTGCTCCAGGTCTGTCCGGAACCGGTGAGGTGGGAGATTTTCCCTTTTTCAATCACCACCGCGCTTGGCATCGGCATCGAGTCGTAGTCGGGGTGGCAACTGACCAGCCGCAGGACCGTGGAATCATTTTTCGCCCACAAGGTTTCGAAGGCCTGACGTGCGTAGGCATCGAGCCCGCTGAAGGGCTCATCAAGCAGCAGGATGTTGCCCTGCTCGGGGCGGATGGAAAATTCGGCGACGATCAGGCTGGCCTTGCGCCGGTTGCCGGTCGAAAGGCGACCGTAGGGCTTCGAGGTATCCAGTTCGATGTCCTTCGCCAGCGCGAGAGCTGTCGCGAGACGGCTCTTGGGGAGCATGGCGGTAAAGATCGCTTTTGAAGAAACCTCCGGGTCGAAACGCAGGTCCTCCGGCAAGTACTGAGTGAATCCCGAGGCCTCGAAATCTCCTGAAACTTTTTTAAGTGTCCGCGCCAGCGTGCGCAGCAGGGTGGTCTTGCCACGGCCATTCCGGGCCAGCAGGAAATGCGTCCCACCTGAGAGGGTGATTTCCTTCTCAGTGCATGCAAGAGGCTGGCCGTAGCCAACCTCCAAGCCTGCGGCGAGTCGAATCAGTGGGGTGGGTGAATGAATCATGCGAACTGCAAGGTCGTTTGGTTTCTAGGGAATTTCTCGGAATACTCAAGAAAAATTAACTATCGGGACGTCCTGTTCATTCGTCTTCTAGGACTATTTCGAAGAATTGGCAATAAATTTTTGAACATTTGAGCTTCTTGATGGTCAGTGTCCTTGAAATCCAGGTTTGAGTCGGATTTTTTTAGAAGTATTCGTCGGCACCGCTCGGCATTCAGGAGGGGATTCGCGATATCGTCATTTCGCAGGTTTTTCCGCGTGACGCGGGGAGGGGGGCTGTTAAGAAGCCCGCATCGGCATCATGGCGGGCAAGCTCACGTATCAACAGGCAGGAGTGGACACGCGCAAAGCGGCCGCTCTGGTAGGGGACATCGGCACGCACGTGCGTCGGACTCAGGTCAATCGCAAGCTCTTCGGCGCCTTCGGGCTGTTCGCGGCCTGTTACGATCTCAGTTCCTACCGCGAACCGGTCATGATGACCGGCTGCGACGGCGTCGGCACCAAGCTGGAGCTGCTCCTGGAGCACGACCTCCTCGAAACCGCCGGCAAGGACCTGGTGGCGATGAGCGTGAACGACATCATCACGACCGGTGGCGATCCTCTGCTTTTCCTCGACTACATCGGCATCGCGGCCCTCGACGAAGAGAAGATCACCCGCCTGATCGCCGGGATGTGCGATTACCTCGCCGACTGCGACTGCATCCTCGCTGGCGGAGAAACCGCCGAAATGCCGGGCATCGTTCCAGGGGACGTGATCGAGCTTTCCGGTTTCTGCATCGGCTGCGCGGAGAAGTCCGACCTCATCGATCCGACCACCGTCGCGGTGGGAGACGTCCTGGTCGGATACGCCTCCGACAGCATTCACGCCAACGGTTGGTCGCTGGTCCGCCGCGTGTTGAAAGAGTTCCCGGGGGAGGTCACCGACGACGAACTCGCGGCCTGGCTGAAACCGACCCGACTTTATCACGACGTTGTTCGCGATCTGAAAGCATCCGGCGTGAAGCCACGCGCTTACGCCCACATCACCGGCGGGGGACTTCCTGAAAACCTGGAGCGTCTGTTCCGTGGCATGGGGGCCGACCTCGAGATCCCGAAATGGGAAATGCCCGGCGCGGAGAAGCTTTTCGCCCACGTCGATGCCGAGGATCGCTTTCACACCTTCAACATGGGCATCGGCTGGGTCGCCATCGTTTCCGAATCCGAAGTCGAAACCGCGCTCAAGGCCGGTCCGGGCGGAACGGTCATCGGACGCATGGTTGACGCCGAGGGTGTCCGGGTGAAGGTTCGGGGCGAGTAAGGCGCAGGCAAATTTCCGTTCGATGAGCGACTTTTTGAAACACGAGTGCGGGATCGCTGCGGTGCGACTCCGCAAACCTCTGGCCTATTATCTGGATCGATACGGCACCTGCCTCTGGGGCTTCAACAAGCTCTTCCTCCTCATGGAGAAGCAGCATAACCGCGGCCAGGACGGCACCGGCATCGGCTGCGTGAAGCTCGATATGCCCGTCGGCCAGCAGTATGTGGAGCGTCGTCGCGGCATCGAACAGGACGCCCTCGCCCAGATCTTCCGCAAGGAAGTGAAGAGCTTCCACAAGATGGCGCGCAAGGGGGAGCTCGACCCGAGGAATCCCTCCAGCGTCAAAGAGAACTTCGATTTCGGCGGGGAGATACTCGTTGGCCACCTTCGCTACGGCACCTCCGGCGATTTCGACGAGGGCTGCTGCCATCCCTACCTCCGCCGCAGCAACTGGCCGACCCGCACCCTGATGGTGCTGGGAAATTTCAACATGACCAATGCGGCCGAGCTGAACCAGGTTTTGCTCGAACGCGGCCAGCATCCGATCTTCGGCACCGACACCCAGACGGTCCTTGAGGAAATCGGCTACCACCTCGACGAGGCTCACACCGATCTTTACCGCAAGCTCCGCGATTCCGGCACTGATGGCCGTGATATGCCGGAGCGCATTTCACAGGAACTCAACATCGCCCAAATCGTCGGCGAATCCGCCCAGGCTTGGGACGGCGGTTACTCGATCTGTGGTGTCGTGGGCAATGGCGACATGTTTGTCATGCGCGATCCTCACGGCATCCGCCCCTGCCACATGCTCGTCACCGAGGATGTGATCGCCTTCGCGTCCGAACGCGTCCCCTTGATGACCGTGTTCGAAGCCACCGCCGATCAGGTCAAGGCGGTCGACCCCGGATCCATCATCACCGTCAAGTCTGATGGCACGATCAGCGACGTCGAGTTCGCCGCGCCGAAGCGCTTCACGCCCTGTTCATTCGAGCGCATCTACTTTTCCCGTGGCAACGATCCGCAGATTTACCGCGAGCGGAAAGCCATGGGTGCGGCCCTCGTTTCCCAGGTCGTCGACTCCATTGGCGGTTCCTTTGACAAGGCGGTCTTCTCCTTCGTTCCGAACACCGCCGAGACCGCTTATTACGGCCTGATGGACGGACTTCGTTTGTTCCGTCGCCAGGAAGTCCGTTCGGAAATCCTCAAGTCCGTCGCCAGCGGTGACCTCACGGCCGAGAAGCTCGATGACCTCATCCTCCGCAACTGGCCGCGTGGCGAAAAACTCGCCCACAAGGACATCAAGATGCGGACCTTCATTTCCCAGGAAAAGGGTCGCGATACCTTGGTCTCACACGTTTACGACATCACTTACGGCATCGTCCGTCCGGACGACGTCCTCGTCGCGCTCGATGACTCGATCGTCCGCGGCACCACGTTGAAGAAATCCATCCTGAAGATCCTTGCCCGTACTTCACCGCGCAAGATCGTCGTCTGCTCGACCGCTCCGCAGATCCGTTACCCGGATTGCTACGGCATCGACATGTCGGAAATGGGCAAGTTCATCGCCTTCCAGGCCGCCGTCATCCTGCATCGCAAGGCCGGTCGCCAGTCACTGCTGGATCGCGTGTATGAGGAATGCCGCGAGGAAATGAAAAAGCCCGCCGCCGAGCGGGGCAACCGCGTGAAGGGCGTCTATGCCGACTTCACCGATGAGGAGGTTTCCGCCGAGATCAGTCGCATGGTCTATCCCGAGGAAATCGAGTGGCACGGTGAGGTCGATGTTATCTTCCAGACCATCGAAAACCTCCGCGCCTCGATCAAGGGCGACTGTGGCGACTGGTACTTCACCGGCGACTACCCGACGCCCGGCGGCTACGCCATGGTCAACAGCGCCTACATCCGCTGGTATGAAGGCATCGGTGGACGCAGCTATGATCTGCCGCTCTGAGGGCGCGTTGATTGAAGCACTGATCGCGTGTCCACGAACTCTCCCTCTTGTCTTCAATCGGGGAAAGAGGTAGGTTGGTCGCATGGCAGAAAAGCCCGCAAAAAGAATCGATTTTGAATCCAATCCACTTGCGCAGGCGATCCTTCGTGAAGGACTGGCCATTCAAGATCGCTTTGCCGCCGAACCGATCTACGCCAAGACCGGGAAGGGATACTTGAAAAGTGTCGGCGTGTCAGAGATTGCCGAGGCCAAGAAGCCGAAGAAGAAATCCTGAATGATGAACTCTTCTCTGCATCGGAGGTGGCTGGAGGAGATTTCGTGGGAGCTGGTGGTCTGGCAAAATCAGAGGCTCTGTGCCGCCAAGAATGCCCATCACGGACCTACCTCCGATGGCCATGCTGGCACCAAGGCTCTTTGGGAGTCGAAGCACTCGGATCTGATGGGGCTCGATGAAGTGGTTGAGCTGTGTCGCCGATGTCATCGGATGGCTCCATTCACAAATTTTAACGGAAACACCTTCGCTGCCATCGCTCGTGCCTTGATCGACGGGCTGGGAATTGCCGATCAGTCACGCGCCGTTGCCCGCAGCCTCGCCGGGCACATCGTGGCGGGGGTCGCGAGTGACGAGGAGGTCGAGGCCTTCCGGAAATTCTGTGGCTCGCTCGACTAGATTGTCCCGCTTCCTTTCTCGCCAAGCGCTCGTTTCCCACTAAATTGCGCCACGAATGGGACAGGCGAAGCATCGAAAAGGAACGGAATCGGACACTCTTGGAACCACAAAGTGGATCTGGTGGCTGATGCCGGTGTCGGCAGTGGCCATCACGGTGTTCTTCATGATCGGCCATCAGTCTGAGCCGGTCCAAGTGCCGATGGTAGCGCCGGTGGCCGTGGCTCCCGTTTTGGTTCCCGAAGATCAGGTTCATGCCGGCTACGTCGGATCGGAAAGCTGCAAGGCCTGCCACGCGGCGGAGTATGAAAAATGGAAGACCTCGAACCATTATTTCGCCGAACGGCAGGTCATCGAGGGCATGGATCATCCTGCCTTCGCTCCCGAGAAGACCATTTCCCACGGTAAGCAGACTTCCACTGTGAAGCTCGATGAAACGGGCTTGGCTCAAATGATCACGACGGGCCTCGGCAATACCAAACAGCCCTACACGATCCGCCGGGTCATCGGGCATGATCCGCTGCGGCAGTTTCTCGTCGATGGCCCGGGCAGCCGGATGCAGGCGCTGGAACTCGCCTTTGATCCGCACAAGTCCGAGTGGTTCGATGTCTACGGCGCTGAAGACCGCCAGCCCGGCGAGTGGGGTCACTGGACCGGGCGCGGCATGAACTGGAATGCCCAGTGCGCGAACTGTCACAATACCCGTCTCCGGAAAAACTATGACCCTGGTAGCGACACCTACCGCACCACAATGGCGGAGCAAAGCGTCGGCTGCGAGGCCTGCCACGGGCCGATGAAGGAGCACGTCGATTGGCAGGGGAAGAAGCCCGCGATCGGCGGCAAGGACCCGACGGTGAAGAAGCAGACCAAGGAACAGATGCTCGCCAACTGCGGAGCCTGTCATGCGCGTCGCGGAGAGCTCACCGGCGACCTGGTCCCGGGCGATTCCTTTTTCGACCATTTCTCGCTCAGCATTCCGGATGGCAGTGACCTCTTCTATCCAGATGGCCAGATCCACGAGGAGGACTACGAACTCACTGCTTTCATGGGCAGCAAGATGCACACGGCAGGCGTGAGCTGCGAGGACTGCCACGACCCCCACACCGGCAAGCGACTCGTGGAAGGAAATGCCCTCTGCATGCGCTGTCATTCAGGCTCACCACAGCCTGGCATTTCCAAGCCCGCGCCTGCGATCGATCCCGTCGCCCACAGCCACCACGGCGAGGCCAGCGCGGGAAACCTTTGCACCTCCTGCCATATGCCGGAGACGACCTACATGCAGCGTGATCCGCGACATGACCACGGCTTCACCATTCCGGATCCGAAGCTGACCAAGGACTTCGGCATCCCGAACGCCTGCAACCGCTGCCACACCGACAAGGACGCCGCCTGGGCGCAGCAATCGACCGACTCCTGGTATGGCGCGAAAATGGAACGCCCGACCCGTGTCCGCGCAACCCTCTTCGCCAAGGCCCGCATGGGAAGGCCTGAAGCACGCGAGGGTCTGATCGCTTTCCTCAAGCAGCCAAACGAACCGCTCTGGCAGGCTTCCGGATGTTTGTTGTTAGGCCCGTGGGCCGGAGATGAGGCGGCGTCGTCCGCCCTCGTTTCGCAGCTCAAGCATCCCAGCCCGATGGTTCGCGAGGCGGCGGTCCGCTCGCTGGGCCCGGTGTCGGAAAATTTCACCACCGAGCTGAAACCACTGCTCGAGGATCCCTCGCGCAATGTCCGCGTCGCCGCTGCGTGGGCGATGGTGGCGACGGTCGATCCCGAGTCGAAGGCCGGATCGGAGTTGGCCCACATGCTTTCGCTCAGCGCCGATCAGCCGACCGGCCAGATGCAGCTCGGGCAGTATGAGTTCTCACGCGGCAAGACCGCCGAGGCCCTCGTGCATTTCCGCAAGGCCGTCGAATGGGATCCGAATTCTCCGCCCTTCCATCATGACCTCGCCATCGCCCTGAGCTCCACTGGCGACACCTCTGGCGCGATCCGCGAGCTCCAAGCCGCCATCAAGCTAGCGCCCGAGAATGCCGACTATCACTACAAGCTCGCCCTCGCCTGGAACGAAGCGGGTTCCCTGCCGAACGCCATCGCCGCGCTGGAGAAAACCGTGAAGCTCGATCCCGGCATGGGTCGCGCCTGGTACAACCTCGCCGCCGCGTATTCCAGAAACGGCAACCGCGCCAACGCCATGCAGGCCGCCCAGCAAGCCGCCGCCCTCAATCCCACCGACCCGGAGGTCTTGCAGCTTCTTCAGTCTCTAAGGCCACAGCGGTGAACTAACCCCTCGAACTCATTGATCCAAGTGAGCGAAATCGGATAGCCGGGGGCAAGCTGCGCGTATTTCAGGCGACACAAAATCCAGGTCGATCACCTCCTCTACCTAACCTGCGCTTTCCTGAGTCGTGAAATACACCATCGAACTCAAACCGAAATCCGAGAAGGACCTCAAAAGTCTCTCTCCAGCGGATCGTGGTCGAGTGGTCGAACGCCTGCGATGGCTGGAGGACAATCTCCGTGGCGATGTGAAGCGTCTCAGCAACCACTTCCCCGAATACCGGATGCGGGCTGGGGATTATCGGGTGCTTTTTGAAGTCGCGGGTGCTGAAGTCATCGTTTATCGTATCCTCCATCGAAGGGAATCCTACCGCTGAATCCGCCATGAGCATCCATCCGCAAATCATCGAAAAAGACGGTCGCAAGGAATTCGTCGTTCTCCCTTACGAGGAGTTCCTGGAAATGCAGGCGGAAATCGAGAACTACGAAGACCTCCGCACCCTGCGCGAAGAGAAAGCCACCGCCCAATCGGAACCCACGCGGTCTCTTGACGAGGTGCTGCGGGAAATCGGGAACTGACTACCCGCTATTTGGGCTCGGCCTCGCTGCGGGAGTAGCCCATTGAATGATGGAAATGTTGAAATCCGAAATCTGATCCGTTTCTTCAACTTTGCGGTCATTAAATATCAAAAATCTAATTCAGAATAAACAAAATCATCACTATTTTATTACCCGATTTTACGCATGGAACCTGCCCCATACCCACCGCTTAGCACGGAAGAATCTCAGGCGGTAATAGTATTGCTTGGATTAATTGACCTGTCGGCCATTAAAGCCGATGTGGCAATTATGGATAAAACTCCCAATCATGACGGAACAGTTACACTGGTGGATAATACACAAAGACCGACAGGTGAATTGAAGGTCCAAGTGAAAAAGATTCCCAAAGGAGCGTCTAAATTTTCTTGTCCTATTGAGTTGGTTGGTTTTAGTGCACGCGTAAGCTCTCCATTCATTTTGATTTGCGTTGATGTTGAGAATAAAAAAGCATATTGGCGCCATATATCTCAAATGATGGCAGGGCTTAAAAGAGATCAAAAGACATTCACTGTAAATTTCCAGCCACAAATAGATGAAATTGGACCCGGATTTCCTTATGTCGAAAAATGGCAAATGCTCTGTAGTGACTATTTGAAACGAATCTCTGAGTTTCCCAAGCTAAATCAGAAAGTGGACGATGAAATTGGACTCGGAAGGCTTGATGTAAATGAAAGAGTCTATTTCCAACAATTTATTGAGCATGTCAATCTTCTGCTGGATGTTGATTTTCCGATTGTGAAGAGTAGTTTTTTCTTGGATACGTGGAAGCTTGGTGTAAGCGTGCACAGGTCCGATAATGAGGTTGTTTCTTATTCTATATTCAATATTCCTCATGGCGAGAATTCTCCACTCGTAATTCATGAGCCTCTGGCAAGTGAGGAGTCTTCTATATCTCTAAATGGAGGCCCTTCGATCAAAGGAATTGTGTCATTTCACCTAGAGAGTTCTGTCGGGAATGATATTTCTCGACAATGGGAAAGGCGTCAAGAAGTTGGCGATCCTAAAAAATCGGCGAAGAAATTTATTTTTCGCTACGTGGAGAAATTGTTTAGAGAACGTCGCTTTTGCTTTTGTGGTAGAAAGCAGAGCGCGGAATTATTGATTTGGTTCATCAGTCGCTACTCGCATACTTTGGGTATGCCGCTTTCTGGATCTTACGCAGTTTCAGATATATTATATGGATTTAGTTTCTATTTGCCAATGTGGTATTCTCTAGCGTTTCCACGTGTTACGGGATTGATGGCTGGATATTATCCAGAAGCGCTTGAGAATAATCCATGGCCATCATTTGAGCAGGTTGCAAATCTTGGCATTGAATCACATCATCCGGAAGAAGCTGAAGTTCGCAAAGCGATAGCCACTAAATTGCGCCCAGCGCCTCATCCGCTTAGAACATACGATTTTCAATTCGATTCAATTCAACAGTCTATTGACTACCTTGTTGCCAACAATATCACTGAAATTTCACGTCTGGATCGTCCTTCGAGCAGGTCGGGTAACTGGATCTGGGATCAATACGCACCCCAAGATTTGTCTTTCAATATTGCTTCGATGTTGGAAGGTTCGGGGGAGGATTATCGCGAATTCATCAAAGGCAATCAATTTGGTCGGTTGAATTCAAGGCTAGTTTCAGGAGAAACGAGCTTGATATATGTTGGAGATTCAAATGGATGGGGAGCTTCGCGATTTGGTCCTCGTGTAGATCTATTTTGGGTGGCTAATTTTGATAGAAAGCTTCCGGTAATTTCGTTTGTTGATTTGTCCGAAGGTCGGGATTTGTTTAAGGCTGAAGAGGGGAAGATGTATATTAATGGTATTGATAGGATGCTGATTGGGAGCTCCAGTCAATTGATTAAGCACGTTTTTGAAGGGAGGGGAATACAATCGACGTTATACGATCTTCTTAAATCCGATTTAGAGGAGTGCTACGAAGTGAGGATTAGTCGTTAGCTTGTATTGAATCGGTCGGCTCAGTTTCTAACGAAGCAAGTTAGCCAAGGGGCGAAATGGGATAGCCCGGGGCAAGCAGCCCCGGGAATACGCGAAAATGGAGTTCAGCCCTGAAGCGGCGTTTTTGGGTGGTTGATCGCGGGTGATGCCGTCCACTTCTTCGCGCCCATGGAGCAAATCTTTCCATGTCCGGTCCCCCCGGGCGATGCCCGGGGCTATTTTATGATGCCCCTTTGGGGCGGAAGATCGTTAACGGCATTGGCTTTCAGGCGGCTCTGAAGAACCCTTGGATGAATAGGACCACGAACTCACTTCGCGATCTTCTGGCCTTCCTCGTTCATGAACCGATCCAGAGGTCCGCTGGGGATGCGCTTCAAGCCGGTGATGACGGACTGGGCGTTGAGCTTGGCTCCGTCGGCGTTGGTGTGGGTGCCCTTGTCGGCGAAGAGTTTTTCCACGGCGGTCTTGTCCATGGTGTCGTAGGTCTTGGCGACGATTTCCGAGAGGTCGACGTAGGCCGCGCCTTCTGCCTTTGCGCAGGCCTCGATCCATTCGCGCCAGCCTTTCCAGTCGTGCTGGAACTTGCCGTCGGGGCCGAATTTTAGATGGGGAATCGGGGAGCAGAGGATGACCTTGGCGCCCTTCGCCTTCGCGGTGCGGACGAAGTTTTTCAGATACCAGCCGAAGGAGTGGACCTCCTCGACGCTGCCATCCGGCTTGGTGATCTTTTCGACTTCATCGCCGATGCCCTTGATCGAGCCACGGAACTTGCCCTTCTCATCGAGCGGGCCGACGTCGTTGTGGCCGAACTGGATGATCACGAAGTCATCCTTCTTCAATCCATCGACAATCTCCTGCCAGCGGCCTTCGGTGTAAAAGGTCCGCGAGGAGCGGCCACCGATGGCGCGGTTGACGATGTTGATCATTTTCGGGTCGAAGAAGTCGCCGAGATCCTGGCCCCAGCCGCGCATCGGCAGGTTGCACTTCACGGTGGAGTCTCCGGCGATCCAAAGGGTAGGGAGTCCGGCGTTGCCGGCCTTTTCCGGTGCCGTGCCGCGATCCTCGACGACGGGTCGGTCGTCTTCTTGGGCGGTGACGAGGGAGCTGAAAAGGGTGAGCAATCCGGCGACGCAGAGAGCGAAGCGGTGGCCAATGAGTGCGTTCATGGGGCGAGGGTAGCGTCCCCGCGGTCAGGGCGTCCATCCCCCTCTCGGGTATGGCTTTTTCCACAAGGCCGGGACGCGCCGGGGAATTTCCTTTCGGGATGATCCGATTCCGCGCAGAAATCGGATCATCTCCGCCATGAAGTCATCGCCACCCGCATTCATTCCACGATTCCTCACGATGGTGGCGATTTTCTCAATGCCTGCGGCCATGGGGATCGGCGTCAGGGAGTCGGTGGCGCGCGCGGAGTTCGCGGTGATGGATTCCGACCGCAGCGGAGGAGTCCGTGTCATGGAATTGGCCGGATTTCGTCGGGACAAGGGAAGCATTTCCTGGCTTTTGAAGACAGCGACGTGGCTGGAGTTTGCGCGGGCGGATGCGAACGGTGACGAGTCGATTAGCCTGGTGGAGTGGTTGTTCCATCGGATGACCCGCGAGGTGAATCGGCTCGGCGATCAGGTCCAGCGTTTCAGATCTGCGGATCGGAACGGCGATGGCGAACTGAATGTCCGTGAAACCCGCAGGGCCTTCCTGCCCGTGCTTTCTCCCCAGCAGGCAACGGACACGCTGGCGTGGCTGGATTCGGATGCTGATGGATTGCTGACGATGGGGGAGTTTTTCCGATACGTTGGATTGAGTCCTGATGCGCTCCGAGGCATGCGGAGACGAGATGCAGAGGACCTGCTTCATGCGATTGGCGGGACTTTCCACTACACGATGTTCAATGGCGCGGTGGTGGATTACTTTGCTCCGGTCCATTCACTTTATTGGCTGCGCTCGGACGCCGATGTGATCTCCGCCTGTGGCTACGGGATCGATCTAGATTCATTCATCGGAAAGACGGATGCCGAGGCGGTGAACGAGGCGGAGTTGGCCGGGCTTTTACCTGCGAGTCCGATGCCGCCTGGGATCATCCCGAATGATGAATCGAGGCTGAGGCGGTCTCCACCGATTTTCATTGAATGGGATCGCCCCCATCCGAGCCCTTACAATTTCGGGGAGACGTTGCCATTGCATCCCTACCTGGTGATCCATGCGAATGATGGGGTGGTGAGATATTTGGAAATCACCATGGGCAGCCCGCCCCGTCCTTGATTGGAAGTTCAGACCGGAGTCAGCCAGGTCTCGCGGCGGAACCAAGTTTCCTGGCGCTTGGCGTATTGGCGGGTGGCGATGATGATCTGCTCCTCGCAGGTGGCGCGGTCGATCTCGCCACGCAGCAGCGACTGGATCTGCGGCAGGCCGATGGCCTTTTCCGCCGTGATGGAAAGCGGCCCGAGCGCGGCGACTTCCTCGACTGCACCCTCCTTCAGCATCCGGCGGGTGCGGCGTTCGATCCGGGCGTGGAGATCGGGCCTATTACGATGGATCACGTAGCCGCGCAGGGAGGCAACGCGTGCGGCGGTGGCCTGTTCCCAACTGTCGCGAAGCTCGGAGGCCTTCTGGCCGGTGAGCTTGCAGATTTCCAAGGCGCGACCGACGAAGCGGCGATTCTGTTTTTCAATGCGGGCCGCCTCGACCGGATCGAGTTCCTGCAACTGCTGGAACAGCTCATCGAGGGAAAGCGCGTCCATTTCCTCACGCAAGGCGGCGTCGCCAGTGGGCAGGGGAGAGGCTCCGTGGGTGAGGAATTTCAGGTAAAGTCCGGAGCCGCCGGTGACGATGGGCGTGCGGCCACGGGAAAGGATGTCGGCGATGACGGGCTCGGCCAATCGGGTGTAGGCCATGGCATCGTTGGCGATCGAGGGATCGAGTACGCTGAAGAGATGGTGAGGGACGTTTCCTCGCTCGTTCTCTCCGGGCGCGGCGGTGAGGATTTCCATGCCCCGATAGAGCTGGAAGGCGTCGGCATTGACGATCTCGCCGTCGTGCTTTTCCGCCAGCTCCAGCGCGAGGGCGGTCTTTCCGGAGGCCGTGGGGCCGCAGAGGTAGATGGGGGAAAGCATTCGAAAAAGAGAATCCAGAATCCAGAAGCCAGAGTCCAGAAATCCCCGATCTACGATCCCCGATCCAAAAAAAGCCCCCGCGCGGGCTGGCCGGGCGGGGGCTGGGAGGTTGGAAATGGAAATCAGGCGTTCTCGCTCGGGGCTTCGGCAGCTGGTTCAGCGGCGGGAGCTTCCTCTACAGGAGCCGGGGTTTCCTCGGTGACGGCGACTTCTTCCACCGCAGGAGCGGCTTCGGCGACGATGGCAGCGGCTGCCACGGCTGCGACGACCGGAAGAGCGGCGACCACGACAGGCTTCGGCTTCTGCTCTTCGCGGTCTTCCTGTTCTTCGCGCTCGTCCTGGCCCTTCGACTTGGCACCGGAGACGTTCATCTTGCGGCCCATGAAGGGCTGGTCGTGGAACACCTCGACGGCGCGCTTGGCATCGTCGAAGTGGAGCATTTCCACGAAGGCGTAGCCCTTGGAGCGGTGGGTGTTGCGGTTGTAGACGATCTCGACGTTGCGGACGCCGCCGATGCCCTTGAAGAGGTCGGAGAGGTCGCTTTCGCTGACGTCATAGGACAGGTTGCCGACGTAGAGTCGCGGGGACTCGACGGGGCCGCGCTCGAATTCGCGGCGAGGGGAGTCGCTGCGGGCGATGCGGATGTTGGCCTTGACGGGGCGGTCGCCTCTCTCTTCGCGGGGCTCGCGCTGTTCGCGTGGTTCACGAGGCTCGCGGGAGTCACGTGGTCCGCGTTCAGCGCGTTCCGGACGTTCCGGGCGTTCGCCACGGTCCGGGCGCTCGGTGCGCTCGGGGCGAGGGGGACGGACGGGTTCCTTGTAGAGGCCGATGGCCTTGAGGAGCTTCTGCCAGAAGGTCAGTTTGACCGGCTGGGGTTGGCGGCGTTCGCGAGGGCCACGGTCCTGGTGGTTGCCACCTTGGCGGTGGGGGCCCTGATGGCCCTGGCCTTCTGGACGGCCGTTTGGGTTTGGGCCTTGGCCGTTACGGTTTTGGCCACCGCGGTTGCGGCGGCGGCGTTTTTGTCCCGGATTGCGGGAGTCTGATGGTGCGTTCGACATGGTTTCGCATGGGTCGGGGTGTTGCGGGCGGACCGGCGCGGTGGGCTTGGAAGCCCCGCGTAGGCGGACTGTTTCGACACGACACGGATGGAACGGCTTTTTGGTGCCGGGGCGAACAGCCGCTGCAAGACAGGGTGGGCGTTCGCCGGGATCTGTGTCGGCCGACTTGCGCCGCCGCCCGGGAGCAGGGAGTTTCCGGTTTCCGAAACTGCGGCGATCCCCTGTGACCCCGTGAGTGGGGGTGCCGTGAGAGTGGCACTGGGACTGCGGCGAACATCCGGGTTAATGGGAAATTTTCCTGCTGCGCCGGGAAACTAGGCCGTTGGGAAGGATTGGCAAGGCATTACGGCAGGTTCGGCGGGTTTGGTATTGAGTCGCGGGATTCGGTCGATAGATTCGCGCCGGATTCATGAGCAAGCACCTACTCGTCAGGCTTTTTCCCCTCCTTCTCTCGCTGGTTCCGGCATCTGCCGGGGCCCAGGCCCCCGAGAGCGTGATGGTGCTGGAGGCGTGGTCGGGCAAGGTCCTGATCGCCTCGAATGCCACCGCCAAACGTCCTGTCGCCAGCCTGGCGAAGATCGCCACCGGGGCGGTCATCGTGGACTGGGCGAATGCCACCCAGACCGATCTCGGCACTGCGATGCTGACCGTGCCGAATTCGATCGTCCAGATCGGTGGGCCGAATCCGATGAAGCTCCAGCCGGGTGAACGGATCAGCCTTCGCGATGCCCTTTATTCGGCGCTGCTGGGGTCCGACAACCTCGCGGCCCAAGCGTTGGCGGATCACGTGGGGCGCGATTTTCTCACCCGTCGCGGCGGCAGCGGCGACCCGGTCGCGGCGTTCGTCAGTGAAATGAACAAGCTGGCGAAGGCGCTGGGGATGAATTCCACCCGCTACGTCAACCCTCACGGCCTCGAACTGGGCGGGCCGCAGGGATTTTCCACGGCCGCGGATGTTGCCCGCATTTCGGTGTATGCGATGCGCCGCAACGCATTTTCATTCATCGTCCGTCAAAAGGATCGCCGCGTGACGGTGACCGGCGCGAGCGGCAACCGCAGCTACACCGTCAAGACCACCAACGAGCTGATCGGCCAGGAAGGTATCCTCGGGGTGAAGACCGGCACGACCGCGGCAGCAGGGCCCTGTGTTTCCGTCTGCATGGAGCGCGATCCACTGGTCCGCAAAAAGCCGGACGGCAGCAAGGGCGTCACCCCGCGCCGGATCATCGCAGTGGTGCTGAACAATCCAGATCGCTTCGGACGTGCGCGGTCCCTGATTTCGCAAGGCTGGGGAATTTATGATCCGTGGCTGGCCTCCGGCGCGCCCGTGCAGGATCCCAAGCGCGAGCTCATCAAGGTCGAGGATCCCCGCTGATCTTCCCGCCACAATTTTCAAACAAGCCCAACGACACCCCACACCCCCCTCGACATGCGTATCGGAATTCTCAATAGCGGCGGCGATTGCCCCGGACTCAATGCGGTGATCCACGGAGTCGTGGGCGCAGCGGATCAACTCGGCTGGGAGGTCATTGGATTTCGCGATGGCTTCGAAGGCCTGCTTCCTCCTGGAGATTTCACGGTCCTCAAGCCGAAGGACACCGTCGGCATCCTGAAACTCGGTGGCACCATCCTGGGTACGACCAACAAGGGCCATTTCGCGGCGAAGGTCGGAAAAGGTGACATCGCTGAAGTGCCGCCCGAGATCGTCGCCAAGGCCAAGCGCACCATGGAGCAGCTCGATGTGAAGGCGCTCGTGATTGTCGGGGGCGATGGCTCGCTGACGACCGGTCTCCAGCTCTATCGCGAAGGCTGGCCGATCATCGGCGTGCCGAAGACGATCGACAACGACCTGCACGCCACGGCCATGACTTTCGGCTTCGACAGCGCGGTCAACTCCGTCGTCGATGGCCTCGACCGCCTCCA
>JANOKL010000602.1:0-2945 GCA_031419215.1 Luteolibacter sp. | reverse complement strand
GACTCTGACCCCTGCCCCGAATTCAAATTGGCGCCTTCTCATCGTCGGATGCACCGACTTTCTGGCCATTCGATAGTTCTGTTTGGTTGCGGATCAGGGGAAGTATCGTCGCTTTGAGATCCGTAGCCTCCATGCTTGTTGATCTGTGGGGCCACCAGCGCATATCCTCCGAAATGAGATTGGCCGCATTCCTGTCTGATGGGCCTCGTATTTTTATCTGCCAAACTTCCTCTAGCGTTAGCTTTCGGACTCCGCAGTGGACCAAGCTGCACGACCGTGGATGACTTCCGTCGATTAACGAAATACCCCAAATATCGTCCCCCTCGTAATCCACTCCGAGACTGAGCACGGGATGAAACGCACAGTCCTCGAAAATGTCTCCGACCTCGAGCCTCAACTCTTGGTAGGCATTCAACATGGAATCATCACAACCTGACATTCTTATTATTGGGCAAAATGTATCTATTTGTAGGATTGAGAGTGTTGATGTCTGGTGACTCCTGCACGCTTTGAGGAAGGCGGAATTCCCTGATCTGTCAACGAATTTCGAGGGTCGATGGCTTGAGGTTTTCAGAGGTTCTTCATGCCCCGAAGGGGTGCCGGAGATTAGCCGGGGTGCGTCAGCCCCCGGATTGGCGTCCAAAGGAAATTGAGCCCTGGCAGGGGCGCGGCGATCCGGAGGACTGCGGGCATTTCCAGCGGCCCTGCCGGGGCGCAATGGTTAAAACACAGTTTACCGGGGGCTGACGCGCCCCGGCTAATTTCCACCTGTCCCTCTGGGACGGAAGAATGGGGGATGGATCTCAGCTGGGCGACTTGCCGTGTTTCGATGCTCCAAATCAAAAATCAACATTCGTCATTCCTCAATCGTCAATCGTCAGTCGTCAATCCAATCGGCGGCGTCTGCCGGGACGGATTGACGACTGACGATTGTTGATTTTGGAATTTTGATTTGGGAGCGCGTGTTTGCGCCTTCTCCCCGTGCAACGGTGCATTGAACGGGGTGCTTGCAGGCGTTGAGGCAGGCGGCTAGAGACACCAAACCTTTCAAACCCATGCAGCACCGCCCACGCCTCTCGTTCTGGGAGCTTTTCTCGATGAATTTCGGCTTTATGGGGATCCAGTTCGGATTCGGCCTCCAGCTTGCTAATATGAGCGCGATCTACTCGAAGCTCGGAGCGGATGCCTCGAAGATCCCGATCCTGTGGCTGGCCGGTCCGATGACCGGTCTTCTGATCCAGCCGATCATCGGCTCGATGAGCGACCGCACCTGGACCTGGCTGGGTCGGCGCAGGCCGTATTTCCTGGTCGGGGCGATCCTGGCTTCCATCGCGCTGTTCTTCATGCCCTCGTCGCCGACGCTGTGGGTGGCGGCGACCATGCTCTGGGTGCTGGATGCCTCGATCAACATCTCCATGGAGCCATTCCGGGCCTTCGTTTCGGACAAGTTGCCGCCCGATCAGCGGACCACCGGCTTCGTGATGCAGAGCTTTTTCATCGGCATCGGCGCCGCGCTGGCGAACGCGCTGCCCTCGATCCTCACCCACTACGGCGTCACCGGAAATGCAGCGAACGGCATTCCAATGTCAGTCGTCTGGGCCTTCAAGCTCGGCGCCGTCGCCTTCCTGATCGCAGTGCTGGTGACCGTTTTTACCAGCAAGGAGTATCCGCCGGAGGACATGGAAGCCTTCCTCGCGGAGAAACGGAAGCACCGTGGATTCAAGTTCAAGCCGCTGTTTCCCCTGATCGGCGCGGTCGCCGGAGCCCTGCTCGGCGTGGCCCGTGGGGCATTGGTGGACAAGCATCTAACAACCTCGCACATCCTCGCCGGCGCTGGCATCGGCGCGGCGATCGGATTCGTCCTCAGCGGCCCGGAGGTTTCCACCGCGCTGAAGGAAATGCCGAAGACGATGAAGCAGCTCGCGGTCGTCCAGTTCTTCACGTGGCTGGGCCTGTTCTGCATGTGGATGTTCTTCGGGCTCGCGACCGCCCAGCAGATTTTCGGCACGACCGACGCCCAGTCTGCGGCGTTCGACAAAGGCTCGGTCTTCGGTGGGCAGACTTTCGCGTGGTATTCGATCGTCTGTTTCCTGGTCGCCTTCGCGCTGCCGCCGCTGGCTAAAGTGACCAGCCGCAAGATGGTCCACAGCCTCGCGCTGATCCTTGGCGGGCTCAGCTTGCTCGCCACCGGTTTCATCCACGGCGAGGAATCGAAGACCCTGTGGCAGTGCACGATGATCGGCGTCGGCATCGCCTGGGCCAGCATCCTTTCCATGCCCTACGCCATCCTCAGTGGCTCGCTTCCGTCAAATCGCACCGGGGTTTACATGGGCATCTTCAACTTCTTCATCGTCATCCCGGAGATCCTCGCTTCGCTGGCGCTGGAGCCGGTCGTGAAGGAGCTTTTCCACAATGCCCCGGTGAAGGTGGTGATGCTCGGAGGGGCCTCGCTGCTCATCGCGGCGATCTGCACGCAGTTCGTGAAAGACGAATCCCCGGCATGAAAACGATCACGATTGCCCGCCGCGCCTTGGTTTGCTTCGTTATGGCCGTGATGAGCGCCCAATCCGCGCCGGATCGTCCGGTGATCTACCAGTTGTTTGTCCGGACCTTCGGCAACAGCAACGAGACCCGGAAGCAGAACGGCACCCTAGCCGAGAATGGTTGTGGGAAGTTCGCGGACATCAGCGACACCGCTCTTGGAGAAATCCGCAAGATGGGCTTCACGCATGTCTGGCTCACCGGCGTGCTCGAACAGGCCAGCGGCACCACCTATCCAAACCGTCCCGCCGACGATCCGGACATCCTCAAAGGCATCGCGGGCAGCCCGTACGCGATCAAGGACTACTTCGACGTCAGCCCGGACTACGCCGTGGATCCCGACAAGCGGATCGACGAGTTCAAGGCCCTGCTTGCCCGCTGTGAAAAGGGTGGCCTGAAGGTGA
>JANOKL010000601.1:0-10550 GCA_031419215.1 Luteolibacter sp. | reverse complement strand
CGGGACCGGGGCGGCAAAAGAAAAACCGCACGATGCGGTTTTTAAATCCCTCAACCGCACCTGGGAGCAATGGTGCAATGCCGAGACCGGCATGTCGCCGGACAGCGCCGACCGCCTGATTGAGACTTACGAGGCCGCGAAGTCGAAGCTCAAGAAGCTCGGCGGTCAGCCAAAGTTGATCGGTCTCCTGGATACCTCGCCGGCGAAGCTCGACGACGAATCGCGCAAGGTTCTCAGCACCCTGGTCGACAAGATCGAGTGGGGCGATTCGCAGAAGGCCCTGCTTGAGGAGTTCCGCCTGGTGAAACAACACGCCGCCCTCGCCGGTGGCGACACCAGCAAGTCGAAGAAGGACAAGAGCACGATCGCCCAGCAGCTCGCCTTCGCCTTCTTCAGCCCGATTCCTGCCACCGTGGCGAAGCTCGACAAGGCCCTCGGCAACCTTCGCCACGCTCCGGACTACAAGGCCTATCTGCACACGCTGCCGCTCACAAGCAGCGAGGCCGGTGAGGTCAGTCTGGAATCCTTGGAAACGATCTTGGATGCAGCGCTGAAGGGCGATCTCGCGAAGACGCTCGAGGACATTCGCAGCGCCAAGAAAGCCCGCCTGCAGAAGCCCGCCGCCTAACAACCTTTCACCCTTTAATCTCCATGGATACCGCACTCGCCACCGTTGAGCTCAATGTTCTCCGCCTCATTCCCCAGGAGGATCTTGAGGAGTTTGTCGGAAAGTCCGTCAAGGTTCAGTCCGAGGTCCTGACCAAGCTCGGGTGGATGCACCGCATCGATAATGCTAGGCATCGTACCAGGGGCAGCATCGTAAAGGCCGCTGCCGCCGCTCTGGACGTCAGCGAGGGCGCGGTCAACCGCTACCTCGGCCACTTCCGACGCGAGGGCTGGAAAGGCCTTTGCGACGAGCGTTGCAGCGGCACCTCGGCAAAGGGGTTGCATCCGCTTTTCAAGGGCTACGTCGCAGGCGTGTTCGATGCTCATCAGCGCGACGACGACGGCATGGAGGTTTGGCGCACGGTCGTCGGTCGCTGGGAGACGTGGCGCATGACGGGCGATCCTGAGTTCAAGGTGGATGGCTACGATGTGCCGCCGCCGCCGGATCCATCGACCGGAATTCCGCGTGGCTGGTCCTACGACAACATCCTCAAGCTTCGGCCCAGCAAACCAGAACGCGCTGCATCGAAGCACGGCGAAAAAAGCGCGAGCCTCCACCTGCCCCCGATCCTCACCACGCGCATCGGCTCCGCCGTCTTCTCCCGTCGGCTTTACGATGACCAGGACTTGGACAACCTGCTGCAGGACGGCCTGCTGGCGATGACCGGCATCACTGAGGCGCAGCGGCCGGTTTCATTCAACAGCCTGGATTTCTACACGGCCTGCCACCTCAGCCATCACCTCCGCGCCATCGCGAAAGATCCTGAGACCAAGAAGAACAAATCTCTCACCGGGATGGAGTTCGTCTGGTTCGTGATCAAGGACCTGCAGACGTGGGGCTATCGCACCGACCAGCTCGGCACCGAGCACATCTTCGAGCACGGCACTGCGAACTCGTGGCGGGCAAAAGACCTCAGCACCTTTCAAGGTCACGGCTCATTCGAGGATGCTCTTCTCGCGGTCACCGACGGGCATTGCTTCGTGAATCGCTCCGGAAAATTCGAGGGCGCGATGTTCGCGGAGCTTTGCTTCAAACCGCAGGCCACTGGTAACTTCAAATTCAAGACCTGGCTGGAAAGCGCCTTCCGCTTGCTGCGCACGCACATGCAGGCGCTGCCAGGCCCGATCGGCAGTCACCAGCGCATCAACGGCAAGGACGAGCTTTACGGCATCAAACAGGAGGAGCGCCGTCTCGCCGTCGCGATCTCCGAAGTAGTGGATCCGCACACCCGGCACATTCTCGCCGGCGCATTCGAACACGAGCTGCTCGACCTCCAGACTTTCTACGAGCTGGTGAATGCCGTTTACCGCGCCATCAACGCCCGCACTCTCCATTCTCTCGAGGGCTGGCATCAGTGCAAGTTCACCATCCCACTGTGGCGTCCTTCGGAAAATTCGGAGGAGTGGTTCACGCACGAGGAACTGCAGGCGATCGCAGATCCGGATTACAAGCGGATGCTGATTGCTCGCATCAATGCGAATCGCGACACCCTGACCAAAGTCGATCGCCTGGCACCCCGCGAAGCGCTGGCCCTCGAAATGGAACGCGATCGCGTTCACCTGGCAAAGCTCCCTGACCACCTTGTCGGCATGCTTCTACCCATGCAGTGGGCGAAGGAAAAGAAGGTTGGATCGAATTACGCTTTCACGCTGGCAAACCCACTCTGGCCCGACACTCAGGACAGCTACGTCTGCTCATGGGATCACAAGGGCGCGAAGGTCACGCTCGATATCGGCAAGGAGCTGCTCGTTTTCCACAATCCGTTTTTCGATGGCCGCGCTCAGATCTACGACACGAACGGTGCCTACATCACAACGCTCTTCCCGACCGTCCGTGCCGAGCCGTTCAGCCCTGAGAAGACACTGATCCAGCTTCAGGGCCGCGCCGGTATCAAAGCCGGTCACGAAGCCCATCTCCGCGCACGCATGGCCGATATCGGCAAGGAGCGCACTGAGAAGCGCCAGATCAATCGCGACCTTCTCAAGCTCACCCGCGAAGACCGCCGCCGCGACACGCAGAAGCGCGAGGCCGAGGACAAGGTCGTGAAGCGCGATCGCGACAAGGCCGACCAGGGCACTGCAACGGCCGCTGAAAAGCGCCTGCAGCAGCCCACCACCACCGCCGCCGTGAATCCCCGCGACCTCCTCTGATTTCCAATACCCACCCCTATGCCAAAAACCGCCCCACCACTCGATATCGAAGACGACCTGGACGACGAGCAGCAAAGCGCGTCGCCTTACCGCCGCTTCGCCGTCTCCGCCCGCGTGTTTGAATCCGCCTGCGAAAAATACACCGAAGAGCAGGCCGACATCTTCCGTTGGACCTTCTACCTCGCCCGCGAGAAGGAATGGTCGCTTAACAAGATCGGGAAGCTCACGAAGCTCAATGCCTCGACCTTCTCGCGGATCTTCCGTGGCTCCTACGGTGCCGGCGTCGAGTCGATGGCCGAGAAGCTGCGCCTCTTCAAAACGACCTATCTCAGCAATCAGGAAGTGGAGAGGCCTGACTTCGTGATGACCTCGATCGCGGACGATGTTTTCTTCGCCTGCGAGAAGGCGACGATCTCGAACGTCGTTGTCCTGGTCTCCGGTGTTTACGGACTAGGCAAGACCGAAGCCCTGAAGGAATTCACCAGGCGAAACAACCACGGCAAGACCCTCTATATCCGCTGCCCGTCGAACGGTGGCGTCACGACCTTCCTGCGAGAGATCGCCCGCCAGATCGGAGAGAATGGCCGCAGCAACGCCGACGCGCTCAGGCACAGCATCTTCTCCAACATCACGAAGCGGGCTCGCCTGGTGATCTTCGACGAGCTGCACGAAGTCTTTCTCACCGGCCGCGCTGACATGGCCATCCGCTGGTGCGAGTTCATCCGGGAAATCTACGACCGCTGCGGTGTCGGCGTGGTTCTATGTGGAACGGACGTCCTGCCGACGCACCTTCGCACCGGCAAGTTCGCGAAGGCCCTCGGCCAGCTCACCGATCGTGGATCCGGCGTCGAGGTCGCTCTGGATCCAAACATCAGCGAGGACGACCTCGCGAAGTTCTACGATCACTTTGCCTTGCCCGCTCCGACCGGCACCGCCGCGCAGCTCGTGGCAGACATCCTCAAGGTCCACTCGCTGCGCCGGCTGCTTTTCCTCCTGCAGGACAGCGCCCGCACAGCCCGGAAGAAGAACCAGGCACTCACCTGGGATCACGTCACCGGCACCCATGCCTGCCTCGCCACCCTAGCCAAGCCAAAGACGAAGCAATGAGCACGCCCGCCCCACAGAACCGGCCGACCACGCAGATCGGCGAAGACCTCTTCGGTGCCTGGGAATGCAACCTCGACGCGCACCAGGCCGCGATCGCCGAGAAGCCAGCGGAAGTGCTCGAGCACGTCCTCGCTACCGAGAAGCGGATCTCTGCCGCCCTCGTGGTCCTGCTCGATCTGAAACGGAAACTACAGGCCGAACTCTGACTCTCAACCCCACCAACCAATGAACGACACCGAAGAAACCGAAGCCGCTGAATTCACCATGCTCGATATGCTCCGCAACGCCATCGCCATGGACATCAACTCCGTCAAGACGCTCCTGATCCTAATGGAAATCGGGCACGGCGAGGAACCCTATCCGGCTGAGGTCGAAGAACGCATGGGCATGCAGCCGGCGACGTTCGGCCAGGCAATCAGCAAACTGAAACTCGCCGGCCTGGTCACCGACTTCAAAGACCCGAAGAGCCGCGCACCTCGCCTCGCCCTCACCGAATACGGCGCGACGGTCCTGACCTTCATCGAAGAAGGCGGCGAGAAACCTGAGGAGCCGACCGAGTGAATCTCAAACTCATCCACCCCATGAGTCACACCGTCCCCGATATCATCGACGATCAGCGCGTCATGCAGCTGCTCTGCAACCAGGGCGAAATCATCGAGCGCTGCCAGGGCGATGAAGCCGCCAAGATCCACGTCGACGCCGCCGACATGGCCGGCGACCTCGTCGACTACCTGGAATCCGTCCACGCCCGCGCCCAGGCAGTCGGCATGGCCGGTGCCGATCACCTCGCAATCCTCGCCGACTACGCAAGGCAGCTGAACGCGCATCACCTCGACTACCTCGATCGCCTCAATCCCGTCTGAACCTCTCACCTCGAATCCACCACCATCATGCCCGCAAAAAGTAAATCGCCCGAAGCCGCCCAGCACAAGCTCTGGAAGGCCGAACTCAAGGACCTAAAAGCCAACCGCCACAAGGTCGTCAAGAACTTCACCGCACTTCACTTCGCCGCTTGCAAGGAAGTCCGGCAGGCAGAACTCGCCGTCGCGAAAGCGAAGAAGGCCCTCGACGCTGCAGCCGTCAAGAGGGGTCGTCTGATGACGAAGAACGAAAAGGCAGAGAACGCCGCACTTCGGAACTTTGACCGCCGGATTGCCATTCTCAACGGTCGCCTCGGCCTCTGATCCCAACCACCAGCCCCACAGCTCCACTCCCATGAGAAGCCCTAAAGAAATCGAAGCCGACGTCGAACGCGGCCGCGTTGTCGTCGACATGATCGCCAAGCTCGAGGCCGAGCTGAAGGAGATTAACTCTCGCCTGATCGCCGATGGCGAATCCGGTGCCCAGGAACCGCTCAAGGACGCAAACCGTGAAGGCAAGCGCTTCCTGGCTCGCGGCCGCTCAGGCATCCTGCCGATCCGCTTCGAGTCCGATCTCATCGCCGGTTCTTTCAGCCCGGACGATCTCATGCACAAGGCAGTGCTCGCCGCGATCGGCGCAGATCTGCTGCCGAAGTTCTTCAAGGACGTCCGGAAATTCGAGCGCGTTCAAAAGGATGGCGAGGCCTTCCGCAAGGCAGCTCGCAAGATCCTCGAGCCCGATCAATTCGCCGCCCTGGTGAAAGCCGTCACGCAGGTCGACAAGGCCGGCATCGCCAAAAGCAAGACGGTCGTCGCCTGGGATGATGTTCAACGCCTCGCCGCCGTCTGACCACCTTTGCCGCCTGGCGGTTCCTCCTCGCGAATGCGGGACCAGGGACAGCCTTTGCAGCCTCGCCAGGCGGCATTCCTTTTCCTCCCACCCCATCATGAGCGACATCCTTCCATTTCCCGGCACCCTGGATCCAGAGACCATTGTCGAAGCCACTGAACGGCACCACGCCAAGGTCATCGCCGCATCCACCGAGCGCCTGTTGATAGGCCTTCCAGTCGATCGCGAATTCCGAGTCACAAGGGAAGTCCTTTGCGGCCTCATCTCGATCGCATTCACCACCGGATGCCTTGAGGAATCCAGCAACCCCACCCCTCGATCCAATGGCCAATAAACTCACCATCGCCGAGCGCACGATCTCGGCAAAAACGAAGGTTCCTTTCGTCGCGGCCTACGTCCCGATCGGCGGGCTCAATCCGCAGCCGATCATCCTGCTCGTGACCCAGCTCCGCGAGTCCGACACCGCCAAGCGTTTTCGCGGTACCGCGACGGTCATCAAGTCGCCGCTCGACCACGCTCCGGGTGAGGTCATCGCCATCGCCGGCCCTGACAACCAGCTGCGCCGAATCGACTTCTCGATCGAGAAGGATCCAGCCGTTGCAGACCTCTTTCAAGCAGTGCCGAAATCCGACTCATGAGCGATGCCGATCCAGAGTCCAAATCGGAGGCCGATCATGCCGATCTACTCGCCACGATCGCGAAGCAAAAGGAGATGCTTGACCGCTATCGAAAGTTCGTCGGCAAGCTCGCCACCAACAGGAGCAAGGATCAGGCCTGGTATACCGCCAAGGCCTGGGCTGCCAAGAGCTTCTGGTGGGCGATTGGCGGCCATCTCGAAACCGAAGAAGAGCAGCAAGCATTCCTATTCAAATGAGTGAATGCCTGGTCACCACCTGCGGGAAATGCGCCCACTATTGGGGGGCGATTTCGCAGCGCTGTGGGTCCAATGTTCGCGCCCTTCAATCATTCGGAATGCCCTATGCGCAGGCGGTCACGCTCATGCGGAAAGCTCCCTCAGAGCCTGCCTGTGAGCACGCCAGGATCTCCGCACGCTACGCACCACAGGAGCTGTTTCAGCAAGCCTACGCTGGCCATGGCTTTGCCGCGATCGCCGAGTGGCAGGATGCGCATTCACCAGCTCCGAAAGCCCTGCCCTCGAAGCCTGCCAAACCAGTAGCGACGACACCAGTTCCAGCCCCGCAACCGCCCGTCGATTCAACCGGTCAGACCAGCCTTTTTTGAACCATGCAAACGCTTCTCTTTGAAGACGATACCGAGATCTCCTGGTACAAGCGGGAAATCTTGTCCTACTGCGCATGCAAGCCTGGGATGGGATACCGGCAAGACGGCTCACTGCGCTGGAAGCGCACCGAGGCTTACATCGACCGCGTTGCCGAGGCCTTCGGTATGACCAGATGGAGCCAACTTCGAACCCTGCAGCAGGCTATCGAGCTCAAGCGAGCTGTCCATTGGGAGCACCATGGCGGCTCGCCTGCCGATTTTCCGGAAAGTCTCACTCCAAACCTCTGAAACCATGGCCACCAAAAAAGCACCAAAAATGAAAAGACCGAATCCCGAAAAACTCGCCGCGCAAGCCGCGCAATGGAACCTCACGCACCCCATCGGAACTCCGGTGATGCGATACAAACTCATCAATCCGCTCCGGGAAGGAACCGAAACAAAAACACGCTCAGAAGCATGGGTCATGGGCGAGCATTCCCTGATGGTCATGGTGGAAGGTGTATCCGGTGGCGTGCTAGTCGAGTCACTGATGAGTGTGCCGTGCGATGCCTGCGGAGGCACTGGCGGTCACCGCTCTCTCGATAGCGGCAGCATCCCGCATCATTGCAAAGAGTGCGACGCAACCGGGGAAGCCCGTCCAGAGAACACCTAAATTCCCCCTCCTATGGCCACTAAAAAAGCACCAACCGACCGCGCTCCAGTCGCGAAGAAGACCGCCAAGAAGAAGCCGAACGGTCCCCAGGGAAACCTGAAGCCAGACAGCCGACAGAAACTGGCAATCAACGCTCGCAACGCGTTCGACTACCAACGCGACCTCGGCAACGTTGAGGACGGCGTCACGTTCAATGATTGGCGTCACGACCAGGTGATGGAGGTCGTCGGAAAGCCTGGTATCAGCGCCTGCAATGGAGGCGACTTCCGGCCGGTGATGGCCCATTTTCTCGCTCTGGCTGGCAAGGATGCCGAGGCTTTCCGCCAGCACATGCGGACCGGCCCGGTCAAAGACAGCAGTCCGGCTGACGATACCCACGAGGCTCGCGAGCAGTGGCTGGCCATCCTGCGGCAGGAAATCTTCGTTCACGTCGAGCTGGGTGACTGTGCCGAGGTGAACGTGCCGGTCGACTTCCTCAGCCACTGGAAGGCCATCCGAGCGGCCGGAGGGCCAATTCGCAACGGCTACGCCAGCGCGATCGCCGCCAGTAAATTCCGGATCTACAAGACCGGCTTCGACCAGCTCCACACCAAGCTGACTGCGAAACAGCTCGAGCAGCTCTTCTACACCGTCCGCAACCGGATCCTGAGCAGGGAGGGCCGGCCTCAGACCGAGGACGGCCGGAATCGTCAGCAGCGAAGCCAGGCTGGAAAGAAAGCTCGCAAGGCGGCGGTCGATTCCGGAACCCTCACGCCGCGTCCGATTCCCGGACTCGATTCCTCAGATCCCTTCTGACCGATGAAAGCCTCCTGCACGACCGTTTCAGCACCGCTGCAGGAGGTTTCCGGTACCCGCTCAAATTTCTCACTTGTCTGCGGTCGGCCCTGTTTCCCCGACCGTTCTTCTCAGAAACCGACCAGGCTTCCGTTTCCTGGCAAACCCTTGATTTCGGGCTCTTTCGGCCTGCTTCGGGTTCCTTTGGGTTTTCTCAGTTGAGATTCTTCCTTTCAGGGCTCTGCCTCTTCCATTGGAACTTGGCATTTGGCACTTGGAACTTAAACCTCCCGCCGTGCTCCGATTCACTTCGTTCGACGAACTCGCCCTCACGGACGGGCCGCTCCACCTCGCTCTCGGGGTCTTCGACGGCGTCCACCTCGGGCACCGGGCGGTGATCGGGCGGGTGGTCGAGGCGGCGAAGCGTGAGGGTGGCAGGGCCGGGGTGGTGACTTTTGATCCGCATCCGATTCGGGTGCTGGCTCCGGACAAGGCTCCGCGTGCCCTTCTGGCCACGCTCGACCACAAGGCTCATTTGCTCGCGGAGCTCGGCGTGGAGATCCTGCTGACGATCCCCTTCGATGCCGCCTTTGCGCAGGTCGAGGCGGAGTCTTTTCTCGATCAACTCTGCCGGGCTTCGGTGAAAACGATCGCGGTCGGTGACGACTGGAAATTCGGCAAGGGAAGGCAGGGCGATGTCGCGATGCTGAAGCAGTTTTCCGAAAGCCACGGCTTCACGCTGGAAGCGGTTCCACCGGTGATGGCGGATGGTGAGCGCATCAGCAGCACACGCATCCGTCAGGCGATCCGCGATGGCAGTGTGACTGCGGCGGCGGCGATGCTGGGCCAGCCCTACCGTGTGGAAGGTCCGGTGGTGGAGGGTCGTAAGCTGGCGCGCCAGCTCGGATTTCCGACGGCCAATGTGGTGACTGGTGAGGTGCAGTTGCCGCCGGATGGAGTCTGGCAGGTGACGGCCAGAGCGAAAGATGTGGAGTATCGCGGAGTCGCGAATCTTGGGATGCGCCCGACCGTCGATGGAACGACCCGCGCGCTGGAGGTGCATCTCTTCGATTTCACTGGCGATCTTTACGGCAGGACCCTGGAAGTGACCTTCGTCTCGTATCTGCGTGGCGAGCGGAAATTCGAATCAATCGAGGCGCTGCGGCACCAGATCGAGTCGGATGTCCTGACGGCCCTGAAACTTTCCAACCCAGAGCCATGACCTCGGAGGATCGGCACGAATCGAAGTGGTCGATCGCGGCGTAATTGATTCGAGAATGTCGAATGGGCCGGGCGGTTGCGATCGTGCTCTGCGTAGTCGGCAACTCGATGACTGGTGCCGCGAGGGTGAAGGCCATTGAAGAGCAGCAAAAGACCCTTCCATCGACCGCTCCTGCTCGCCAAACGTCTCGAGTTTTCAATCACTCCGTCGCCGGATCATGGGATTTCCACGATCCCGACGGGGTCTTTTTTGAAGCGGACGACGACCTGATAGGTCTTGCCGTCCCTGGCGACCCCGAGGAGGGCGACGCCGGGAGAGAGTTTCCAGGAGTGTGAGGGGGTGAAGCTGCCGTCGCCGACACTGGATTGTCCGGGGTAGGCTCCCTCGATGGTGGGCTTGCCGTAGAGAGTGGAGAGGACGGAGGCCAGTTCCTTCCAGCTTTCCTTCATCACGCCATCGTAGGCGTCCTTGGTGAGGTTTTCGGTCTGGAGGGTGATCTCCTTGAGCGAGTCACCATTCCAATCGAAGTAGAGGAAATAGGATTTTCCGCCGATCTGCTTGCGGGTTTTGAAGACTCCGTTTAGGCCGAAGCGACCGAGGTGGGCCTCCTCGACGGTGAGTTCGACAAAGCGACTGGCCTTCAGTTTGGTTTCCACGCTCGCCCGACTGTCGCCGAAGAAGAGGGTGTCGAAGGCCGGTTCCGGGGCACCGGGCTTGACGGCCGTGCCTGCATTGTCGGGGTGGTTCTTGTTGAGCCAGGCGATGTCGTCGAAGTGGAGCTTGGCGACGGCGATGGTGAAGCTCTTTCCGTCCTGTCGTTTCAGGGTGACCTGGGTGGCGTCCCGGCTTACGAGCTCCCCTTCGAAGGTCTGGGTGCCGTCGCTGTTTTTCCACTGTCTGGCGTCGGCGTGGCAAAGGCTGAGGGTCGTCAGGGCGATGAGCAGGTGGCGCATGTGCGGGGAGATACGGGTGAAGCGGGAGGAATTAAACAAAAAATCCCGGCAGGCGGTGAAGCGCTGTCGGGAT
>JANOKL010000600.1:0-1185 GCA_031419215.1 Luteolibacter sp. | reverse complement strand
CCGAGCACGAGCTTCTCGCTGGGCTCCACTGGTGAGCAGGTGTATCTTTACTCCGGCGATGCGGGAGGAAACCTGATCCGGCGAGGTGAGATCGTGCAGGGTCAGGGGCCCGAAGTTTGCGAGCGGTGAGAGATCGAGATCCTGACGGGTGATCGTGGAGGCATCGAGAAAGACGAGGTTCATGGGAATCTGTTAGGGGCCGTGGACAGTGACGCGGAAATAGAGAGGATCGGGAGCCGGGAGGGTTCCGGCAAGATTGACGATGCCGCCGGCGTGCTTTTGGCCGTCATTTCCAGCGGCGTTCCAGTGGGTCCAGGTGGTTTGATCACTGGAGGTTTCGACCTCGAACCACTGGCCGGCGGTGATCGGGAAATCGAGGGTGGCGGTGTCGCCGGCGCGCTTCACGTCCGGGGTGATGGTGGAGGCTGGGACGGGCGCGGCGGCGGGAGCGGGACTGAGTTGATTGACCCAGGCTTCGACCAGATCAATCGAGGCGTGATCGAGTTCATTGCTGCCGAGCGGCGGCATGCGCGTGAAGCCGTTGCGCGTGGCGATGCGGTTGAGGACGATGGAGTGGGTGGCATCGCCGGGAACAATGAGGCGGTTGAGCGGATCGCTGCCGTTGTTGCTGGCATTGCCGTTGACGAGCCCGGTTTCCGCAAGGGTGAGGGCGGCGCGACCGTCCCAGGTGCCGGGGGTGTTGCTGCCGGACTGGTGGCAGTAGCTGCAGTTCACCGCGAGGTAGGAACGCACGCGCTCTTCCAGCGTGAAGGTCGTTTCATCCGCCCGGACATGGCGGGGCAGGGTGGCTGGCGCGGGCAGGGCGGAGGAATAGTAGCCGGCGTTCTGGAGGGTGGTGAGCTGGTTACCGGTGACGCCGTGGATGTCGCCATCGAGGTTGAGCTGGCGGGTGTTGAAGGATAGCGCGTAGCCGGCCTGTTCGCTGTGGCAACTGCGGCAGTCCGATCGGCTGGGGATGTGCCAACGCTGGGTGCGGGGCGCACCTTCCTCGACGATGGAAAGGTCGATGTCCTCACCTTCATCGGCCGCGAGCGTGGCCTCGGTGCCTGCGTCATTCCAACGGTAGCTGACACCGTAAACGCCGGCCTGGGTGCGGACAAGCAGGCGCGTTTCGATGCGCCTTTTCGTCGATGGATCGCCACGGGTGAGTTCGAGGTCGAAGTG
>JANOKL010000599.1:0-7950 GCA_031419215.1 Luteolibacter sp. | reverse complement strand
CGATTGTGGAGAATGCCACCTCACAGCGCGAACACCCTCCACAAGCACATCCGCGCGGAGGAGTTCTACTTCGTGCTCGAAGGCACCGGCCGGATACGCGTCGGTGAGGAGACCCTGACCGTGCCGAAACACGGCGGCGTCCATGTCAGTCCGGACCAGCTCCGGCAGGTCTTCAACGACACCGACGAGGAAGTGCTATGGCTGATCATCGGCGCGCCGGAGGAGCTGGAATTCCTCGAGGGTTCGAAGTCTCAGATGGACCTTTCCTTGATCTATCCGGTGGACCCGAAGCAGCTTCCGCCGGAGCTCGATGGAGTCGAGTGGCCGCCGCAAGATTAGGCCGAAAGACCGCCGCCTCCACCGATCCCCGCTTGCTTCGGATTCGACTGGAGTTCATCACTGCCGCGTCATGGTTCGTCTGCCCGCCTGGTTGGAAAAATACCGTTCGCTTCCGGGCTCTGTGTTCTTGTTCGCTGCCGGGCAGTTCCTGATCAACCTGATCACCACCGCGCAGTTCCTGCTGCTGAACCTCTACCTGAAAGACCGTGGCCTCGACGACCCGGCCATCGCCGCGCTCGGCTCACAGCGCTTCGTCGCCACCCTCTTCCTCGCCATCCCAGCCGGGCTCTGGCTGCGTGGGCGTCCTCTGCGGCTGCCGCTGCTCGTGGGCTCGATCTTGTTTCCACTCGCCGCCCTCGCCTCGCTCGAAACGGTGCGGCTCGGCATGATGTCCGCTGCGTCGATCTCGTTTCTCGCGATGGGTTTCGCAGGGTTGCTCCTGAACGTCGCAAACCTGCCGATGACGATGCGGTTGACCCCGGCCCACCAGTCGAGCGAATCGCTCAGCCTCCAGTTCGCCACCTGGGCGGCAGCCAGCATCTGCGGAGGGCTGCTTTCCACCGCGTTGCAGGCGACGGGAAAACTCCAGCTCGGAGGGATGACGATGGTCTTCGATGAACACGCCACACTTCTGATCCTGACGCTGATCGCCTGCGCTGCGCCGATCTTCTACGCCAGGCTGCCAGATCCGGTGCCGGAGAAAACCACGAGCCACCACTGGCTGCACATCCACCGCGAAGACTGGCCGCTGCTGCTGCGCTCGCTGGTGCCGACCCTTTGCATCGCCACCGGCGCCGGACTCAGCATCCAGTTCCTCAACCTCTTCTTCAGCCACGTCCACCAGGTCAGCTCCAGGGACTACTCGGCCCTTGGCTCGATCAGCAATGTGTTGGTGCTCTTCGCCGGACTGATTGTGCCGGAGGTGAAGCGTCGCTTCGGCTGGCGCGGGGCGATCCTCGGCGTGCAGTCGATCGCCGTGGTGCTGCTCGTGGGAATGGGACTGACCGAACTCGTAAAGGCCGCCGCGTGGGCACTGCCGGTGGCGGTGCTGGGTTTCGTTCTGCGACAACCACTGATGAGCATGGCCGGCCCATCGACCAGCGAGCTGACGATGAGCTACGTCGGCGAACGGAATCGTGAACTCGTCAGCGCGTGCAGCGGGGCGATCTGGAGCGGTGCCTGGTGGCTGGCCGCGCGGGTCTTTCAGATCCTTCGCAGCCACGATCTGCCTTATTGGCAGGTCTTTCTCACCACCGGCGTGCTTTATCTCTTCGGGACCGTGGCTTATCTCGGCCTGATCCGAGTGGTGGAGCAGCGCCACGCAAGCGGGGCCTCCAGCGATCCACTTTCCGGGCAAGAACCGGTCTGAAACTCACTCATCGGGGATCTCGGCTTCGACGAGCTTTGCCAGAAGGATCAGCGATTCCTGCCATCCCATGTAACAGGCCTCCACCGGGATCATCGCAGGAATGCCGGACTGGGTGATCTGGAGATCGGTGCCGCAGAAGACCTCCTTCAGTTCGATCGTCACAAGGATTTCACCGGGCAGGTTTGGGTCTTCGAAACGATCCGTGTAGACAAGTCGCTCGTTGGGCGTGAGTTCAAGGTAGGTGCCGCCGAAGGTGTGCCCCTTGCCGGTGGTGAAATTGGTGAACGACATCCGATAAGTGCCGCCGACTTTTGCGTCGAGGTGATGAACTTTTCCGGTAAATCCATTCGGGGGCATCCACTTGGCTTTGGCATCGGCATCGAGAAAGGCGCGATAGACGCGATCCGGAGTGGCACGCATCACGCGATGGAGTCGGACGGTGTTGGTGGCGGGTGGGGTCATGGTCGATTGAGGATTTCAACAACATGACGAACGACGGAGCGACAGCAAGACAGTGCTTGCGAAGAAATCCATTCACGGAAAGCAGCGTCGAAACTCCTCGTCCTCAGGTGCCTCGATGCGCAGGAGTTCACCGGTGTGTGGATGGTGGAGTTCCAGCACCATCGCTTTCAGCAACATCCGCGTGCCGGTGCCCAGCCGCTCGCCGAGCTCAAAGCTGCGCTCCTGTCCGGCGTACCAGAAGTCGCCCACGATCGGAAAGCCCGCCTCCAGCAGATGACGCCGGATCTGATGGAAACGACCGGTCCGGGGATGGACCTCGATCAGGGAGAGTTCGAGCGCGGGATCACCGGAAACCGTTGAGCTTCTCAAGCGTCTGAACTCTGTCCGTGCTTCTTTCAAGGGCTCATCCGGAGCGGCGCTTAACGGAGTGTCACAACACCACGACTCAGGAGGAGTTCCGCAAACAATGGCGTGATAAGTCTTCACCACCTTCCGCAGCTCGAAGGACTTTTGCGCCATCCCAACCGTCCGCGCATCGAGGGCGAAGAGCAGCACGCCGGAGGTCGGGCGATCCAGGCGATGCACCGGATACACTTGTCGGCCGAGCTGGTCGCGCAGCCGCTTCATCGCAATCCATTCCGGCCCTTCGGGATCGCGGCCCGCATGCACGATCATCCCTGCCGGCTTGTCGATGGCGACGATGAACTCGTCTTCATAGAGGATGGGAAGTGGTGTCATGGAACGAAGGGACTTACTTTCCATCCAGCCTGCGAGGACAATACTTGATCGCCAGGAAATCATAGGATGCACCTCATTCCGCATGAGGGCTGAACCCACCTCATCGGCAGCAGCCTCAGGGAATTCGTGGAGGTCGCGCAGGCTCCTCACGACTGACACGAAGAGGGATTGCACAAGGGTGGGGACAGTGGCATGGAGAAGGATTCCCTAATTCTCATGAAACTCACTTTCCTCACCCTTTACACCCTCGCCTTGGTGGGCTGCACGACGATGAAGCCCACCGACTTCGCGGGCAACCGGCCTGTCTTCGAGCCGGACAAGTTCTTCACCGGCCGCACCGAATCCACCGGGGTCATGGAAAACCGAGGCGGCAATCCGATTCGAGTCGTCACCACCAAGACCAACGGAACCTGGAAGGACAACGTGCTCCGCATCGAGCAGGATCTGACCATTGGCGGAGATCCACCCTTCCATCGTTCATGGCGACTGCGACGGATCGATAGCCATCATTTCGAAGCAACGGCCAACGACATCGTCGGCACAGCCCGCGGCGAGGCATGGGGAAACGTTTTCCACTGGACCTTCACACTCGCCGCATCGCCGGGAAATCCCCTCGCGAACGTCCGCATGAGCCAGTGGATGTATCTACAACCGGACGGGAAAACCATGGTCAACCATACCACCTTTCGGAAAGCGGGCATCGTTCTCACGCAGGTGACCGAGCAATTCCGGCGGATAGAAAGGTGACGCTTGATGCGCCAAGAAGATGCAGCCTCAAGCCACCTCCTTCTTCACATACATCGCCTTCAGCGCGATCGAGAGGCCGTCCATCTTGCAGTCGATCTCATGATCGCCATCGACGAGGCGGATCGGCTTCGACTTTGCTCCGACCTTGAGGGTCTGCGAGGAGCCTTTCAACTTCAGGTCCTTGATCATCGCCACGATGTCGCCGTTCGCGAGCACATTGCCGTAGGCGTCCTTCACGATTCTCTCACCAGCCGGTGCATCCGCTTCGGCGGCGAGGGGCCATTCGTGACCGCAGGTGGAGCATTCGTAATGGTCGGCGTGGGTCAGCACGTCGGTCATCTCACACATCGGGCAGACAGGATCGCTCATGGCTTGCCAGCAAACGCCCCCCACCCCACCAACTCAAGCACATCCTCCACCGTGCCCGCCGTGGGCCTCGCCATCAAGGAAGCCGAAGCCGCGCCGGACCGCCGCCATCTCGGCTGTTAGACGACCGCTTTGCTCGCGGACAACGAGCGGCTCCTCGACCGTCATTTCACCGATGAAATCCTCCGCATGAAGACAGGCGAACAAAGTGAACAAGGCTCCGAGCGTTTCCCGTGGGATCACGTCACGCAGCCTCACCGTTTTCAATCCCGCCGCCGCGATGCCATCGAGCGCCCGCCGTTTCTGTGGCGTGGGAAAACACAGCACGAACCAGCCATCAGGAGCCAGATGCCTCACCGCCGCCAGGGCGTAGTCGCTCACATCCCCCCGCAGCTCGAAGCGCGCGTGGGCCTTCTGCGAGTCCTTCGGAATGACGCCGGTGCCTTCCGGGAAATACGGCGGACTGCCCGTGATCAGCGGAAATTTCCGATCCAGCGCCAGCTCGCGGAGATCGCCGTGGGAGCAATCGACGCGCGACCGCAGGCCATTGGCATCGAGGTTCGATTGCAGCAACCGGTAACTGATTTCCTGCGCCTCCACGCAGGTCAGTCGCGCGACCGGCCCCATGCCCCAAAGAGTCAGCAGGCCCACCGTGCCGATTCCGGTTCCCAAATCGAGATGCTCGTCCACCTTCGGCGAAACCTGGAGGGCATACCAAGCGGTCAGCACGTCATCGATCGAATGCCGATGCCCCACCTTCCGCTGCGCGATCAACCATCCGGCCTCCCCGCCCGCGTCGTCCTTGAGCCCCCTCGCCTCCGATCTATTCGGCCCGGTCAGGGCATCGAGCGTGATGCGCTCGCCAAGTTCACTCTCCAAACGACCCCGCTCTTCCAACCAGCCCGTCATACCAGGCGATTGGGTCATTGCAGCAGTATCCGGAGAAGTCATCGGCAAGCCCATCCTCCCCCCAGACCGTAGGCCCGCAAAGCCAGAAATGACGCGGTCTTCGAGCTCCCGATTTCAGGGCGGGCATTAAGAATCTCCCATTCGTCCCGCAAGACGCCAGCGAAGTAGGATCTGTCCTTCGTAGCTTTAGCGAAGAAGGAACACTTGAGCCCGAAAACTCTCGTGCTCTTTTCCCTTCCAGCCTGTTTGGATCCCGTTAATCTGGAGCAGCCCATGCTTTGGATCAAACCTGCCTCTTTCGACAACCCTTCCTCCGCTCCTTTTTGCGGCCCCTTCGGCTTGCTCATGAAATGCGGGATCTCCTTGGCGGAAGCGGTCAAATCAATACGTCGCCATTCCCAGCGTCCTAGTCAAAGAACAGGTCATCCACGAAATGGAGGGCACCATCGAAATCGACGATTCCCTCAAAAATCCGAAAATTCGGGACCGTCACGAGACGATTCCCAAGGTAGCGGCAGAGAATTCTCCCCTCGCTTTGTAGGGTTGTCGTCCGGCTTTGCCATCGATCGAGCAAAAGCCGAGGAGGTACGCTTCAATCTCAGTAAATCTTTGAACTCATTTCGCCGAAAGACGATTCGATAGATTCCTATAACTTTTAGTAATGACAAGCATCCAACAACGCGGAGCACTGCAGCGGCAAATCTGGCAGATTGCCAACGACGTGCGCGGCTCGGTCGATGGCTGGGACTTCAAGCAATACGTCCTCGGCACCCTCTTCTACCGCTTCATCAGCGAAAACTTCGCCGCCTACATCGAGGCAGGTGATCCGGACATCCATTACGCCCAGTTGGCGAATAGCGTCATCACCCCGGAAATCAAGGACGACGCCATCAAAACCAAGGGCTACTTCATCTACCCCAACCAGCTCTTTGCCAAGGTCCTCGCCACATCGAACACCAACGAGAGCCTGAACACCGACCTCGCCGCCATCTTTTCGGCCATCGAGAGTTCCGCCAATGGCTACCCATCGGAGCAAGACATCAAGGGCTTGTTCGCGGATTTCGATACCACCAGCAATCGCCTTGGAAACACCGTCAAAGACAAAAATCTCCGCCTCGCCGCCGTGCTCACCAGAGTCGGTGAAATGGACTTCAGGGATTTTGAAGGCAGCAACATCGATCTATTCGGCGATGCGTATGAGTTCTTGATCTCCAACTACGCCGCCAATGCCGGTAAATCCGGAGGCGAGTTCTTCACGCCAACTCACGTCTCGCGGCTCATCGCCCAGTTGGCCATGCACAAGCAGACGAGCGTCAACAAGATCTACGACCCCGCCGCAGGCTCGGGATCTTTGCTGCTACAGGCAAAAAAGCACTTCGATTCCCACATTATCGAGGACGGCTTCTTCGGTCAGGAAATCAACCACACCACCTACAACCTGGCGCGGATGAACATGTTCCTGCACAACATCAACTACGACAAGTTCAACATCCAACTCGGCAACACCCTCACCGATCCCCACTTCCTCTGCGACAAGCCCTTCGACGCCATCGTTTCCAATCCTCCCTACTCCATCAAATGGAAAGGCAGCGACGACCCGACCCTCATCAACGATGACCGCTTTGCGCCAGCCGGTGTGCTAGCCCCGAAGTCAAAGGCTGACTTCGCCTTCGTCCTCCACGCTCTGAGCTACCTCTCAGCCAAAGGCCGCGCCGCGATTGTCTGCTTCCCCGGCATCTTCTACCGCGGTGGAGCCGAGCAAAAGATCCGCCAATACCTGATCGACAACAACTACGTGGAGACTGTCATCTCCCTTGCCCCCAACCTCTTTTATGGCACCACCATCGCGGTGAACATCCTTGTGATCTCCAAGCACAAGCCTGACACCCGCACCCAGTTCATCGATGCCAGCGGGCTTTTCAAAAAGGAGACCAACAACAATACGCTCACCGATGATCACGTCGGGCGCATCATGGAGGTCTTCGACACCAAGGAAAACGTCCCCCACTTTGCCCTCTCCGTGGATCACACCACGTTCGCCGAGAAAGACTACAACCTCTCCGTCAGCACCTACGTCGAAGCGAAGGACAACCGCGAGGTCGTGGACATTGCCGAACTGAATGCGGAACTCAAAACAACCGTCGCCAAGATCGACCGCCTGCGGGCGGAGATCGATGCCATCGTGGCGGAAATCGAGGGCGAGGAGGCAGGAGCATGAGCGACCTCATTCTCTACACCACCGAGGACGGGAAAACCCAAATCGACCTGCATCTCAAGGATGGCACGGTCTGGCTGTCCCAACAGCAGATCGCGGATCTCTTCCAGACTTCCAAACAGAACATCAGCAAGCACGTCAAGGCCATCTACGAGGATCAAGAGCTGGATGAGCGGGCAACTGTCAACCAGCAGTTGACAGTTCAAAAAGAGGGCTCGAGGGAGGTTTCACGCACCCTCACGCTTTACAATCTGGACGTGATTCTGGCGGTCGGCTACCGCGTGCGCTCCGCCCGGGGGGTGGAATTCCGGCGCTACGCCTCCACGGTTCTGAAGGAGTATCTCGAAAAGGGCTTCGCCATGAATGACGAGCGCCTGAAAAATCTCGGCGGCGGCAACTATTGGAAAGAGCTGCTCGACCGCATCCGCGACATTCGCTCCAGCGAGAAGGTGATGTATCGGCAAGTGCTCGACCTCTACGCCACCGCCACCGATTACCATCCTAGTGGTGAAGAGAGCCTGAAGTTCTTCAAGATCGTTCAAAACAAGCTGCACTACGCCGCCCATGGCCACACCGCCAGCGAGGTGATCTACCTCCGTGTGGATAGCAACAAGCCGTTTGCGGGACTCAGCACATTCAAAGGTGGTCAGCCAACCCAAGCAGAGGCCATGATCGCCAAAAATTACCTCAGCGAGCAAGAGCTGCGCGTCCTGAACAACCTCGTCTCCGCCTACTTCGACCTCGCGGAACTCAACGCCATCGAACAACGCGAAATGCGCATGGCGGATTACGTGCGCGAACTCGA
>JANOKL010000598.1:0-8397 GCA_031419215.1 Luteolibacter sp. | reverse complement strand
GGTCGTGCCGCTGTGCAACAGGCCCACCGTCGGTGTGGTGGGATAGAAGAGCGAGGGTTGATTGATCCCCCACGCGAAACCGGGATCGCTGTGGTAGAATTGGTATCCGCCCACGTCCACATAGGTCTGTGAGGCTAGGTGTCCGTTTGTCCGGGAACCCTCCCAGTTCACGCCGCCGAAGGTGACGTCAGATCCTCCGAAATTGGCCGATGCGACCCCGGTGCTCGAAATCACCCACGAGGTATCGGCAGCGCCGGTCGCGATGTAGGTGGAATAGGTGATGGTCGAGGCAGACGCCGGACCGCTGATTGCCATGGCCGCGAAGGCCGAGAGTATTTTGATTTTCATGATGGTTGTTGAGAGCGAACCTAGCAGCCCATCCCCCACGTCACGGAACATCCGGGATTAGAGGCAAAGAGGCTGCGGTTCATCAGCCCTGGCGGCGGAAGCGAACAATGGAAGCCGCCTGAAAAAGTCCTGCGAACCTCATCTCCCCTGAAATCGCCGCAGAAGCTGAAGAGCTTCTATGCGGTTCTGTTAGCTGGGCAACTTGCATCTTCAAATTAAGCCATGAATTGCATTCAACCTGATCCTGGCCTGCGAGGCGGCCTTTAAATTCGAAGCTTGTGATCATGGCCACCCTTTCTCTCCGCAGGCGCAGAGGAAAGGCCGCGGGTGGTGAGAAATCCCAATGAATGAGGTTCGGTGACCTCATTCTGCCTTTGCGAGTCTTGGGAAAATGTGCCGCCTATCGCCTTGGAGAAGGAATTCTCAGGCAGCCTCGAAGGACGAACTCCTCGCGTGCAGCTCAACCCCCATTACTGGGGGCCCATGCGCCATGGGAACTGACTGCGGTAAAAAACGTAGAAGCGCGAGGTCGAGTCGCCCGCTCTTGCCCTGTTCCAGACGCCCCCATTTCAGAATCCTCAAACGCCGCTGCCAAAATGCTCCTTGGCAAAATCCACCGGAAAGGGAGAGTCGTAGGGTATGGTTTTGATCCATGTTTCAGCCAATCCGTCCGTGGCCAGATGAGCGTCGCGACAGATTGTCTGATTCACGATCAATCAAGCCACCAACCCGAACCCCCAACTTCCATGAAATTCCAAGCCCAACTCACTCTCGCCTGCCTTCTGACCGGCGCACTTCACGCCCAGGAACCCGTTGTCGCCCAGCCCGGAGGAAAACTGAAAGCGGCCCCTGCCGTCCAGTTCGTCAAGGTCGCCGACGGCCTGGTGGACCCCATCCATGTCACGGCCCCGAAGGATGGCTCCGGCCGTCTGTTTGTCTGTGAACGTCCCGGCGTCGTCCGAATCGTGAAGGACGGCAAGCTGCTCGAAAAACCCTTCCTCGACATCAAGGAAAAGACCCTCAGCTCGTTCCTTGAAGAAGGTTTGTTCTGCATCGAGTTCCATCCGAAATTCAAGGAGAACGGCCTATTCTACATCTCGTATTCCGACCTGTGGTTCAATGGCGCGACCCTGCTGGTGCAGTACAAGGTGTCCGACAAGAATCCGGACAAGGTGGATCTGGACAGCGCCAAGGTGATCATGCAGATCGACTTTCCCTACTGCAATCACCACGGCGGCAAGATGGCGTTTGGCCCCGATGGCTATCTGTATATCGGAGTCGGCGATGGTGGCTGGGAAGGCGATGTCCTGAGCGCCGGACAGGACCTGAACATGCTGTTGGGAAAGATGCTGCGGATCGACGTGAACAACTCCACTCCTGATCGCGCCTACTCGATTCCCAAGGACAATCCCTTCCTCACTCCGCTTCAGCAGATGACCTTGTTCGGGGTCACGGAGAAGCAGTTTTCCCAGATCCATCCCAAGGCCCGCCCGGAAATCTGGGCCTACGGCATCCGGAATCCGTGGACCTTTTCCTTCGACCGTAAAACCGGCGATCTCTTCATAGCCGACATCGGACAGAATCACTGGGAGGAAATCAACAAGCAGCCGGCCGCCAGCAAGGGTGGCGAGAACTACGGCTGGAAGTTCATGTGTGGCAGCCACACCTTCCCGATCGAGGATGAGAAGACCAACCCGCGGGTGGGACTGCTTCCGATCGCCGAATACAGCCACGTCGATCAGGGCATCTGCGTCACCGGACTCGGGATTTATCGCGGCAAGGACTATCCCTCGATGGAAGGCATCTACTTCGCCAGCGACTGGGGAACAGGAAAAGTCTGGGGCATGCAGCAGGATGACAAGGGCAAGTGGCAGATGGAGGAGTTGCTCGACCTCGACACTCCCATCCGCCCGACCAGCGGCGGCGAGGATGAGGCGGGCAATATTTACATGACCCACGCCAGCGCCAGCTACGGCGGACCGGTGGATCCCTACACGTCGGAGCGCGGCGCACTCTGGAAGCTCGTCCCCGCGGACAAGGTCCCAGCGGGAGCCGTGACCGCCCCGCTTCAGAAGAAGTAAAATCGTCCTCGATTCCCGCAAGGCCGCTGGGCCTTGCGGCATCCCGAAGCATGCCTTGTTGGTGTGCTCCGGTCATTTTTCCTACCCATCATTCCATGAAACCATTCCTTTCTCTCATTGGCGGAGCCCTGCTGTGGCCCTGTTCACTCCCCTGTCATGCCGAAACTCCGGCTGCCCCCGCCGCTCCAGCGGCTCCTGCCGGGCACGAGCACCATGGAGACCATGCGGCCCATTCCGCGACTGCCAGTGCCGGGCGGAAGATGGAGCTGATCGAAGGCCTGACTTCCACAGATTTCCTGCGCCTCGGCTCCAAGCCGAATACGGTCGACCTGGTCATCATCGCCGTCTTCAACGATGAAAACTACGGCATGAACTTCAACGGCTACGCCAAGGGCGCGGCGGTTTACACGATCCCCAAGGGCTGGCAGGTCAATGTCACCTACATCAATCCCAGTCCGGTGCCGCACAGCTTGCTCGTCATTGAGAAGGACTCGCTGAAAAAGCTTCAAGTCGCGGAGCCCTATTTCAAGGGAGCCGCCGTGCCGGATCATTTGAAGGGCCTGGCGTATGGGAAAAGCAGCTTCAGCTTTGTCGCGGATGAAGCGGGCGAATTCGCGTTCGCCTGCGGGTTTCCCTCTCATGCGATGAACGGCCATTGGATCGGATTGGAAATTTCCGACGAGGCCAAGGCGCCCACCCTCAAGCTCGGCGCGGCCGAAGCCAAAGCCGCCAGCCCGGCCAAAGCGAAGTAATTCATGAACCTCCTCAGCCGGGAACGCACGATCGCTCCGCTGGGCTTCAATCGCTGGCTGGTCCCACCCGCCGCGATCGCCGCCCACATGTGCATCGGCCAGGTTTATGGATTCAGCGTTTTCAACAAACCGCTGATGGCGGAGTTGGGCGTGCCGATCTCCAACATCCAGTGGGCTTACGCGATCGCGCTGGTCATGCTGGGGCTCTCGGCCGCAGTCTTTGGAAAATGGGTCGAACGCAGCGGGCCACGCCGCACCCTGGTGGCCTCCTGCGCCTGCTTCTGCGGTGGACTGCTTCTTGCCTCGCTCGGCGTGCACCTGAAGTCGTTGCCCTTGGTTCTGTTCGGCTACGGATTTGTCGGCGGTATCGGGCTCGGGCTGGGTTACATCGCCCCCGTTTCCACCCTGGTGAAATGGTTTCCCGACCGTCCGGGCATGGCCACCGGCATGGCGATCATGGGCTTCGGTGGAGGGGCGCTGATTGGCTCGCCGCTCGGCCAGGAATTGATGAAATACTACCAGAGCAGTAGTAACACCGGAGCCGCGCAGGCCTTGGCAACGATGGCGGGTCTTTATGCGATCTTCATCCTCATGGCGGCGATCACCGTGCGCGTGCCGGCCGATGGCTGGAAGCCCGACGGCTACGTGCCGAGCGAGCAAAAAAACAGCATGATCACCAGCGCCCGTGTCGCAGTCGATACCGCTTGGCGCACGCCACAGTTCTGGCTCCTTTGGATAGTGCTTTGCATGAACGTCAGCGCCGGGATCGGAGTGCTCGGTCGCGCCGCCGACATGTTCCAGGACATGTTTCTCGGAGCCTCCGTGAGCGATGCGCAAAAGACCGCCAACGCCGCGATCGGGGCGGGCTTCGCCGGGCTGCTTTCGATCTCCAATCTCGGCGGACGCTTCATCTGGTCTTCCATTTCCGACCGCACCGGACGCAAGACCGTGTATTGCCTCTACTTCATTCTGGGGGCCGTGCTCTACGCCCTGCTTCCCTGGGCCCAGCAGACTCAGAACAAGGTGCTATTCGTCTGCCTCACCGCCGGAATCATCAGCATGTATGGAGGCGGATTCGCCACCATCCCGGCCTACCTGAGGGACCTCTTCGGAACCTATCAGGTCGGTGCCATCCACGGTCGACTGATCACGGCCTGGAGTGTCGCCGCCGTGATCGGCCCGGCTCTTGTCAATGGCCTCTACGACTCACGCGTCGCCGCCGGCATGCCGAAAGCAGAAGCCTACAATGGCACGTTTTTCATGATGTGCGGCCTGCTGATGGTCGGGCTTGTGGCCAATCTCTTCGTCCGGCCTGTCGCCTCAAAACACCACCTGCCATGAAGGCCTCCACACTCAAGTTGATCGTCGCCTGGCTGCTCGTGATCCTGCCTCTCGGCTGGGGCGTTTACAAATCAGCAGTGAAGTCGAAGCCGCTCTTCCAGGCATCCCCGGCGGTCACAAGGCCCTGATCCACTGAGCAGCTTGATAGGGGTCGTGAGAGGGATGGCGCGGCATTAAAACCGATTTCGAGGAATGTTGATTGCCCCGGCAGGGGTAGGAGGAGATTAGCCGGTGTGCGTCAGCCACCGGACTCTGGGAAAGTGGGGATGAGCCCCGGCAGGGGTGGGGCGATTCTTTGCTGAATGGACTCAATCCTTCCAATCGTCCCGCCCCTACCGGGGCTTAATTTACCACGGATCCAAACCGGTGGCTGACGCACACCGGCTAATCTCCATGGTCCCGCTGGGACGAAAAAGTAGCAATTGTCCTTAACGCCGTTTTCGGCTCGGTCGCTAGTTTCAACTGTTCGGTAGGAAGGCGGCTCTTCGCCACTAAGAGCTTTGGAGGAAAAGGGAGTTTCGAATTTAGTGCTTAGGATTTCGGGCATTCTCCGCCTACCTTCCCGCCCTCATGTCCCTCTCCCTCATCCTCACCCATCCCGGCGGTTCCCATAAGGACGAACTCCTCGCGTGCAGCCTCCTCGCCGCCGTGCACCGCGTGCCCATCGAGCGACGCGAACCGACCGAGGCCGATCTCGCGGACCCGACCATCGCCGTCGTCGATGTCGGCGGCGAACACGCACCGGAGCGGAACAATTTCGACCACCATCAATTTCCCGCCGATCATCCACCGGTTTGCGCGCTGAGCCTCGTACTCCAGCACCTCGGCATCTATGAGGACGCGCGACAGTTTTGCGACTGGCTGGAGCCTGCCGAGTGGTTCGACACGCGCGGCCCGAACGTCACCGCCAAGTGGCTTGGCGTGGATCGGAACACGATGAACAAACTCAACTCGCCGATCGACGTCACCGTGCTGCGCCGATTCGCCAAGGCCAGGCGCTTGGAGCCCGGAGAGCCGCTTTGGGAACTGCTGAGCTACATCGGCGAGGACCTGCTGGAGTATCTGCGGGAGCTGCGAAGCCGCCTCGATTTCGTCGCGCAGCATGCCGAGCTCTGGAACCACGAAGGAAATGAAATCCTCTTCCTGCCGCGCACCAAACCGATCCCGGACGAGCCCTCCGCCGGCATCGGTCGCTACTTGGAAACGATCGGCAAGAGCAACAGCGTCGCCGCGCTGATCTACCCGGACCGCCGTGGCGGCGGCTACGGCCTTTCCCGCCACAATGACGACCCACGCTACGATTTTACCCGGATCGAACAGGAGCCCGACGTCCACTTCGCCCACGCACGAGGCTTCGTCGCCAAGACATCGGCGGCGGAGGTCGGAAGGCTCAAGGAGTTGCTGACGCTGGCGAGGGTTTGAGGAGGCTCAAGAGGGAGCCGCAGCGCGATCATGAGCTGGGCCACTGCAATGGACAAAGGGATGATCTTTGACCTCCAGATTGAATGAACCCAAGAACGTCGTTCACTCATCCTTCTTGAGCTTCGCCTCTGCGATGGTCTTGCGGGCCGCGATCGCGATGGCCTCGCCCTGGCTCAGTCCGATCGTCCAACCTGCATGGTGGGCTTGAAAGGCCTCGGAGCTCCCGAGCCTGACCGGATCATCCTGCGGGTTGTCGGGAAGGGTCTTTCCATTCGAGTAGGTCGCGAGTGCTTCATAGTATCCGGCCTTGCCGATTTCCCTCAACAGGCCTGAAGCACGAAGTTGGTCCACAGGCATGATCTTCTCGGCGAGCAGGCTGCCATCGTGGATTCCACCCATGATCCGATACTGCACCATGACCGCCAGCTTCTCCGCTGCCTCCTCATCCGCCGATGCCGGCTCAGACGCGAGCGTGATCCAAGCCCGGTCTTCCAACCTGACCAACGGAACGAACCCCTTCGTCAACTTTCCTGAAACGGCATCCCACACGAACTCGCATTCCAGCACGACATGGTTGTTGGGATCGATGGACTCCTTCCAGCCCGGCGCACCCCGAAAAGCGGGATAGCTCGCAAGGCTGGATTCCTCGACGAGGAACGAAACGCTCAGGGGCCTGGCCTCGGTCGGCTGTGCGGAAATCACAAGGGCCAGAATGTCGGCCGCGAGGGTGGCTTGGTTCACTCGGGGATAGCTGAGTGAAACTGAGTCGGACTTGTCACCCCGGACTGCCGTGAAGCCATTTGCGCCTCCATCTGAGAGAAACGAGTTGGCTTCTTGCACCCCACGCGAGTGGTAACTCGAATAGGCCATGATGGCCGACTCGCTGTTGATCCGAAGGAATTCCTCCGGGGCTGTCCCATTCCCCCAGACCGGTAGCACCCGCCATCCTGGATCACCGTCTCCTCCCGCTTCCATAATGATCATCCCGGGAGTCGGCGGGACGAAAGCGGCTTTCCGGGCAACGTCTGGAAACACCACCCAGGCGATTCCCCGTGCATCCACTTCGAGGGCCGTTCCGCGCACTTGTACTGGCGGAACTTTCGCCCCATCCTTGCCAGGGTGACTGACATATTTACCCGAAAATTTTTCCTCCAGCGCCTTGTCATCCGCACCTTCCGCGACCACCCGGACATCAAGCGGCGTTTCCGGCGTGCTGTATGTGCTGCGGATCAGGCACCAAAGCGTGGCGGCGAGAACCTGTTCCTTCGAGTAAGGACTGTAGCCCGGCGGCTTCCATGGCTTCACCCGCAAGGTCACAGGAAATGCCAGGATCTGCGTTGAATCCTGCGCCTCGATCGAGATGCCGAAGACACTGGCCAGATTCTGATCCAGCTCCGAGCCTCCTTCCCAGCGCATCGCCCCTCTTGGACAGGCCCGAGCTTCGCCGATCACAGCATGGATTCCATAACCGTGGTTGCTCACCACGCCCACGCCGCCGAGCGGAATCCGTCCTGGATCGGATTTCGCCCCCAGATTCACCGGCTGCTCGACGATGGAAGTTCCAACCGCCGTGGCGAAACATGAGACGGGGAGTATCCAACCCAGCAAGGCGGCCACCGAAACAGAGGAAATGATTTTCATGGCTGTGATGGCTTCCGCTACGCGGACAAAGACGGGTTCTTTCCTGGATCATCGAAAGGCTCAAGTGATCTGCCCCGAAGTATGAACCTGGCTGAATAGACATGTGTCACAGGATGAGGAATTGCGCGCTACTTGGGAGTTCGCGGCTGAAAAGGATGTGGCCTTGGGCACAGGAGTGTGCCCGCTCCGGGTGGGAAGGGATGTTGACGCCAGGAGCCTTGCTGTGGACGGAGACATACACACTTCCTTATTCGCTCGGCGGGGCGACTTCGCGGGTGGCTGCGCCGTTGGTGTCGCTCAGGATCAGGATGGCGAATTTCTCGACTTGCGGGAGTTCGGACGGCTTGAGCATCTGGTAGTCGAGCCCGTTGGTGGGGGCACCTGCCTGACGCGGCATCGGCTCAGGCATTGGAACGGCCTCCCCACCGCCGTTGAGGCTCGCATAATCGAAGCGCCCGCGCAGGTCGGTGTAGCCGTCCTTGAAGAAGCGCACGGTGCCGCCCTGCAGGCGGGCATACACTTTGACATAGGAGCGGCTCACGGGCTTGTCGGTGGCGGAGTCGCGCACGTCGAGGCGGCCGTAGTTTTCGGCGAGGGTGAGCTTGAGCGTGTTCGCGTGATACGCCTGCGCCTTGCGCTGGCCGGCGGCGACGATCTCGACGAGCACATTGGCCCGCGCGAAATCGGGGGGCAGGGGAATGTCGAGGGTGTCGCGGCCGGCGGGCAGGGCCTGGGTCGCGGATTTGTTCGGCTTGATGACGGCGAAGCGGCTCGCGTCCTGCGAGACGAATGGGCTCGAGCTGAAGGAGAAC
>JANOKL010000597.1:0-7409 GCA_031419215.1 Luteolibacter sp. | reverse complement strand
TCATTCATGTCCCAGAATTTCTGGGCATTGTAGACGAGTGCGCTGTCCGCTGAGCCCATCGGGGCATCAAAGCGGGTCGCCGTGGGAGTGGCGGCCAGCTGCCAGGGACTGAGAAAGCGGAATCTCGGATCAGGAGAACCGCTGGCGGGCATGGAGGGTGCTGACCGTGAATTCGAGAATCCTGGCGTGCCTTGTTGATGCGATAAAAGGAACGAGCTCACCCACCAGCTCAGCAAGCCCAGAGCAATCACCGATGCGGTGAGGGCGACTTCTTTGGAGGAGGTCTTCATTCGTGTTCTGTTAGAAATCGAGATAGATCTCCGTGCGGCGGTTCACGCGACGGCCTTCGGGATTGTCCGCACCGGATTCGGTGAAGTTCGGACGCCGCGGCTGGCTCATCCCCTTCCCTTCGGTGATGATCTGGGATTTCGCAACGCCTGCGGCCGCGAGGTATTCCTTCACGACCGCCGCTCGACGTGAGGAGAGGCGCTCGTTGTAGGATGCGTCACCGAGGGCATCGGTGTGGCCGCTGAGGGTGAGTTTCTTTCCCACATCGGTCTTGAGGATCTGCGCGACGATGTCGAGCTGTCGACGGGTCCGCTCTCCTACCTGGTCCTGATCGAACTCGAAATAGAGGACGAGGGTATCGCCACCCTTGGGATTCTTCACGAGCGGGCTGAAGTAAACATCACCGCCCGCAAATCGTTTGGCGTAATCGGCGAGGAGTTTGTCGAGATTGACCTCCGAGACGCGCCAGTTTCCACCGCCCGGTGGCTGACGGAGCATGAGCGTGAATTCTGCAGCCGCAGTGCCATCGGTAGTTTCCACATTTGCGAGAAATCCGGCGGCCTCAGGACGGTTCATCAGGGAGCGCAGCGGCTTTTCCGGACGGAGACGATAGTTGCCTTCCTCGAACAGGATGCAGAGTCCGGCGATCTTCGCATCCGAGACTGTGGCAGGATCGGCGAACTCCTTGGCGAGTTCGAAATTCTGACGGAGCACGGCTTGAAGAAAGGCATCGGAAATACCAAGTGCATCGACGAGTACGGCACGTGGAACCGGTTCTCCTGGAGCGGGTGGCAGCACGAGTTTTTCGACGCTCCACTTTCCATCCTTCCGCCGCAGATCGAGGAAAATGCGGTCGCGACCGGGCTCCGCAGACTCAAGTTCGAGCGCATATCGGGTGAGTGCGTTCAGCTCGAGTTCTCCCACTTCACGAACAGGTGGCTGGCGGAGCTTGAGGCCATTCATGCCGGCGAGGGCTTTCAGACGCTCCTCGGACTTGGGGTCGAGTGCCTGTTTCCCGATCAATTTCGTGGCGGTTTCCAGGTCACCAGCTTCCAGGGCCTTGCCGATCTTGGCGACCAGGGTGGCGGGATCGACAGCGGTGACTCCTAATCCCAGATCATTGATTCCGATCTCGGGATCACCCGCCTTGGTCGGTCGGTCAAGTGTTGGAATGACTGGCTTTGCCTCAGGCTTGGGAGTGGGTGGAGGCTTGGGAAGGCCGGCGGTAGCGCGTGACGGCTCGTGGCACCATTTCACGGTAATCGCAATGACACCGGACAGCACCAAGGCCACAGAAAGAACGATGTAAGCGAGCTTGGAACGGGATTCGGCCATGTCTGGTGTGAAACTACACGAAAGCATCGGCCCGGAAAGCCCGGGTTCTGTAACAAGTGGAACGTTGAGGGATCGCGCGATATTTCTCCACTCACCGACTGGTGGGAGGCGGCGCATCTTCCTTCCGTGGCAGGGCCGGAAGATCGACCCGAATTTCCTGACCTTCGCGGAGGACTTGCAGGGATGTGGACTGCACGGCTGCCGAGGCTGCGAGGTGCAGGAAAAATTCGTTGGCACTGCCGATGCGTGCACCATTGACGCCGAAGACGAGATCACCCGGCCTGACCTTTTCCGTGGCGAGCGCGTTCGGTGTCAACCGCGTGACGACCACCCCACGGATGCCGCGCAGACGCTCCTGCACACTCAAGTCACGGACCTCGATGCCGAGGGCCTGGAGCACGGTTTCTGGGTCACGGGTCCGCCCCTGAATCGATTTCTGAGGTGAGCTGGTTCTTGTGTCTCCGCTTTCGGCAATGACGGCCTTCAAGGTCAGGGTCTCCCCTTTTCTCCAAATGACCAGTGGAACTTCCTGGCCGATCCGGGTTCGTTGGACGAGGGCGATGAGCTGGGTCATCGTTCGAATGGTTTCACCATTGTAACTGCGAACGACGTCCCAAGGCTGAAGGCCGGCAGTATCGGCCGGAGCATCCTGAGTGACGCCAATGACCGCCGCCCCGTCTTCACCCGTGTAGCTGATCGCGGATCGGACGGCCGAATCGAGGTCGCGCATCTGAACGCCGAGAAACCCACGGATCGGACGGCCGCGTTCGAGGATCTGCGAGATGGCGTCCTTGACGTCGTTCGAAGGGATGGAAAAGCCCACTCCCTGGAAGGTCGGGTTGTCTCGATCGGACGAGAAGATGGCGACGTTGATGCCGATGATCTCGCCTCGAAGATTGACGAGTGGACCTCCAGAGTTGCCTGGGTTGATCGCGGCGTCGGTTTGGAAAAGATCGCGCTGGTTGTCGGAAAGCGATCGCTCTTTCGCGGAGATGATCCCCTGCGTGACCGTTTCGCCGAGGCCGAATGGATTGCCGACCGCGAAGACGAGCTGACCCACCTCGGCGGTCGAAGAGTCACCGAATTTCAAGGGTTTGACGCCAGTGCCGACGTCCACCTTGAGTACTGCGATGTCCAGCAAGGTATCCTCGCCGATAAGCGTGGCTGGGTAGGTCTTTCCATCATGGAGGGTGACCTGAATCTGCTGCTGGCCGGCGATGACGTGATGGTTGGTGACGATGTGCCCTTCCTGGCTGACGATGACTCCGGAGCCTTGGCCTTGGGTGGGATACTGCCGGATGCGGGATCGCCCAAGGGCGTCCATGAGCCGCTCGGTGCGAACGCCCGCCGTATCGATGCTGACGACTGACGGCACCACCGCCTTGGTCACCCTGGCATACTCGCCGTTGAGCCGGGACAGGAGTTCGACGTCACCGGGATCCAGCGGAGCATTTTCCGCGAGTGTGAATTTCTCCGGCCGGAAGGTGCCATCTTGAGCTTGTTTCTTTCCAAACAGGTCACGCCACGACCCACCTGAATGCCAATGGCGCAGGCCTGAGACGGTGACAAAAGCCGCTGCGAATACCGCCAACAAGGCGAGCAACCGACGAAATCCGGGATTCATGATGGGGTGGGGTGAACTCGCTCACTCTGGCAAGCTGAAGCCCACGTTTGGCAAGCCAAACCGCTTTCAACGATGGGCGCTTCAGGGGATGACGGAATTTGACTCCCACTTCAGCATCAAATCAAGCGCGCCGCGAACTTCGGACGTCAATCCTTGCGCTCTTCATCGCCTGTGATCTCGGAGAGCTCCGCACGGAATTTGTTATGTTGGGACCTCAGGGTATCATAAAGGCGAGGAGCTGGATGGGGATCGGAACTTTCGTAGTCGATGCGAGCGCGTTTCGCCCGACTCAGCGACCTCACCGTGGTCAGCAATGCCCGGGCCTCGGCGAAAAACTCGCGCTCGCGGATGTCGGCATATCGCTCCAAGGGATCGAGGGTTTTGCGGCAGCTCTCGAAAATTTCCTCCATCTGGGTCGCATCAATGTCCTGATCCCAATCCTTTGCGATCAGCGAGACTGGATCGATGGCGCGACGAATCTCCGCCGCCAGGATGTTTTTGGGAAGACGTGTGGGCCGCTCTCCCGCGCCCTGGATACTGAGCATTCGAGCGGAAAGGTGATCCGGACAGGCCTGTGCAATTTCGCTGAGGCGCTGCCTGATGAAGCGATTGGCCACATACTGGGCAACTGGCATCGTTCCCATTTTCGAGCGGATCTCCGCAAAGCGGGTTGAGGCATCCACCAAAGGCCCATCGCCCTTGGCCGAAAACTCAACGAGTTCCTTGAGATTATCGGCCAGAACGACCTCATACTTCATGAAAAATGCCGGATCTTCCATGGCGAGAATGGATGGCAACAAGGCCTCCGCCGCGCGAGGAAGAACCAAGCGACCACCGGGGCCATCGGACAAGGCGCGAAGTTTATCCCAGGCGTAGGTCGGCAGCTTCAATGAGCCGTCCTCACCCACTATTCCCATCACGGTGGCGTTCGGTTCACGACCGGATAGAGCAGCATCTCCCAACACGGCGGCAGCAGCGGAAATTGAGAGGCGATTCCTGTGGACCAAGTAGTCGTTACCCTTTCCAACTACCAATGAAACCCTGCCATTTGAGGGCAACCGACCATCCATTTTCTTCAGGGCGCTGATCACGGGCCTGTTGGCTGACTTCAAGGAGTCGGCATCCTCGGTTCCTTCGACAACAAATCGAAACTCTTTGGGTCCGTCGGAAAATTCACCCACTTCCTCGACGAACGCCTTCATCGAGATCTTCACGGACTTCAGAACCGTTTTGTCAGCATCCTTGTCAAAGGTCCAGAGAGGGGTCGAAACCACGGCTTCCTTTCTCAAGAACTCCGAATTTTTCCCTACATCCGGTTCGGTGGGCTCGACTGACGGAACTTCCGGTGGATTGACCTTCTCCGGTTTATCATAGGAAGCCAAGGCAGGAACCCAGCCATCCCACTCCCCTGATCTGCCGCTGCCCAGATGAGCTTTTGATTGAGGATTGGATGGATCCGTTACCGCCATGACATCCGTCAGGCATTCACCAAGCTTTTGGCCATCCAATCCGGATTCCGAGCTTTCGAGCCAACCAAGAGTTCTCCAAATACGGGACTTTGCGGATTCAACCTCATCCCCCTCAGGGGCTGCCGGGGTTTGTTCGTCCACCAACTGGGCGGAGAGATCACGCGCTTCACGGTTGGAGGGGTCGAGGGCGAGAGCAAGAGCGATCGCCTGTGCCGCGGTTCGGCGCTCGATATGCGACTCAAGCTTTAATGTTTTGGAAATCAATAATATATGGCGGGACAGGCCATTCATTGTATCGACATCCAAAGGCACCCGATCCCGGCGAAAAGGAACCGGTCCTTCAGATGGGGCGGCGAACGGGCCAGCGCCCAGCGCCATCAAGGCGGATAGCACCCAGCCCATCAGTCCTTTCGCCAGTGGATTTCGCATGATGGTCATTCTACTTCATAACTACGCTGACTCTCAAGCTAACATTGCAAGGCCCTCCGTTCTGGACGCCAGAACCCAAACCGCCTTTTCTACCGACATGTCAGAGGCACTGCCATTTTTGGAGACCCGCGAGGAAGTGATGTTCTTCGACACCGACTGCGGCGGCGTGGTCCATAATCTCGCCTACCTACGGATGATCGAAACCTGCCGAACCCGTCTCGCGGCCAACATGGGGATGAATCTTCTGGAAATGTCCGCCACCCGGCTTTTTCCGGTGCTCACTCGAACGGAAGTCGATTACAAGCGCCCGGCAAAGCTTGGCGACTGGATCCGAATTCGAGGGCGGCTCGATAGTCTCACAAGAGCCCGCTTCTGGTGTGCTTTTGAGATGTTCAGGGAAAGCGATGACGCCTTGCTTGTCACTGCGCGACAGTCACTCGCCCTGGTGCAGATGCCTGAAGGAAAGCCCGCCCGGCTGCCGAACAGTTGGCTGGCACGCTGGAACGACTCCTCAGGAGTTTGATTCGGATCTTTCCCGGCGTTCCATCCAAACGGAGAGAATCGCAAGATCGGCAGGCGTGATGCCGGAGATTCGACCTGCCTGGCCGAGTGTTTCGGGACGAATGGTGTTCAATCGGAGCTGCGCTTCCTTCTTGAGGCCGGGAATACTTGTGTAATCCGCATCCGAGGGAATCCGCTTCGATTCATGACGGGACATCCGGTCGATCTGGAGTTGCTGACGTTTCAGATGGCCCTCATAGCGAAATTCCGTCTCGATCAGAGGCCAAAGTTCCACGTGGAACTCGTTGAGGATTTCCTCTGGCAGGTTCTGCCATTCGGTCTCGCTGCGCCGGAACCAGTGGTCGAGTTTGACGCCCTCGTGGTTGGTTTCGCGGATCAAACGATCTGCCTTCACCAAGGCGGCCTGCTTCTCCAAGACCCGATCGACTCTTTCCCCTTTCACCAATCCGATATCAGCCCCACGCCGGGTGAGGCGGAGATCGGCGTTGTCCTGACGGAGCAGCAACCGGAATTCTGCGCGGGACGTGAACATTCGATAAGGCTCGGTGCAACCCTTCGTCACCAGATCGTCGATCATCACGCCAAGGTAAGCCTCATCCCGACCCAGGATGAACTCTGGCTGACCAAGAACTTGCAACGCGGCGTTGGTGCCAGCCATCAGCCCCTGCCCAGCCGCTTCCTCGTAGCCGGAAGTGCCATTGATCTGCCCAGCGAAGTAGAGCCCCCCGACTCGTTTGGTTTCCAATGTCGGCCTGAGTTGGGTCGGAGGGCAGTAGTCGTACTCCACTGCGTAGCCAGGACGGAGGATTTCACAGGCCTCCAACCCCGGGATCGTCCGGAGAAAGGACAGCTGCACCTCATAGGGCAAGGAGGTGGAGACCCCGTTCACGTAATACTCGCGGGTGTGCCGACCTTCGGGTTCCAGAAAAATCTGGTGGCGCTCCTTTTCTGCGAAACGGACCACCTTGTCCTCAATCGAAGGGCAGTATCGCGGCCCGACCCCCTCGATGATGCCACAGTACATCGGTGACTTGTCGAGATTACCGCGGATGATGTCGTGGGTTGCCGGGTTGGTGTAGGTCACCCAGCAGGGCATTTGTTCCACGTGGAACTTCGGATCACCCCAAGGATTGAGCGTGAAGAGGTCATCCGGTGTTTTACGAAGCGTGTCCGCCAGATAGCTGAACCTGGGGATTGGCTCGTCGCCATCTTGACGCTCGCATTTCGAAAGATCGATTGAGCGACCATTCAGACGACAAGGGGTGCCGGTCTTGAAACGTTCGACCTCAAATCCAAGCTTCTTGAGGGAATCGGAAACGGTAGAAACGGCATCCCCCATCCTCCCGCCCTTCTCATTTCGAAGTCCGACATGCATGAGCCCGCGCATGAAGGTTCCAGCGGATAGTACCATGGAACGTGACGAAATCTCCATACCCAGGGAAGTGCTGATCCCAGTGACGCGATCGCTCTCTACCAAAAGCTCCGCAACATTTCCCTGATGCAGATCGATTCCGGGAGTGGATTCGAGCAACCATTTCAGCCGGAACTGGTAGGCCTTCTTGTCGCACTGGGCCCGAGGAGCACGAACCGATGGCCCTTTGGAAGCATTGAGCATCCGCCACTGGATGGCCGTGGCATCGGTGTTCAGGCCCATGGCTCCGCCGAGCGCGTCGATTTCCCGGACCATGTGACCCTTTGCCAAACCCCCGATCGCCGGGTTGCAGGACATCTGGCCGACGGTA
>JANOKL010000596.1:0-1441 GCA_031419215.1 Luteolibacter sp. | reverse complement strand
ACAAGGCCTTCACCGCTTCATCGTCGCGCTGCGAAAGGATCAGATCCTCCCAGCTCACTTCGAAGGGCACCTGTCGGTCGATGGTGGCGAGGTCTTTTGAAAGCAGGGCCTGCTCCGCAAAGGTCTCCAGATTCTCCTTCTGCTTGCCCTTCAGCTCGGAGGTTTTCGTGAGCAGGTTCTCGATGGAGCCGTAATCCGCGATCAGTTTCTGCGCGGTCTTCGGCCCGATGCCAGGCACGCCGGGGATATTGTCCACCGAGTCTCCCATCAGCCCAAGGAGGTCGATGATTTGATGTGGATCCTGCACACCCCAGATTTCCGGAAGCTGGGGCACGCCGATGATTTCGTGGTCGGAGCCCTTTTTTCCCGGCTTCCACATGAAACAGGTCGAACTGAGAAGCTGGGCGAAGTCCTTGTCCGGCGTGACCATGAAGGTTTCGAAGCCAGCGGCATCCGCGCGCAGGGAAAGCGTGCCGATGAGGTCATCGGCCTCGTAGCCGTCGAGTTCGATGACGGGAATATGGAAGGCCTTACAAAGCCGCTTCACCTCCGGGATCGCGGCGGCCAGTTCCTCCGGCATTTCGTCGCGCTGGGCCTTGTAGGCCGGATATTTCACGTGTCGGGCGGTCGGCGCGGAGGTGTCGAAGGCCACGCCGAGGTGGGTCGGCTTTTCCTTTTCCAGAATCGTCAGCAGGGTGTTGATGAATCCGTAGAGCGCGGAGGTATTGACGCCCTTCGAGTTGCGGATGGGGTTCTGGATGAAGGCGAAATGGGCCCGATAGACGAGCGCCATGCCATCGAGCAGGAAAAGACGGGGCATGCGGGAAGGAGAAAGTGCCAAGGGCGAAGTTCCAAGTGCCAAAGGGAGGCAAAGCACGAAATTCGAAGCTCGAAATTCGAAGCGCAGAGCCAGGCCTGCGCAGGCTCTTTCGAACTCCAGAGAACGGGTTTCGCGCCCGCTCGAAAATTCTTCCCAAGATTGGGGGTGGGCAGCTACGTATTGTTCCCACAATGAATTGGTTCACCATGCTCTTCGGGATCGCGGCCGCCGGCGTTGCTGGATATGTTCTCGAGCCCTCGTTCCGCGAGCGCCTCACCGGGGAAAAGCCCTCTTCCTCAATCAAGATCGTCCAGGAAACCGCCGAGGGAGAATCTCTTCCCGATATCGATCTCGGCAACATCCGTCCGGAGCAGTTGCCTGACAAGGTGCTCGTCAACGTCGCGGTCGAGTTGATCGACCCTGCCGACTCCACCTCCACCATGCAGATCGCCGCTGGTGGCCGGGCCAAGGGCCTTCGGATCGAAGGCACGAATCTCATTGTTGGGAAGGGCACATTCGAGGGCAAAATCGCCATCCGCAACACGGATCTGATCCAGCAGCTTGCCTTGAATCCTCCGAAGCCGGCAGTCCCAGAACCCGTGCCAGCCCCGGTGCCGGAGC
>JANOKL010000595.1:0-3497 GCA_031419215.1 Luteolibacter sp. | reverse complement strand
CGCGCGCTTGGGCGTAGGCTTCCTTCAAATAGCCATCCGGGAAAACCACGGTACCGCCAACGCCTTGGATCGACTCGGCAATGTAGGCCGCGATCTTTCCGGAGGTGGCGTAGCGAACGACCTCGCCCACATCCGCCGCATACTTTTTCCCGGCATCGGGATCGGAGGCTCCGTGGATCCCGCGATAGGTGTCGGGCATCATCGCATGGTGGACGCCGTGCGAATGCGGCACATTGAACTTCCATGTGTGGTGCGAGGTGAGCGCCATCGCGCTGGGGCTGCCGCCGTGGTAGGCATTGCGCAGGGCCACGACGTCGTAGTTCTGCGTGTAGGCACGGGCCATCAGGATCGCGAGGTCGTTGGCCTCGGAGCCGGAGTTCACGAAGTAACAGACCTTCAGTTCACCGGGCATTTTCGCGGCGAGTTCTTTCGCGTAGAGGGCGATCTGCGGGTTGAGGTAGATCGTGGTGGTGTGGCTGATCGTCTCGTTCTGAAGGTTCGCCGCAGCAAGGACCTCCGGGTGGCAATGGCCCACACTGACCGTCACGATACCGCCAAATCCATCGAGGTAGCGGCGGCCGGTTTCATCGAAGAGGTACTGCGCCTTTCCCTCCACGATCGCGATCGGCTTCTTGTAGTAGTGGAAGATGGCGGGGTTCACGAACTCCTTGCGAAGCGCGAGGATCTCCTCGGGGGATGGACCGTCGTAGGGCTTCGGCGTGTAATCAAAGGGTGGGAGTGGCATGATCGTGGGAGGGTCAGGAGTGGATGGGCACCGGAGCGAGTTTCCGGAAAACAAGGTAGAGCACGAAGGCGAGGCCGAAGCCGACGAACCAGGCCTGCTGATAGAGGGCGGAGAAAAACGGATGGGTGTCGGCGATCACCTTCGTCTGAACAAGGAAGCCAGGAAGATTCGGCAGCACGGCGAGGACGAACGCCCCAAGAGCAGCGAGGCTGAAGCCGGAAGTGAAGGTGTAGATGCCCTCTGCCCGGTAAAGCTGCGGAACATCGAGGACTTTCCTACGGAGCACGTAGTAGTCGGCGATCATGATGCCTGCGATCGGACCGAGCAGCGCGCCGTAGCCGATCAGCCAGGTGAAGATGTAGCCTCCGGGGTCCGCCACCAGCTTCCACGGCATGATCAGGATGCCGATGAAGGCGGTGATCATGCCGCCAGCCCGGAAACTGATCCGTTGGGGCGCGAGGTTTGAGAAATCGTTGGCAGGCGAGACCACATTCGCCGCGATGTTGGTGGAGAGCGTGGCGACCGCGAGGATGACCAGGGCGAAGGCGGAAAGCCACTTGCTGCCGATTTTCCCAACCACCTGTACCGGGTCCCAGATCGCCTCGCCGAAGATCACCACCGTCGCGCCGGTGACCACGATGCCGACGAACGAATAGAATGCCATGGTGGTTGGGAGCGCGACCGCCTGACCGATGATCTGGTCGCGCTGGGATTTCGCGTAGCGGGAAAAATCCGGTATGTTCAGGGAAAGAGTCGACCAGAAGCCCACCATCGCCGTGAGCCCCGCTCCGAAGCCTGCCCAGTTGGTGACATTGGATGGAGAGGACGCCGCAAACACCGGACCGAAGCCCCCCGCTTTCGTCACCGCCCAGATCATGAGAAGGACTCCGACGAGAAGTAGAAAAGGCGCACTGAGAGCCTCCAGCCACTTGATCGATTCCATGCCTTTCCAGATGAAGTAGACGTTCATTGCCCAGAAGGCGAGGAAGCACGCAAGCTGTGCGCCAGTGATCCCCAGCGCGGCGATCGGCGTTCCTTTCGAAACATCGAAGCCGAAGATGATCGCGAGTGTGGCATGCAGGGCCGCGCCACCAAACCAAGTCTGAATGCCGAACCACCCGCAGGCGACCACGCCGCGCAGCAGGGCGGCGATATTGGCCCCGCGGATGCCGAAGCTGGCGCGCAGCAGGACCGGAAAGGGAATCCCATACGCCGTTCCCGGATGCGCATTGAGGGTCATCGGGATCAGCACGATCAGGTTTCCTAGGAAGACCGTGAGCAGCGCCTGCCACCAGGTCATGCCATTGCCGATGAGGCTGCTGGCCATGGTGTAGGTGGGAATGCAGACCGCCATGCCCACCCACAGCGCCGCGATGTGCCAGCGCGACCAGGTCCGTTCCTCCGCCGCCACGGGGCAGAGGTCCTTGTTGGTCAGATGATCGTCGACTTGCATGTCAGGGTCTTGGCTTGCGATGCAGGAACTCTCCCCACCCGGTTTCACCACACCAATCGCCGTCGCAGACCATCACCTTGCCGCGCACGGTGACGAGTTCGGCACGCCCGGTGACCTCGCGGCCTTCAAAGGCGGAGTAGTCGGTGGCCATCGAATGCGTGGCGGCGGAAATCGTGCCTTTCCACATGGGATCCCAGATCACCAGATCGGCATCGCTGCCCAAGGCAATCACGCCCTTCCGAGGATAGAGCCCGAAGATTTCCGCTGAGCGCGTGCTGCACGTGCGGACAAAGGTCTGGAGATCGATCCGTCCCGTGACGACACCTTCTGAAAACAACAGCTTCACCCGCTCCTCCACACTAGGCAGGCCGTTCGGGATCAGGGTGAAATTCGCAGCCTTGCCGGTCGGCGCGAATGTGGCGTCCACCGCCTTCCCCGCTTCGGGATGTCCCATGTGCTTCTGCGTGTCGAAGTCGAAGGGCGCGTGGTCGGTCCCTACGGTGTCCACCGTACCATCGGCGAGACATTTCCACAAAAAGTCGCCGTGCTCCTTCGCGCGGATCGGCGGGCTCATGACATACTTGGCTCCCTCGAAGTCCGGAAGCTCGGCATACGAGCTGTCGAGAGTGAGATAGGGAGCCACCGTTTCGATCGAGACCTTCACTCCCCGTTTCCGCGCCGCAACAATGGCCTCGACCGCTGGCTGGCAGCTGGTGTGAACCACGTAAACCTCGGCTCCGGTCATTTCCGCGAAGGTCATCAGGTGATGGCAGCCCTCCGCCTCGACCGATACCGGCCGCGACGGTTCGTGCCATTCCGGCCCGGTCTTTCCTTCCGCGACGAGCTTCTTCTGCGTCTCGGAAACAAGATCAGCGTTCTCGCAATGCGCGGTCACCACCACGCCGAGTTCCTTCGCCAGGGACAGCGTCTGATAGAGTTCGGTGTCCTCGATCCCGAAGGCTCCCTTGTAGGCGAGGAAGACCTTGAAGGACTGAATGCCCTCGTCCTCGACGATCGACTTCAGCGCGGCGGTCGTCGTCTCATCGAAGCGCGTGACCCCCATGTGAAAAGTATAGTCGCAGGAGGAAATGCCGGCCGCCTTGCTCTTCCAAAGCTTGATCGCCTCGATCGGATTATCCGAGCGGGCCGGGCAGCACATTTCGATCAGTGTCGTCGTGCCACCCATCAGCGCCGCCTTGCTGCCGGTGACGTAGTCGTCCTTCGAGAAGGTCCCCATGAACGGCAGGTAGATGTGGACATGCGGGTCGATGAATCCGGGAAAGACCAGCTTGCCCGTGG
>JANOKL010000594.1:0-1662 GCA_031419215.1 Luteolibacter sp. | reverse complement strand
CAGCGCCCCGATCCACCGGTACTGATGAGTCGTGGCGGCAGACCGAAGAAGCCATCGGATTTCCACTGCCTCCACTTCTTCGCGAGCTTTACGTGCGAGTCGGAAACGGAGGATACGGGCCGGGATATGCTCTGCGAGGCGCGATTGGCGGAGCGACTGACGACAACGGATGGGACTTGGTCGAATACTACAGGGGTCAGCGGGAAGGTGATCCTGATTGTCCCGAGTGGATTTGGCCCGCCGGTCTTGTCGGGCTGAATGATTGGGGATGTGCGATTGCCTCCTGCGTTGATTGCAGCGTTCCAGGGTTTCCGATGGTTGGCTTTGACCCCAACGGCCTCGATCCCGATGATCCAGACACTTGGAGCGCATCATTTGTGCCATCTGGAGTAAGCTTCGATGAGTGGATCTCAGCTTGGGCTTCTGGTGACGAACCAAAGCAACCGCAACGAGGAATCGGCTAACAAGCCGCGTCATGCAACTTCTAACAGTCTCCCTTTTTCGATGATTACCCGTATCTCCAACCTCAGCCCCGTGATCGACGCGCGCACTCGCTGGTAGAGGTGCATGCGCCCATCGTTCGCCAAGAATATAAATGCGCAAGATCTCCGCCATTTTACTCGTGATCATCGGCCTCGGCGCTGGAGCCCTCTACTTCGCGATGAAAAGATCTGATGTGCATCACACTGCCGAACGCCGCTCGTGGAAGAACGCGGCCATCATTGCGATCACGAATGGTCTAAAGGACCCTGATCACCTCAAGAAGCGTTTCGGGGAGATTCCCAAGCCGAGAGGCGAGTTTGACACATCGGAACCAGAATGGCTGACGACCGATACGATCATTTGCAGAGACGCTTCATGGCTGGCGTATCGAGGACAGTGCCACAAGCAAGATCCAAAGGTTCACGACATTTTCATCGCGAGAGCATCTGATGGGAAGTGGTACTATTCAGACTACCATTTCTGCAAGGAGATGATGATGCTCGCCTCGAATGGGCAACCTGAATCGCTAGGGCAGTTCAAGAAGGAATACTTCCTGGTTCAGTTCGATGGCTTATCCGACGACGCGTTACAACCAACATGGAACATCAAAGGCGAACAAATCGCGGCTGGGAATCGGCGATAAGCACTTCAATTTCTTGATCGATCTCATTTCAATTGCCGGCCGGTTCCAGCGCTTTTGACGTTCCAAGCGACTTCACTTTTCTCCGTCCTGTTCATCGCAGCGGTCAGTGACGGATCGACCCTTGAGGCTCTGGGTGAGCGAGCTCGTGAGCCCGGCTCGAATCCACGAAAAACCCCGGACAAGCAGGAGGCTCATCCAGGGTTGGAACTTGGCACTTGGCCGTTGGAACTTTCTTCACGCCAGCGTCCACTCCGGCAGACGCACGATCTCGCCGCCCTTGAGGGCGGATTCGTGGGCGAGGATGCCGGTGCAGGTGATGTTGGCGCTCTGGACTGCGTTCGGGTAGGAATCGACGCCGGTCTGGAGCATTTTCACGAACTGGTGAACGAGGTGCGGGTGGCTGCCGCCGTGGCCCGCGCCTTGGGTGAAGGAGAGGTGCTCCTCGCCGCCTTCGCCGCCGTAAACGCCACCGGTGGTAAAGAGCTGGATTTCCTCCGGCAGGTAGTGGGCGAAGTCCGGGCACTTCACTTCCTCGG
>JANOKL010000593.1:0-9289 GCA_031419215.1 Luteolibacter sp. | reverse complement strand
TGCTTTCCATGGACAATTTGAAGAGCTGCAAGGTGTTTCCCTGGCGGTTTCTCGCCTCCATGTGGTCCGGGTCGACTCCGCGCATCTTCACCTCCCTCAGGAAGTCGCCGTGCTTCAGAAGATCTTCGTTGGTGAATTTCTTCCAGTTGAGGTCCTTGAAGTGGGCGTAGATGCTCTTGATCCTGTCTGAGGCGGCCTGCATCCGCGCATTGTCGCCATCGTGGTAAAGGTAGAACTTCTCGGTGCTCAGCAACTCCTCGAAAACGTTCTGATCCTTCTTTAAAATGTGTTCAACGGTGCGGTCCGCTTCATTGACGAGACGGCAGGTCGCATCGTCGAGCCTGTCCCCACCGAAGCGCTTCTCGTCCTTGAAAATGGTCAGCGCAGCGGGGTATCCGAAGAACTCGCGGAAGAACCGCAGCTTGCGGATGGCGGTATCGGTGGTGTTGTCCTGATAATTCTTGTCGGCCAGGATTGGATCAATGAGGTAGTGCGTATCCCGCTTCTTCAAAAGCCGCAGGACTTCACGCTTGTAGTCCTCGCGGGTTGAGAGCTTGCCGCTTTGCGCAGCCTGCATGAGATCCTGATCGGGGCCTTGATCCGTTAGAGCATAGGCAAGCGCGTAGGCGGCATCGCGTGGCGTAAGCATGCGCCGACCCTGTTCGTCCGGTGGGCCGGTGCCGAATTCCTGGCGGTAGGCGAACTCACTCGAAAGAATGAAGGTTTGAATGAGCTTCTGGATGGCCTTCAGCTTTCCGAGTTTTGCCACGTAGGCCTTCGCGATACCGAGATACTCCGTCGTCTCTGCAGCATTGGGAGATCGTTCCAGGATTTGGACACACAGTTGACTCAAAAGATCCGAGAGGAGCTTGTCTGATGGTGGCCCCGCAGCGATGCGTTCCCGCTCGAATTCCTGCTCCCAGTCGGTCATGCACTTCTCGATGATGGCCGAGTAGTGATCGCCTTTCTTGCGGTTCTTCGTGATCGATGCGCGAACCACTTCCATTTCAGCCGCATCCAGCACCTTGTGGGGCAACGGCTTGATTTTCCGCTGGTCTTTGATCACGAGCTCGCGGAGTTCGGGCATGTAATCGCGAAGGATCGTCATGCGTCCCTGGATCTTCCGCTCATGATCGCCGAAGTAGAACCACGTGTGTTCGCACAATTTCCGGAATTCCTCATCGGACATTTTCGCGTGCTGGGGATCCAGCAGAAGTTGATAGACGGTGTTGTCTCCCTCAAGGTCTTTCAGCATGTTCTGGGCAACATGAAACGGTGCCTTCTTGTAGGTCTCTCCTTTGGGCGGAACCTCGATCGCCTTGAGCTCCACCGGAGTGAACGTCGGGAGCAGTGACTCGTTGCTGCTGCCATGGATCTCTTCGCAGACTTCGGCGATGAAGCTTTCGAGAAATACACGGCGCGAGGTCAAGGTCGCATGATGCCGGTCTTCCAATGCCATGATCTGATTGATGGCAGGCAGGTATTTGCTGTTCTTGCGCTTCACCAGATCGTTGGTGACGTATTCCGAAGTTTTCTGGGCATTCGTCAGCATGCTCGACAAATGACCGCCTGTGAGATCCTCGTTGGCGTAGTACCTCACCCCGGAAACGTTCGGCAGAAGAAAGGGGTTGGTCAGGCTCAGGGTCTGGAACTTGTTGCCACCTACAATCGATATTTTCTGGCCGTTTGATTTGCCGACGGTGCTGTTCTCCAGCATCCGCTGGAATTTCGCGTTGAAGATGTATTCACTGATCAGCCAGCGACGATCATAGGTGAATCCGGGCAGACTCTTGTACTCGCCGGAGAACAGTTTTTCGTGATCGACGTAATTGCCGAACTCGGGCTTCTGCAATTTTTCCTCCAAGGTCGAAGCATCGTGAACGCCAAGCTCGGCCGATAGTGTCGCAAGGATGGATTTCCGCTCTTCCGGACTTGGCTGCCGCTTCTGCTTTGGCGGCATGTTCTGGAAGTAGATTTGCTCCTGCATCCGGTTCAGAAGGTCCAGGCGTTTTGGGAGCTCCAGCTCGGCAAGGTTATCCAATCTAATATCCCCCTTCTGCGATTCCTCGTCGTGACAGGTGAGACAGGAGCGCTCCAGCAGCGCTTGGCTTTCGACCGAAAATCGAAATGGGGGGGCCGGATTCGTCTTTTCATCCGCCGCTGCGGATTCGGCAAGGCAGGTGCGCATGCTTGCGATGAATAAGGCAGCGATCAATCGGGCTCTTCTCATCGGACGTTCTGAGGAATTTCTTGGGGAGAGTGGCTGATTTTTTTGCGCTCAGCACAGCAAGCCTCTGGTCTACCTCGACTGGTTCCCTCGTCTATCAATCGTCTGGAAGTGTCCGCAGCCCAAGGAAGCGAATGCATGGCCTCGAATCGCCTGATTGCGCTTTGACTGAACAAAAAAGCCCGGAGGCTTTCGCGCTCCGGGCCTTTCGAAACTTGGAAAAGGTGGTTCAACCTCCGGTGACGCGCATCGGCATGATGACGTAGAGGAAGCTGCCGTCGATGCGGACCACGCCGGGGCTCATTTCGTCGATGAGGTCGAGGTAGACGATATCGGCGTCGAGGTTCTGGAGCGGGGCCTTTAGGAAGTCCGGGTTGAAAGCGATCTGCATCGGCTTGCCGGAATAGACCACGTCGAGGACTTCACGGGCCTCACCGACATCCGGCGAATTGGCGGTGACCTCGATCTGATTCTCGCTGAAGACGAGTTTGACGGAGTTCGACTTGTCGGAGGAGAGGAGCGAGACGCGGCGGACGGTTTCGAGCATCGACTCGCGGTTGAGCGGGATGCGCTCGGTGGAGTCGCCCGGGATGACCTGGCGGTAGTTCGGGTAGTTGCCTTCGATCAGCTTGCTGACGAGCAGGGTGTCGCCAACGCTGAAGGAGACCTGGCTGTCGCTGAGGCGGACGATGACGTCACCATTTTCCCCGAGGAGACGCATGAGTTCCTGCACGGCCTTGGTCGGGATGATGACGTCGGTTTCGTGGGAAGCGGGAAATTCAAGGTCGTTCTCAACCATCGCGAGGCGGCGGCCGTCGGTGGCGACGAGGGTCATCTTTCCTTCGCGGAAGGAGGTGAAGATGCCGTTGAGGACGTAGCGGGTCTCGTCGGTGGAAATGGAGTAGGAGGTCTTGCGGAGACCATCGCGCAGCATCACCTGCGGGATGCGGAATTCCTTGGCCCCGTCGAAGTCCGGAAGCGGCGGGAATTCATCCTGGCTGAGGCCGATGATCTTGAAGAACGACGGACCGCTGTGGATGGAGGCGACGTTTTTCGCATCGACGGAAATCTCAACCTCGCTGGCTGGAAGTTCGCGGATGATGTTGACGAGCTTGCGGGCCGGGAGCGTGGTGGCGCCTTCCTTCTCGATCTGGGCCTCGACCGAGCCGGTGATGCCGACGTCGAGATCCGTGGTGGTGAACTGGATGCGGCCGTTGCGGGCGACGAGCAGGACGTTTGACAGGATCGGAAGCGTGGTCCGGGTGCTGACGACGTGTTGGACCTTTTGCAGGCCGTCCAGGAGGGCTTCCTTGGAGATGCGGAACTTCATGATCGGGAAAGGAGATAGGCGGGTTGACGACACGTTTCCGGTTTCGCCAACCCTTGGCAAGCCTTCTGTGAACAAGGCGCGGCATTCCCTGTGAATAACTCCGCCGCGCCCCGGTTAGGGCGGCTTTTCATGGCCCCCACTCCGCCCGGGATGTCAGCGCCGGAGCTGGGACTCGATGCGGGCGATCACCTCGCGCATGCCGGGCTCCGCGCCGATCCGCTCGGTGATCTTCTTGCAGGCATGGATGACGGTGCCGTGATCGCGACCGCCGAAAGCCTCGCCGATTTCCATGAGCGAGCCCTTGGTCAGGCTGCGGCTGAGATACATGGCGACCTGGCGGGGAAAGGCGATGCTGGCCGGGCGGCGGCGGCTGGTCATGTCCGCCAGGCGGACGTCGTAGTGCTCGGCGACGGCTTTCTGGATGGTGTCGATGGTGACCTGGCGGCTGGCTTCCTCGCGGAGGAGATCGCGCAGGAGGTGCTCGACTTTTTCAACCGTGACGCTTTCCCCGGCGAGGGAGGCGAAGGTGGCGACCCGCATCAGCGCGCCTTCCAGACGACGGACATTGGTGCCGATGCGTTCGGCGAGAAACCGGAGAATTGCGGGATCGACCTTCACCTTCCACTCCTCGGACTTCTTCCGGAGGATGGCCATGCGGGTCTCCATCTGCGGCGGCTGGAGCTCGACTGCGAGTCCGCACTCGAAGCGCGAGACAAGTCGCGGCTCCAGGCTCTTGATTTCGCAGGCGGGGCGATCACAGGTCAGGACGACCTGATTGCGGCCATCGAGGAGGGTGTTGAAGGTGTGGAAAAATTCTTCCTGCGAGCGTTCCTTGCCGGCGAGGAACTGGACGTCGTCGATCAGCATCACGTCGGCACTGCGGTAGCGGCGGCGGAACTTCTCGATGTCGCCACGGCGGACGGCGTCGATGAACTCGTTGGTGAACTTTTCGCAGGTCAGGTAAACGACGCGCGATCCCGGTTGGCGGCGGAGAATTTCCTGGCCGATCGCCTGCATCAGGTGGGTCTTGCCGAGACCCGGGCCGCCGTGGATGAAAAGTGGATTGTAACCAACACCAGTCTTCTTCGCGACAGCCTCGCAGGCGGCGTGAGCGAACTGGCTGTTGTTGCCGACGACGAACCGGTCAAAGGTGAAGGATGGATTCAGGCCGGCAGCCTTGGTGCGTTTTTCGAGCGCTCCGGGTTCATCCGTCCAGGTCCGCGGAGCAGGCGTCTCGTCTTCTGTCGAGAAAGCATCCACAGCAGTGGCCACGACCTCGTCAGTGCCAATGGTGATGCGGACTTCATGAACGCCCTCGATGCGCGAGCAGACGGCGGTGGTGAGTTCGGGAAGGTAATTGGTTTCAATCCAGACCTGATGGATCTCGCCGGGGACTCCGACGGTCACCACGCCGTTTTCACAACCCATCAGGCGAGCTGCACGGAACCAGCGTTGAAACGCATCGCGGCTGACCATCGACTGAAGATCCTCACAAACCTGTTCCCACTGGCCGACAGGATTCTCCTCCATCGTTGATTCGATTGTGGTGTCTTGAATCGCTGCCTCTACCTGTCGTTCCATGGGGTGATCTAGTGTCGGGTGTTTTGCTGAACTCACACGTCCCGGTTCCACTTCGAGTGGCGCGACCGGCGTGCAAAACCACGATGGCCAGATCAGATGCGGTGTTGAAAAAAAAAATTATTCCGATCTAACAGAGTCGTGGGCTTTGACGCTTTCCACAAGCGTTCCACGGCCTTGTTTTTTAAAAACTTGACCCGGGATTTACTTCACCATGGCGAACTATCGACAAGTCATTGCATGACGGGATTTACGCATATCCTTGGAAACAAGCGTTGTGCAACGTGACGTTTCCGTTTCATTCCCGACCCGCCGCATCCGGGGTGCGGAAGCAGAGTGAAATGGCCACCGTTACGAGCGTTCCGAGTGTGACGCGCCATGGGAAGGAGAGCACGAAAGGCTGAATGATTCCCACGGCTTTCTGGATGTCGAACGGGTTGCTGAGGAAGACCACGGCAAGGAACCCGCAGACCATGCCGATGATGTTTCCGAGGTCGTTTCCACGACGCTTCGTGAGCACGGCGACGAGAAAGACGCCGAGCAGCGAGCCAAAGGTGAAGCCGAGGATTCCAAGGACCAGCGGAATGATTTTCGCCTTCGGGTCATGCGCCATGTACCAGGCAGTGCCGAGACCCACCAGGATGATGAGCACCGCGAAAATGACCGTGCTCCAGCGCAGGACCTTGACCTGGAGCGACTGCGTCATCGAGTCGCCACCCATGCGCGGGAAAACGAAGTCGCGGGCGAAGCTGGTACCGAGGGCGTTGAGCGCAGTGCTCAGTGAACCCATGGCGGTCGCCAACAGTCCGGCGATCACCAGCCCGCACATGCCATGTGGCATTTTCGTAAGAATGAAATGCGGGAATGCCTCGCGGCTTTCCGTCGGCAAGGAAGCGTCCGGAGTGATGCGGTAATAGGCCGCCAGCAGGATGCCGATGAAGATGAACGAGGACACCACCGGCAAATCAATGATGCCGGAGAGGATGGTGGCGAAGGCGCTCTGTCGGCGGTTCTTCGCCGTGAGCATGCGCTGCACGGTGTCCTGATCGATCCCGTGGGTGGCCATGGTCACGAAGGTGGAGCCGATGACTGCCGCCCAGATCGTATACTCGGTGGTGAAGACGTTTCTCAGCCACGGCAAAAGCCCCAGCTCGTCGGCGGGCTTCGCAAAATTGAAGAACGCAGGCTGCTTCACCTGGTCCATCGCCGTCTTCCATCCTTCCGGAAGCTGACCCAGCAAAAACCAGATCGTGAACCCGAGGGCCGCCACCAGCACTCCCACCTGAATGAAATCCGTCCAGATCACCGCCCGGATGCCACCCACGGCGGTGTAGATCGCCGTCGCCACCGTGATTCCGGTCAGGGCAACCGCGAAGATTAGGAAGCGCTCATTGCTGCTGACCACGCCGCCTTTCCAGAGTCCGTAAGCGAGCACGAGAATGATCGCCGAAACGTAAAGCCGTGTGCCCATCGCCAGCACCCGCGTCAGCAGGAAGGTCGCGGAGGCCACCACACGGGTCTTGGGCCCGAAGCGCGTGCCGAGATACTCATAAAGCGAGACAACCCCGTGGCGGTAGAACACCGGAATGAAAATGTAGCTCACAATGACGCGGGCGATCACCGTGCCGATGGCGAACTGCGCGTAGGTCCAGTTGTGGTTGGAAAAGCCGGACTCCGGTGCGCCGAGGAACGTCGCCGCGCTGATTTCCGCCGCCAGGATCGAGGCGAGCACGGCCCACCACGGGGTTTGACGGTCGCCCAAGGCAAATCCCTCCACCGAGTCGCTCTTCGACCGCTGCGAGAGGCCGATCCCCATGATCAAGGCAAAATACGCCAGCAGCACCAGCCCATCGATCCAGTAACTTCCCATATGCGGATGCACTTAGCGGGCGATCCGCATGCCGTCGATGCCGCAGTTGCCCAGGCCCCGGGGATCGGCTATCGGATGCCCATGAAACACGAACTCGCCGCTTTGTTGGAACGCCGTCTGGACGTCATCGCCGACCACGCCTGGCGGGATCGCGATCCAGCCGCGCACTTGCAAGCGTTGGCGGAGGTTTCCACCGCCATCAGCGACTGGACGAAGGAGCACCGGACCGAACTCGATCCGCGCCTCCGCCATTTCCTCGCCAATGCCAGCTACGCCAAGGCCCTCGATTTCATCGCCGCAGAAGCCTGACACCCGCCAGCCTCGCATCTGCAAGGCTTGCAGCGTTTTTTGAAAACCCCACTTGTCCGCCATGCCGCCTCACGGCTAGTCTGCCGCAACAAGCGTTCCGTGACTTCCTCTTCCTCTGGCCTCCACCTCGTCGGCATCCTCCCAGCCCGCTGGGGGTCCTCCCGCTTCCCCGGAAAGCCCCTCCACGTCCTGGCCGGAAAAACGCTGATCCAGCACGTCTGGGAACGCTGCCTCGGCTGTTCGAAGCTCGATGATCTCCTCGTCGCCACTGACGACGACCGCATCCGCGACGCCGTCCTTTCCTTCGGCGGCAAGGTCGTAATGACCTCCCCGGACCATCCGACCGGCACCGACCGCCTGGCCGAAGCCGTGAAAGCCATTCCGCAGGCCACCCACGTCATCAACATCCAGGGCGACGAACCGCTGATCGATCCGGCCCTGATCGATGACCTCGCCTCCGCGATGATCGCCGATCCCGAGCTGCCAATGGCCACCGCCGCGAACATCATCGACGACGAAGCCGCCATCGCCGATCCGAACGTCGTCAAGGTCGTTCTAACAGCCGACCATCACGCACTCTACTTTTCTCGCAGTCCGATCCCCTACCGCCGCGCCACGCCAACCGGTCTCGTCGTTTACCGCCACAAAGGCCTCTACGGTTACCGTCGCGATTTCCTCGAACGCTTCGTCACCTGGCCACCTTCGTTGTTGGAACAGGCCGAGTCCCTCGAACAGCTCCGTGCCCTTGAAAACGGCGCCCGCATCAAGGTCCTCATCACCACCGACGACTCCATCGGCCTCGACACTCCGGAGCAGATTTCCCAAATCGAACAGCGACTCGCCGCTGAACACTTCAAACTGAAAACCAGCTAACTTCTTCATGAAATTCATCTTCGTCACCGGCGGCGTCGTCTCCTCACTCGGCAAGGGTCTTGCTGCCGCCTCGATCGGCACCCTGCTCGAACATCGCGGCCTGAAGGTGCTGATGCAGAAGTTCGACCCCTACCTCAACGTCGACCCCGGCACGATGTCGCCCTACCAGCACGGCGAGGTCTACGTCCTCGATGACGGTGCGGAGACCGACCTCGACCTCGGCCACTACGAACGCTTCACCTCCGGCGTCCTTTCGCGGATGAACAACCTCACCTCCGGCCAAGTCTTCGATTCCGTCATCAAGAAGGAACGTCGCGGCGAGTATCTCGGAAAGACCGTCCAGTTCATCCCGCACGTCACCGACGAGATCAAGGGCCGCATCCACAAGGTCGCGGAAAACAATCCCGACGTGAACGTCCTAATCACCGAAATCGGCGGCACCGTCGGCGACATGGAGGGCCTGCTTTTCATCGAGGCCATCCGCCAGTTTTCACTCGAAGTCGGGAAGGAAAACGTCTGCTTCATCCACGTCACCCTGCTGCCCTACATCAAGGCCGCCGGCGAGGCGAAGACCAAGCCGACCCAGCAATCCGTCGCCAAACTCCGCGAACTCGGCATCCAGCCGGACATCATCATTTGCCGCACCGAGACCGACCTCGACGAGGACAACCGAAAAAAGATCGCGATGTTCTGCAACGTCGAGAAGAAGAACGTCGTCGCCTTCCGCGATGTCGATCACTCGATCTACGAATGCCCCCTCGACCTGCGCCGCGACAAGATCGACCGCCTCGTCGTTGACAAGCTCGGCCTCGGCCACACGCCGACTCCAGCGCTTGAGGACTGGGAGCGTTTCGTCCAGCGCGTGATCCATCCGAAGAACAAGGTCACCATCGCCGTCGCCGGAAAATACATTGAACTCCAGGACGCTTACAAATCGATCTACGAGTCCCTGATTCACGCCGGTGCCCACCACGACACCAAGGTCCAGATCATCCGCGTCGAGGCCGAGGCCATCGAGGAACGCGGAGCCAAGGAAGTCATCGGCGAGGTCGACGGCATCCTGGTTCCCGGCGGCTTCGGAGATCGCGGCATCGAGGGCAAG
>JANOKL010000592.1:0-1908 GCA_031419215.1 Luteolibacter sp. | reverse complement strand
CCGATGGACACCCTCCGCGACAAGATCGAACTTGAAAGTCTCTGGGACGCCCAAAAGGCACCCTGGAAGATCTGGTGAGCCCTAAGTTTTCAAATGTTGGAAATCCTCTCCACTGAACACTGAGAACTTAAACCTGAACCCTTTCCAGATGTTCCATTCCACCTACTCCGGGAAGTCGGTGCTTCTGACCGGCCACACCGGCTTCAAGGGCTCCTGGCTTGCCCAGTGGCTGCTTCATTGCGGAGCAGAGCTGAGTGGCTACGCCCTGGATCCACAGCCGCATGAGATTCTCTATGATCAGCTCGGCATCAGCTCACGGCTTGTTGCGGATCATCGCGGAGACTTGGCGGACCTGGCTCGACTGACTGCCATCGTGGCGGAGCAGAAGCCACAGTTCATCTTCCATCTCGCCGCTCAGCCGCTTGTCCGGTTGTCGTATGAGATCCCTGTCGAGACCTTCACCACCAACGTCCTCGGCACGGTCCACTTACTGGAAGCGGTTCGGCGCAGTGGCCATGAGTGCACCGTCGTGGTGATCACCACCGACAAGTGCTACGAGAACCGTGAGTGGCTGCACAGTTACCGCGAGGAGGATGCCATGGGCGGACACGATCCCTACAGTGCGTCCAAGGGCGCCGCTGAAATCGCCGCCGCTTCCTACCGCCGCTCGTTCTTCGATCCCGGCGGAAAAGTCGCCATGGCCACGGCCCGCGCGGGCAACGTCATCGGCGGCGGCGACTGGGCGCTCGATCGCATCGTGCCGGACTGCATCCGCGCCATCCGGAAGGAAGAACCGATCCCTGTTAGAAACAAGATTGCCACCCGCCCGTGGCAGCACGTGCTGGAGCCTCTTTCCGGTTACCTCTGGCTTGGAGCTGCCCTCCACAACAGCCGCCTCACCGGCTATCCGGACAACTCTCCATTCCGCTCGTCCTTCAACTTCGGACCTCGCCTCACCAGCAACCGCACCGTCGCGCAGCTCGTCGAGGAACTTGTCTCCCACACCGGCGGCGAGTGGCAGGACTGCTCCGATCCAAAGGCCCCGCACGAGGCCTCGAAGCTGAACCTCGCCATCGACAAGGCCTTCCACCTCCTCCAGTGGCAGCCGGTCTGGGACTTCGAGGGAACGATCGCCCACACCGCTGAATGGTATCTCGGCGAAAATCGCGGCGAAGCTGCCGCCGATCTCTGCGATCAACAAATCGAAGCCTACGAAACTGCGGCCCAGGCATCGGGACTGCTGTGGGCTGAGGAAGAGTCTTAAGGTCTTAATGTCGAATGTCTGAAAGTCCAAGACTTCGACCTTCGACCTTCGACCTTCGACCTTCGACCTTCGACCTTCGACCTTTAAACTTTCCGACTCTAAAAAATGACTCCTTCAGAACTCAAAGCCGAAATCCTTCGCCTCACGCGCGAGTTTTCCCGCCTCACCCACACCGCCAACCGACCCGGTGACGATGCTGGCCATGCACCCTTCATTCCCGGTCAGACCACCGTTCCCTATGCGGGACGCGTCTTCAACGAGGACGAGGTCGAGGCCGCCGTTTCCGCCACGCTCGACTTCTGGCTCACCCTCGGACCCGAAGGCGAGGCGATGGAAAAGGAGCTCGCCGAATTCATGGGGGTGAAACACTGCCTGCTCGTCAACTCCGGCTCTTCCGCGAACCTCGTCGCCTTCAGCGCCCTCACCACCCACAAGCTGCCTGATCACAAGCGCATCCGTCCTGGCGACGAGGTGATCACCGTCGCCGCCGGCTTCCCGACCACGGTCGCTCCCATCATCCAGTGCGGTGCCGTGCCTGTCTTCATCGATGCCAAGCCGCTGACTGGAAACGCCGATTGCAGCTTGCTGGAGGCCGCCTACTCCCCCGGGAAAACCAAGGCGGTCATGATGGCCCACGCCCTCGG
>JANOKL010000591.1:0-8615 GCA_031419215.1 Luteolibacter sp. | reverse complement strand
TGTTGGCAAGCGCGTTACTGACTCCCAAGGCGAGTGTGCCACCGTTGATCGTCGTTTGTCCGATGTAGGTGTTGATGCCAGAGAGAATCTGAATGCCCGTGCCTACTTTGGTGACGGCGATGACACCGCTGCTGCCGAGAGTGCCTGAGGTGAAGCTGGCTCCTTCGATGGATCCGCTGAAGCTGCCCCCGGTAGCGTTGTTGTTGCCCAAGGTGAGGGTTTTCGTCGAATTGTTGGCCACATTCCGAATGATGTTACCGGCTCCGTTCAGGCGACCAAAGCCGACGTCCTCACTGATCGCCATGTACCCGCCTGACGCGATGGTGAGGTTCTGGTTCGTGGTATTGCCAGCCGTGAAGTTGCCGAACATGCCGTTCGCCAAGATATTGATGTCGCCAGTGAAACCGCTGAGGGACCCGACGGTAACCCGGTTCAAGTCGCCCGTCGCGGGTGCTGCGTCTGACGAGAACTCCAGAATGCCATTTCCGGTGATTGCATTGGCGATGGCGAGAGTCGTGTTGATCGCCAGGTTGTTGTGCAGTTGGAGGGTGGCCGGAGAAGCCACTGACACGGAGCTGGCACCCAATGCCGTGTTCGAGGACTGCGCGATGACCTTGCCGCCGCTGATCGTTGTGCCGCCAGAGTAGGTGTTGGCTCCAGAAAGAGTGAAGGTGCCGGCACCGCTCTTGGTCAGGCTGAAGTTGTTGCCGTTGGTCGAGCCAGGCATGGCAGAGGCGGACACCGAGCCATCGGCAGAGGCTCCGAGTATCCCAGAGAAGGTGAAGTTGCTGCTGTTGTTGATGGTGAGGGCAGAAGCGGCGGAAACGTTGCTATTGACGACGCGTTGAATTCTCAGGCTTTGAGCCACATTGGTCAGACCGGCGAGCTGTTGGTTGAACCCGTTGAGGTTGAGCTCGGCGAATCGACCGCTGCTCACGCCTGGTTGGCCGTCGATGGTCAGCACCGTGGTCGTTGGCAGGGCATTATTGATTCCTAATTTGAGGATGGTCTGCGTGGCCGTGGTTCCATCGGTATCAAGCAGAGTGCTGCCAGTGTAGCTGCTTTGCGCGCCGAGATAGATGGTGGATAAAGCGTTCTGATTGACGCTGCTGGTGAAGGCGACATTTCCGCTACCGGAAAGCACGCTGTCGAGTGTGAGGGTGGAGACGATTCCAGCGCCGGGGGCATTGGTGGGGGCGCTGATCGTGGCAAGGTTTCCGCTTGTTCCCACCGTGATGGGCACGTCAATCACCACGCCATCGAGGTTGGGTTGCAGGAGGGTGCCGTTCGCGAGCGTCAAGCCAGAGGTGGAGAGCAGTGCCGAGGTGCTTCCAATGGCAAGCGTGCCGGCGCTGACGGTGGTGGTGCCGGTGTAGGTATTCGCTCCGGATAGCTTGAGAGTTCCTGTGCTGGTCTTTGTGAGGGAGTTAGCGCCGCTGATGATGCCACTCAAAGTCAGGGTTTGCGACGCGGCCACACTGACGCTTGCATTCGCATTCAACATCACAGCATTCCCTAGGTTGCAGCTTGCGGTGTTCGACAAGTTACCTCCATTGAGCACGAGTAGTCCGTCGCTGAGAGCCAAGTTGTTGTTTGCCACCAGTGTGCCTGCGCTGACGGTCGTGTCGCCGCTGTAGGTGTTCGCAGCGCTCAATTGCACGGTTCCTGCGCCATTCAAGGTGAGGCCGGGATAGCCGCTGATGTTTCCATCAAAAGTCGCCGTGCGACCGGTTGCGACATTCCAATTCTGCGGAGACGTCAACTGCACCGGGCAGTTCACGTCCAGATTCCGCGTGGAGGTGCTGCTCATGTCTAATCCAAAGTCATCGAGGCTGAGGATCGAGCTGCCGCTGGCATTGATGGTCACGTTTCCGCCAGGGGTCGTGATTTTAAGGCCCGCCCATTGCTGATGGCTGCCGATCAAAGTCGTGTTCGCAGCGGTAACCGTGCTGTCCCAGAGCGCCTGTTGGTAAATCCCTGGCAAAGTGTCTGTATCCCAGCTCAACGGATCGTCCAGATCTCTGCTGTTGTTGTCTTTCTTGCGTGTCGTCGTGGCGGCGGTAAGCCTACCCGGCCATGATTTCACCTGAGCGCCACTGACCAAGATGAGGTTGTAGGTTGCTGGTGGATTGAGGTTGTTCGCGCCGAAATACATGCCCCAGCGGAAAACCGTGGTTCCTGTGGGGCGGGAAAAACTGCTGTCGGCATATAAAACACCATCGATCCACAATTTATAGTTCAGGCCATCGTCGATCACCCGGATATCGAAGCCACCGCCTTCAAAATTCTTGGCGCTACCATCAGGATTCGTGACAACCACGTCGGCACCAGTCCGATTGTTCACGGTCAGCGTGCCGTCGCCGCCCATGCTGAGTTGGACCGCCCAGTCATTGTCGGTGTTTTTCAGCTGAAAACAGGCATACCCCTGCTCGAGACGGGCAATCGTGTAGCGGGCCGTCCATTCGTAGATCTTGAAGGCGGTGGCGTAATTCCATCCATCATCATTGAAAGCCTCGGTGTGTGAGGAGACCCCTTCCCGCGTGGTGGCGGTGTTCTCATCATTCACAAACACCCGCAGGATTTGCGTATTCCCATCGGTCTGAAACCAGCGGGTGAAATTCGCGAAGGTCGTCGTGGACGTATTGCAGGCGACATGAATTCGATGACCACCCAACGAGATTGGGCGATTCCCGTAGAGGCCTACTTCGACGGCGGCATTGTTGACGTTGATGACTGAGCCATAGACCGGTCCGGGGTCTGGCGAATCCACGTTCAAGGTGGGCAAAATCGCGCTCCACAGTGGGTTCGCCGGGCTGCCGGTGTCTGTAAAAAGCACGGGTGGAGAAGCCACAGAAAATCTCCAGGCGGTGTTGGCTGTGATTCCGGCGTAGTTGTTGCCTGATGTGTCCTTGATCGCGCCAGCCGGGATCACCACGTAGTAGGATAGGCTGATTGGAATGTTGCTCGTTGGGTTGATGGTCAGCCTGGTGGTACTGAACGTCAGTCGGGAGGACGAGGCCACGTTAAAGGATTCCACCACGACGTTATCGCTAAGACGGCGAAGCTCGATGTTGCCGGTGCCCGCGACGATCGTTTCGTCAAAATTCGCGACGAGGTCAGAGGCAGTTAGAACGCCGGTGGCATTGTTGGCCGGGAGAATATTGACCAAGGTGGGCGGCGTGGTGTCACCGGCCGAGGTGATCACGTAGTTCAGAAAGTTTCCACTGACCTGCAAGGTGCCGGTCTGATTCCAGGCGAGCGCGGGAACGGTGCCGAGTGTGAAGCCGCTGGGGCTCGCAACGCCGCTGCCGAATTGAACCAAGCGGTAGGTGCCGTTGAAGCCCGGTGCCGGTGGCAGATTGATGGTCACTGCCCCTGCCCCACCGTTCAGGGTCAGGGCATTGGTCACGGTGAGGGCAGCCGTGATCGTATGGTTAGAGAGGGTGCCTACCTTGAGGTTTCCTGTGCTGCTGAAGGTCAGATTGGAAACAGTGAGATTGTTGGCACCGGGAGCGATCGAGCCGCCGGCATTCACGGTGACGTTGGCATTGATGGTGCCGCCTCCTCCAAGCGTTGCAGCGTTGCTGACGCTTGTCGCACTCGTGGTGCTGCCGTCCACTTGCAAGGTTCCGGCGCCCACCGTGGTGGTGCCGGTGTAGGTATTTGCCGCGCCGAGAGTGAGGGTTCCGGTGCCTGTCTTGATGAGGGAACCGCCGCCGCTCAGCACGCCTTGGTAGATGGTGCTGCTGTTGTTTCCACCGACGGTCAACGTGATGGGAAGCGGAGAGGTAGCGTCGTTCTGAAGGGCGAGGTTGAAGCCGGTGCCCGCGCTGAGGGAGGACAGGCCACCGAAGCTGAAGGCATTCGTCGCGACACTGTCGTTGAACACCACACTGGCATCCTCACTCAGGATCACTGTGCTGTTCTGCAACGCGAGTTGATGATTGAGAGTCACTCGGGCACCGCCGATGGCACCGGCGCTGAAGGTGGTGTTGCCGCTGAAGGTGTTGGCCGCGCCCAGATTGATGGTGCCGGTGGTGGAGGTGTCGGGGCCGGCAATGACGAGATTCTTGCCGGCTGCTCCTGCGATCACGGCATTCACCGTCAAGGTTCTTCCGACGGTGTCATTGGCGGCCGCCTGGAAGGTGTTGGCTCCAGTATTGTTCAAGGTGAGTGTAAAGGGGCCACTGCCAGCAGCAACGGTAGCGGTTCCTCCACCTTTCTGGATTATTCCCCCTAGGATGATGTTTGCCCCGAGCGTGAGAGACTGCGTCCCGCCGTTGATGTCGGCAGTGTTGCCGCCATTCACCCAGGCCACATGGGCCAGGCCACTGCCTTGATCCCAGTTCTTGAGGGTGGTGTTCCAGGTGCCACTGGTGCCGTCGCTGCCACCATCACCGTTGGCCACGATGTCAGCGCTCCCACCGTCCCAATACCTCGTCGCGGCCTGCGCAGCAGAACAAGCAAGGGCAAGCACCGTCGACACCACTGTCGAAAGTTGTCGGAGCGACCCAAGAAATCGGGAGTCGGCTGCTGTCAGTTTCTGGAGAGAGGGATTCATTAAACGGTTTACTCGGAGCCACTGTCCTTGCTTCGCTTTTGGCCTTTGGTCAGTTCGGTGAAGCGATCGCGCATGGCTTTCAGACGCTCCGGGTCGCTGTTGGCAAGATTCGTGTGCTGGCCCAAATCTGTTTCCAGATTATACAGCTGTTCCTTTGCCGCGCTAGGTTTGATCTGACCGCGTTCATCCACGTCGCTGTTCTGGAAATTCATTTCGCGATAGCTGAGGCTCCAGGGCTTTTCGGGTTCGGGGACAGTCTTTCCTCCTGAGCCCTGCTCCGGAATGTAGATCCACGCCCCTTGCCGCAACGCGAGGCTGCGGGTGCCGTGGAGGATGGACTCGGTTCGTTTGGTCGAGGATTTTTCCGGGTCCATCATGGCGGCGAGTTCCGAATGCCCATCCGGCGAAGCTCCTGCTGGAACGGAAACTCCTGCTGCTTCGACGAGCGTGGCCATGAGGTCCACCTGGTGGAAAAAGCCTTTCTGCTCCTTGCTGGCAGGAATCTTCTCGGGCCAGCGGGCGAGGAATGAAACACGATGGCCTCCCTCCCAAGCATCGGTCTTCTGCCCCAGCAGCTCGCCATTGGTGCGATGTCCGGCGCGCAGAGCGGCTTGCTGGTAGCGCCCCGCGTTATCGCTGGTGAAAATGACCAGCGTGTCCTTGGCCAAGCCTTGCTTCTCCAAAGCGTCCAGAACCCGACCCACGCAGTGATCGAGCTGCTGGACGTAGTCGCCATAAATTCCGGCCTTACTCTTGCCACGAAACTCGGGGGCCGGATTGATTGAGTTGTGAGGCGCTTCCCAGGCGAGGTAGAGGAAGAATGGTTGACCCACTTTTTGAGCAGCGAGAAACTTTTCGGCCTCCTCGGCCAGGATGAGATCGAGTTTGTCGTCGGGACGCAGCTCCATCGCCTTCTTGCCGCCGATCTGCTTACCGTGGACTCCGGTTCCGGGCGACTTGTCGACGCTGATCGGGTCATCTTTTTCCAAGCCAACGATCCAATGGTCACGGACGAACACCAAAGGTGGCTCCGAGTGGGTGCGAGGAGTACCGAAATACGAATCAAAGCCAAATTCCAGCGGACCGGGTTTCAACTCCGCATTCCAGTCCACTTTCGTGGTGGTTCCAAAGCCGTTGTGCCATTTACCAAGTGCCGCCGTGCGGTAGCCGGCGGACTTCATGACCATCGGGAGCAGAACCTGATCGGAATCGAAATTGCAGGCGTAGTCCATCGCACGCTTCATGCGGAACGCGTAGCGCCCGGTGAGGATCGAATATCGCGACGGCATGCAGATGGCGCTGAAGGAATGCGCGTCGGTGAAACGAACGCCATCACGAGCCAGTGAATCGACTCGCGGCGTGGCGATCTTCGTCGCGCCATAACAACCGAGATCGCGATAGCCGAGATCGTCTGCGACCATGAGAATCACATTCGGTCGAGTCCCCTTCTCCGGAGCCGCGAATGAGTGGACGCAGAGGACGGCTGCGAGCAGGCCGAAAGTTGAGAATCTAATGTTCATGAGGCAGGCCAAGTTTCAGGGATTGAGCTGGTGGATGGTTCCGTGGATCACACGGTCCGCGACCTTCAACTCGTAGCAGTGGGTGGGAGCCAGATCCGGGATTGAAAAGGTCAGGGTGCGGCCATCGGCGCTGCGTTTCACTTCAGCAATCGACAGCGCGTGCTCGTCGTAGTGCTTGGAGCCATAGTCCTTGGAACGCTTGAGCGACCAGACCTTCATCGCACATGTCTTGGGGTCAATCGGATCGCTGAAGATCGCGCGCAGTGAGCCCTTCGAGGCATGGATTTCCAAGGGCACCTGCGCAGGAGCAGAACCGCGTCGGATCCGATAAAGGCCACCGGGCGTGTTGGCATTTCCCGCCCAAGCGTACATGCCGCAGGTGTAGAGCGCTCCATCAGCAGCGAAGCGACCGCGCATGATGCCGGTGTCGAAGGCCGGCATCGGCAACTCGCACACAGCACCCTGCCATGAGCTCTTGACTTGTTCGTGGGGCACAATGAAGGCGCGACCCGTTCCGTAGCTCAAATTCAGTAGGCTGCCGCCGAGATTTCCCCAGGCGTTCTTCGGCACCCAGACAAGCTCGGCCGGACTGCGGTCCTTGACGTTGGTGATCCAGACCATCGGTTGTTCCATCGCCGAGTCCGAGGTGTCGGTGACTTTGGTGTAGCCATACATGTTTCCGTAGAAGCCTCCGGTCTTCACGAGGTTGATGCGGTTCTTCGGAGTCCAGAAGCCCTCCTGATCGGTGACGAAAAAGGTGCCGTCGTCATTCACGGAAACACCGTTCGCCGCGCGGAATCCGGTGGCGAGGATGTCGGTCTTCGATCCATCCGCGCTGACCTTGAGTAGGGTGCCGTGTTGCGGGACCACGCTGTCGAGCGCGTGACGACCTGACTTGGCGTAATAGAAATTTCCCGCCTTATCGGTCTGAAGTCCCATGGCGAACTCGTGGAAATGCTCAGTGACCTCAGCGTCGTTGTTGAAGCACTGGATGAAGTCGGTTTCGCCATCGCCATTCAAGTCCACCAGTTTCGCAATCTGGTCGCGGCAGGTGATGAAAAGTTCGTCGCCGCGAAACTTCACCCCGAGTGGCTGGAACAGGCCGCTGGCGATGCGCCGCCAGGTGAGCTTGGCGGGAGCCTTGTCCATGATTCCCTCCACGCGCCAGACGTCGCCATTCCACATGGCCACGACGGCGGCCTTGCCATCGGGGGTGAAATCAAAACCACCAGGGCGCATCCAGCTTTGAAAGGGATTCTCCAGCGGCAGCGGGAACTCGTCGGCGATGAAGGCCGCGTCGTCCTTGCCTGCCACCGAGGTGGTGGTGGTCGTTTGCGACCAGCGGGAAGGTCCACCTTTGGTCAGCGGCTCAAGGTCAAGTGGAGCGGTGAAGGTTTTCGCAAGAGACTCCAGCGAGGCGGAATCCGCGCGTGAAATGAAGAATCTCGTTTTCGACGGATGAGGCTCAAATGCCAAGTGTGCAACCCAGAAGCCGTCCTGGCGCTTCAACTCACCTTTGCCCTCCATGACCACATTCAAGTTGTCGGGAGCGACTCGAAGAAGAGGCAATGGAGTGGACCATTTTGACAGATGGACTTCTTCCACATTCAGCGTTCGAACGAAGACAGGAGTCGATCCGTAATCAATCCAACCCGGAGATTCGAGAACGCGGATCCCTGCGACGGTGTAGGAGATCACCGACCGGCTTCCATGTTCATACACCCCTTCGAACTTCGCCCAATCCTGCGGCAGCGGGCCGTAGCGCTTGCCGTCCTTGCCGAGAACTCGCGCATCGTCATCCCACTTTCGTGCCGGCGACGCCCAGCCGGGGCCAGCCGGATTGATGAAATGCTTCTCGCCTGTTAGAGACGTGTGCGAGCCGTGGCTGCCATCGAAGGCGATGCCTTTCCAATCGACGAAGTCCCCCGTCGTCGCGGTGGCCACACTCATCGTGTCGTGGTCATAGACCATCCAGGCACGACCTTTCGTGACGCCGCCGGGACCGTCATCAAGCCGCACCGCGATGGCCTTCTGCGCGATGTTTCCCGGAGACACCTGAAGGGTCCACATCAGGGAGTTTCCAAGCTCCATCCGCTTGTAGGGTGGCACCGAGGTGTCTTTTTTCTCCTTCTTTCCACGAGCTAAATCACGCGGCATCGACACAAGGTCGACCGCCGAAAACTGCGAAGGATTGTGTGGGCGCAGGAAGGCTTCACGAATGTATTGGATGACCGAATACTTCTGCTCGGTGGTGTATTGCGGCTGGGCCACCATTTGGCCGAAACCATGGGTGAGCGTCAGATACATCGAATAGGGATCGGCGCCGTTCTTGAATGGCCCTTCGGAAAAACGCAACGCGGTGGGCAGCGAGCCCGGCTGTTCCTTGGTGCCGTGGCAGGTCACGCAGAGGCCTGAATAAATCGTCTTTCCTTCCGCCAGAGTCGCTTCGTTCCAAGCGGCCACGATCTGGGAGTGATCGCTTTGCTCCAAGGCCTGCACCCATCCGGTGCCGCCTTCAATGACGGGCTTCCGAC
>JANOKL010000590.1:0-1719 GCA_031419215.1 Luteolibacter sp. | reverse complement strand
CGCGTTTCGAATTTAGAATTTAGAATTTCGTGCTTTGATTCCCCCGTGATCCTCCGAACGCTTTCCATCCTGCTCTGCCTGTTCGTCGCTTCCTGCATCGACTGCAAGGAAGAGCTCTGGCTCAACGCAGACGGCTCCGGCGCGGGCGAGGCCACCTATGATCTTCCTGCCAGCGCAGTGAAACTCGGCGGCGGCGAGGAAGAGATCCGAAAGTCGATCGCGTCCATGCTGGCAGAAAACCCCAGCATCCATCAGGAGAAGCTGGAGATCGTCACCACCGGATTCCGCACCAAGATCCACTTGCGAGTCACCTTCGAGTCAGCGTTGAAACTCGTCGATCTCTCCAAGCCGGAATCCACCAAGGAACTGCCGCCCACCGCTCAACAACTCGCGGGAACTTTTGATTTCCGGCTCACAGGTCGGGAATTCGAACTCAATCGGACCATCGAAGCCAACAAGGCCTTCGCCGGTGGACTGTTCATGCCGCGCAAGGAAATCGAGGGCCGGAAACTTCTCTACATCCTCCACCTTCCGCAACCGCCAGTGGAATCAAATGCCACCCGCACCGAAGACAACGGCAGCACCCTCATCTGGGACTACACCCTCGAAGAGGCCTTGAAGAAGCCGCTGACAACGCGCGTGAAAGCGAAGATTCCACTTCCTTGGTGGGTCTTTGCGTCTGTTGCGGGGATCGTGCTGGGGATCGCCGCGCTGATTGTCCGCTGGAAACCGTGGCGGCGCTTTTCAAGCGCCATGCCAAGCATCTGAAAGGCCGGGCGCTTGGAAAGCGCCGCCACGATCACTTGTCCCCGCTCTTCTTAGGAGCCAGGGCGCTTCGTTCAATGAACTCGATGATCATGCCAGCGACGTCCTTGCCGGAGCATTGTTCGATGCCTTCCAGACCGGGTGAGGAGTTCACCTCCATCACCACCGGTCCGTGATTGGAACGCAGCAGGTCCACACCGGCGACGTTCAGTCCCATCGCCTTCGCGGCGCGACAGGCGACGGCACGTTCCTCCGGGGAAATCTTCACCTTTTCGGCGGTGCCACCGCGATGGAGGTTCGAGCGGAACTCGCCTTCCTCAGCCTGGCGTTTCATCGCGGCGATGACCTTGCCACCGACAACGATGCAGCGGATGTCCGCGCCCTTGGCTTCCTGAATGAACTCCTGCACGAGAATGTTCATGTTGCCGGCCTTGAAGGCCTCAATGACCGACTGCGCGGCATTCTTGGTTTCCGCCAGGACCACGCCTGCGCCCTGGGTGCCTTCGAGGAGCTTGATGACAAGGGGCGCGCCGCCACACATCTTGATGAGTTCGCTGGTGGCATCCGTGTGGTGAGCGAAGGCGGTGACAGGCAAGCCAACGCCTTTTTTCGCGAGGAGCTGCAAGGACCGTAGCTTGTCGCGCGAGCGGGCGATGGCGACGGAATCGTTGACGGTGAATACGTTCATCATCTCGAACTGCCTCACCACGGCATTGCCGTAGAAGGTGTGGCTGGCGGCGATGCGTGGGATCACGGCATCGGCGAAGAGTTCCTCGCCATCGACGTAGATCTTCGGCTTCCGCGAGGTGATGTTCATGTAGCAGCGAAGATAATCGACTACGCGGACTTCATGGCCACGGGACTCGGCGGCACGGACGAGGGCGTCGGTGCTGTAGAGCTTCGAATTGCGGGAAAGGATGATGATTTTCATAAGGGACGGGTTCCCGGAACGAA
>JANOKL010000589.1:0-4167 GCA_031419215.1 Luteolibacter sp. | reverse complement strand
CTTTGGATCGGATCGCCATCGACCCCGACCAGCGAAAGCAGAGATGAGACCGTGCTTTCGATGCGCTCGCTGAACAGCTCGCCATCATCGACGATCTCGAACGGCGGTGCCTGCAACGAAGCGAGGATCGAAACGGGAATGCCGGCCTTGCTGCCCGGTGTGAAGATCGTCATGTCGATCTTGTCTCGGAGCTGCCGGATGCGGTCGCCGGATTGCCCCCAGTCCTCAAGGCCTTTCTTCCAGGTCTCCGCTGTCTTCGCGGCGAAGTCATCCGGGCTGAGCTCCTTCTTCGCGGCATCGTCCTCGTTGACCCAAGGACGGAAGTCCTGGCCGCGCAGTTCGGGAAAGGTCAGCAGCAGGTTTGAGATGTCGCCTTTCGGGTCGATCACGATGGCCGGAATGTTGTCCATCGCCGCTTCTTCCAGCATCGCAAGGCAGAGTCCGGTTTTTCCGGAGCCGGTCATGCCGAGCACCACGCCGTGGGTGACCATGTCCTTCGAATCGTAGAGGACGAGATCATCGTGGATGGTCTTCGTTTCCAGGTCGTATTCGCGACCGAGGTAGAACTGGCCAAGCTTTTCGTAGTCCGCGGGAGTGATGCTCATGCGGTCTGATTTATGACAAGTCATGGCGCTGGGGCCAGCGGGAACGTGATGAGGAAAGGAGGTTTTTATCGTGGCAGCGTTTTCCAAACTCCTGGCCATCGGATTCAGGCTTGGCGTTTGGAAAACGCCGCCACGGTTGGACGACGCTTGCCGGGATGAGCGGAGGCGATACGGTCCTTGGTCGTGAAGCATCCTGTTGCCGTTTCGCCGCCCCGCGCATGGGCGGAGATCGATTTGAGCGCCCTCCGGCACAATCTCCGCGTGGCTCGTGAGGCCGGTGGCTGTGAGGTGATGCCGGTGGTGAAGGCCGGAGCTTATGGCCACGGGTTGGAGGAAATCGCGCGAACGCTGGCGACCGAGGATATCGCGTTTTTCGGCGTGGCGAATGTCGGTGAGGCCCGACGGATCCGGCATGCCGGGGTGAACACGCGGATTTATCTGCTCGGGGCGACTTGGTCGGAAGAGCGTGAGGAAATCGTCGCGCAGGACTGGACTCCCTGTCTTTCCTCGCTCGAGGAGGCCCGCCATTTCAACGAGCTGGCGGCGGATGTGGGCACACGCCTGAAGGTCCATCTGGCGGTCGACACCGGGATGGGTCGAGGCGGTTTCGTCGCCGAGGATCTGCCGAAGACACTCGCGAAGCTGATGACGCTGGAGCACTTGGAAATCGAGGGACTGGGATCGCACCTGCCCTCGGCCGATGAGGATCGCGAGTTCACGCTCACGCAGTTCGCCTGCTACGAAAAGGTCTTGGCCGAACTCGGTGGTGCGGATCGCTTCCAATGGCGGCATCTTTCGAGCAGCGCGGGACTGCTTGGCTATCCGGCAGGCTCCTGCAATCTCACGCGACCGGGCCTTCTGCTCTACGGCGTTTCCCCGCTGCCGGAGCATCAGCAGAAGCTCAAGACGGTGATGACCTTGAAATCGCGAGTCACCCTGATCCGGACCCTGCCCGCCGGGCATGGGGTTTCGTATGGACGATCCTTCGTCACCAGCCGTCCAACCCGGGTGGCGACGGTTGGCATCGGCTATGGCGACGGCTATCCGCGTCATGTTTCCGGAAACGGCGCGGAGGTCTACATCCGTGGCCAACGCTTTCCGCTGCTCGGACGCGTGACGATGGATCAGGTGATGATCGACGTGACCGATGGCCCGGCCGTGACCGAAGGAGACGAAGTCGAGATGTTCGGGCCGAACATCTCTGTCGCGGAGCTGGCAGTGAAGGCTTCGACGATCTCCTGGGAGATTTTCACGGGCATCACGCCGAGGGTGACGCGGGTTTATCTGTGATGGGCCGTTGGCCCATCTGAAGGTCTAAAAGTCTGAAAGTCGAAGGTCTGAAAGAGTTGGCAGTGTCCGACTTTAAGACTTTCGACCTTCAGACCTTCGACCCTCTTCCGACTCCTTGCGGAAGAGGCCCTCTGAAGGGCGGAACTACGAACGACGATACAAAAAACACCCGGCCTCTCTCGAAGCCGGGTGTGGGAAAAGTTTCTTGGATGGATGTGTCAGGGATCAATCCCAGCCACCGCCGCCGCCGCCACCTTTGTAGCCGCCGCCGCCGCCACCTTTGTAGCCACCACCGCCGCCACCTTTGTAGCCACCACCGCCGCCGCCACCTTTGTAGCCACCGCCGCCGCCGCCACCTTTATAGCCACCGCCGCCGCCACCACCCTTGTAGCCACCGCCGCCGCCGCCACCTTTGTAGCCGCCACCGCCGCCGCCGTATCCACCACCACCGCCGCCGCCGCCGCCGCCGCCGCCGCCGCCGCGATAGCCACCACCACCGCCGCCACCGAAGGGCTTGTTCTCCTTCGGTTCGGAGGCGTTGACACGGAGGGCGCGGCCCTGGAGGTCGTATTCGTTGAGGGCTTCAACAGCCGCTTCGATCTGGCTTTGGTCACCGAGGGTCACAAACGCGAATCCCTTCGAGCGTCCGGTTTCACGGTCTGTGATGATTTTGACCCGTTCGACCGGGCCAAACGAGGCAAAGAGACCTGTGATGTCTTCTTCCGTCGCGGTGTAGGGCAGGTTGCCCACGTAGATGTCCATTTTCGTCTATTCTCAGATTACGCCATCACATAATCGCTTCCTGAGACCATGGCGTAAGACCAGCGAAGCGTGTTCCCACCCCATGTGCCGTGTGGACACACAAGCGTATGAGCTAGAGCAAACAGCGACGCAAGAAAAAATCTTTTTAGAGGACCGAGGCGGAAACCGGCGGCCGGACTGGAATACCAAGCTTTGCAAAGTGCCTCTTGGCCTCGCCGACCGTGTGCTTTCCGAAGTGGAAAATACTGGCCGCGAGCACGGCATCCGCCTGGCCCTTTTCGAGTACGTCGACCATGTGGTCGAGGTTGCCCGCGCCGCCGCTGGCGATGACGGGGATGCCGACAGCCCTCGAAACGGCGGCGGTGAGTTCAAGATCGTAACCGGCCTGGGTGCCGTCGGAGTCCATGCTGGTGAGGAGGATTTCCCCGGCTCCGCGACGCCAGACTTCCTTCGCCCACTCGACGGCGTCGAGCCCGACGGGGGTGCGTCCGCCGTGGGTGTAGACGCCCCATTTTCCCGGACCTTCGCGTTTCGCGTCGATGGCCACCACGATGCATTGGCTACCGAAGGCCTTGGCCCCGGCATCGACGAGCGAGGGATTGTTCACAGCGGAGGTGTTGACGCCGACCTTGTCCGCGCCGGCCCAGAGCATTTCCCGCATGTTGTCGACCGTCCGGATGCCGCCGCCGACGGTGAGGGGAATGAAGCAGTGCTCGGCGGTGCGGCGGACCACATCGACCATGGTGTTGCGGTTGTCGGACGAGGCGGTGATGTCGAGAAAGACGAGCTCGTCGGCCTCCTGGGCATTGTAGGCCATGGCGCATTCGACCGGATCTCCGGCGTCGATGAGGTCGACAAAGTTGACGCCTTTGACGACGCGACCGTCGGTCACGTCGAGACAGGGAATGATGCGTTTCGCGAGCACGGCTGGAGCAAAGCGTTGGAAGGGCGCGACGCCAAGCAAAACGCCCGGCCGCGAGGTGCGGACGGGCGTTTTGGGGAATCCGTTGTCACCGGAGAAGCTCCGGTGAGTGGCATCAGGCGTCGAGCTTTGGCTTGCCGACGCGACGGACAGCGCCGAAGCGCTTCGTGAACTTGTCGATGCGACCTTCGGTATCGACGAACTGCTTCTGGCCCGTGAAGAACGGGTGGGAGTTCGAGGTGATGCCCATCGAGATGACGTTGTGCTCAACGCCGTCGATGACTTCCTTCTTGGCCGACTCTTTGTAGGAGCGGGTGATGAAGCGCGCACCGGTCGTCATGTCGACGAACACGGCCGGGCTGTATTTGGGATGAAGATCCTTTTTCATAAAAATGCGGTTCCTCCACGTTTCCGACGCGGCGGGGGCGGGAGAATGGCCAAATTTCCCGACCTGTCAAGCAGAGGGGCGGCGCAGAACGAGAATTTCGAATGACGAATTTCCGAATGACGAAAAGACTCAGTCGAGCCGGAGCTTCCAGAGGGCTGAGATTTCGCGGTCCTGCCAGGCAGGGCGGCGGGAAATGGGGT